>NZ_JAMYOI010000041.1:0-51670 GCF_040319775.1 Mesorhizobium sp. M0870
GGATCGACCGTAGCTTCAAGAGCAGCGACCGCACCTATGGCGCCCGTCGCGTCTGGCACGACGTGCTGGCTGAGGGGCTGTCCTGCGGCCTGCATCGCATCGAGAGGCTTATGCGGGAGAACGGTCTGCGTGCCAGGCCTCGGCGCCGCGCACTGCCGAAGGATATGGGCGAGCGAGCGGTTGTGTCGGACAACCTCCTTGACCGCGCCCTCGAGGCCTCGGCGCCGAATCAGAAATGGGTCGCCGACTTCACCTATATCTGGACCGCCGAAGGATGGCTCTACGTTGCCGCCGTGGTCGACCTGTTCTCCCGGCGGGTCGTCGGCTGGGCGATGAAGGCCGAGATGACAGCACAGCTCGTCACCGACGCCCTCATCATGGCGGTCTGGCGCCGGGGCAAGCCCGACAGCCTGCTGCATCATTCCGACCAGGGATCGCAATACACGAGCGAGCAGTTCCAGCGCCTGATGGCCGATCACGGCATTACGTGTTCGATGAGCCGGTCGGGCAACGTATGGGACAATGCTGCGATGGAGAGCTTCTTCTCGTCGCTCAAGACCGAGCGGACAGCCCGCAAGGTCTACAGGACGAGGAATGACGCCAGAGCGGATGTGTTCGATTACATCGAATGCTTCTATAACCCCCGGCGGAAGCACTCGACGCTGGGCTATCTGAGCCCCGTGGAGTTCGAGGAACAAGCTATGTTAGCTTAACCTCGTGTCCGAAAAACCGGCAGCAGGCCAAGCGCTGCTGACCGCACGAAAGCTCATCCAGGGAAAGCTTCACGACATCGAGATGAGCATCCGGGGCATTCCGTGCGGCTTCGGCCTCAATGTAGGACCGACCACGCGGCGCACCTACGCGGCACGGATTGGCGAGCTGATTGAAGGTCATCCGACCTTGGAGGCGATCGCCGCGTCGCGGTTGAAGGTGCGCGACGCGCTTACGAACGAA
Source organism: Mesorhizobium sp. M0870 (assembly GCF_040319775.1). Lineage (NCBI taxonomy): Bacteria > Pseudomonadati > Pseudomonadota > Alphaproteobacteria > Hyphomicrobiales > Phyllobacteriaceae > Mesorhizobium > Mesorhizobium sp. M0870. The sequence continues at coordinate 955 of NZ_JAMYOI010000041.1, forward strand.
TTTGCAGGTTTTGAACGAAAAGATGCGCGCCATGGCCCATGGCCGGTTAGGACGACAATACATGTCGACTCATGACGACGCCCGGCCTAGGCGTCCGCATTTCGGATTGACGCCAAAGAAGTATCAATCGGGCGAAATCTACTATAGCGGTCGCATCTCGAAGATCGGCTATGTGGGCGTACGAACCGCGCTCTACGAGGCGGCCAACGTCATCTTGACCCGGCCGTCAAAAGGCTCGGATCTTAAGAGCTGGGCGGCGGCCGCCAGACGTGCAGGCCCCAGAAAGGCGCGTGTTGCGCTGGCCCGCAAGCTGGCGATGGTGTTGCACCACATGCTGAGGGATAACACCAACGTAATTCCCCACAGGGCGACGCCAGCCATGGTCGCCTGAGCAGGGAAGGACGCAACAAGACAGACTTTCAGACGGGCACTGACATCAGCCCTTTGGAGCAAGGTCCCTTCGCCGGGACGATGGATGGGCTAGGTCGCTACCGCTCAAGCAGCGCCCAGGTGACTGCGCTTTCCTAGATCGGCCAGCCGGTCCTCAGCAGACCCAGCAGCAGCGGCCCAGCGTCGACTGCGGACAGAAGCAAGCACTCGGCGAGGGATTAAGCTCATGAGGGATTGAATCGGGAAGGCCCGTTAGGAGCGGTTAGGCGACGGCTGCGAACGTCATCCGATAAAGCGTTGCGGTGTCATAGATGGGCAGGCCTGTCAAACGGCGGATTGCTGGTGTGACCATCGGGAACATTGTACATTCAAATAGCAGCGCGGCAATTCCAGGATGCGCAGCGCGGAGTTCCGCGACACACGCGGCGACGTCTTTCTCAATATCGGCGATGTCCGTCGATGCCGGCGGTCGCATGTTCTCATTCTGCACCAACTTGCTGCCGTCGATGCCGCCAATAACGATCCTCGCGCGCTCGGCAGGATCATCGACCCCAAGCATATCTTCACCCAAATGTCGCGCCTGGGCGGCCACGACAGCGAGCTTGGCAGCTGGCGGCAGTTGGCGAAGCAATGTCGGCGCCAGGAGCAGGCTGGACATCGCCACGGGTACATTCACCGACGCAGCCACCGCCGCTTGATGCCGGATAGTGTAGCCGCAGTCCCCGGTTATTGCGACGGCTCCGCGATCGACTAACCGCCGGGCAGCTGCAATGTAGGCCGGATCGAGAGCGGGATCGCCAGCGATGACCCTCTCCGTCCAAGCTCCTGCCGCCGTCTCCATGATTATTGGGAAGTCGAAGGTTGCCGGATTGAAAACAGAGCCTGGCTGCGGAGGCGGAGATTCACCGGGCGCGGGCCCGATGTCCAGTCCTATAATTCCGAGGGCTCTTTGCGGTTGGGTTGTCATAGAGGAACCTTTCTCAAATTGGACGCAAGGCCCTTGGTTTTCGACAGCCATGGATGCTTTAGTAAGTAGTTAGCCTTATCCGCGGGGCCTGCCAATTATCGACTATAGATGGATTCCATCTGCGTCCGAGATAGATAGTGCCCGACCGCTGCTGCGTCGCAATTGAAGGAAACGCGGATGCCTGGGCAAATGGACGCCCTCGGTTGGCAATGGATGCCGCGCAGGGCTCGTTCGGCTGCATTGTTAGATAGGCAAATCCGTCCATCGTCGAGGAACCGGGTGAAGGATGACCAGCGGCGCAGCATGTAGTTGAAGGCCATGGTCAGATCGTGTCCGCGCGAGAGCTTGTCGCGCGTCTCGATCATCCAGCGCTCGAGCTCGGTGACCAGCGGGCCGGCGACAGGCCGTTGATCTCGCGTTCGATTATCGAACAGGGCATCGATGCGCTTCACGGCTTCAACCGCTAGCGGATAGACCAGATTTCGTACTGACGCGCCACTGCCGCCACTGTGGCTCCGGGCGCGAATGCCGCGGCCAGTATCCGGCACTGATCCTCTTCACTCCAACGACGACGCTCAGGCCCGGTCAATAACGTCACATGGCTCATGCTGTGTAACCGCTGTTCTCAGGCCACGGCCTTGAGTGGCGCGTGGACGTAGGCCCAGGGCAGCAGGTCGTCGAGCTGGCTTTGCGGATGGCCGGCGACGATGCGGGCGATGACGTCGGCGAGGTAGGCATATGGGTCGACGCCGTTGAGCTTGCAGGTTTCGATCAACGAGGCGATGGTCGCCCAGTGCTCTCCACCGCCGTCGGAACCGGCGAAGAGCGCGTTTTTGCGATTGAGGGCGATCGGTCTGATCGCGCGTTCGACGACGTTGGAGTCGATCTCGACGCGGCCGTCGTCGAGGAAGCGACCAAGTCCAGCCCAGCGCGCGAGCGTGTAGCGGATCGCTTCGGCGAGTTTTGTCTTCTGGCTGACCAAGGCGAGCTTTTCGCGCAGCCACGGGTCGAGAGCGTCGATGATGGGTCGGCTCCTCTGCTGGCGAGCGGCGCGGCGCTCCTCAACTGGGCGACCCCGCAGTTCGCTCTCGATCTTGTAGAGTTCGGCGATGCGCTGGAGAGCCTCGGTTGCGATCGGCGCAGGTCCGGACTGCGCCAGTTCATAGAAGCGGCGACGGACATGCGCCCAACAGAAGGCCAGGCTCACGGCGTTGCGCTCGGCCAGCGCCCGGTATCCGGCGTAGCCGTCCACTTGCAGGATCCCGACGAAGCCCTGAAGGTGCCGCAGCGGCTGTTCAGCCTTGCGGTCGGGCGCATAGAGATAGGCGACGCCGGGTGGAGCGATCCCGCCCCAGGGGCGATCGTCGCGGGCGTAAGCGAACAGCTGGCCCGTCTTGGTGCGGCCGCGCCCGGGATCGAGCACCGGCGCCGTGGTCTCGTCGGCGAAGAGCTTGCCGGACGCCTTCAGCCGCTCGAACAGCCGCTCGTGGATCGGCCGGAGCAGGAAGGCTGCCTTGCCGACCCAGTCGGCGAGCGTCGATCGATCCAGGTTCACGCCTTGGCGGGCATAGATCTGCGCCTGGCGATACAACGGAAGGTGGTCAGCGTACTTGCCGACCAGAACATGGGCGACGGTCGCCTCGGTCGGGATGCCCCCCTCGACAAGCCGTGGCGGAGCCGCCGCTTGCACAACGACCTCCTCGCAGCTCCGGCAGGCATACTTCGGCCGGCGCGTGACGATCACGCGGAACTGGGCCGGCACGATGTCGAGGCGCTCGGAGCGATCCTCGCCCATGACGTGCAGCATTCCCTTGCAGCACGGGCAGACCTTGTCGGGGATGTCGATGACCTGCTCGATACGCGGCAGGTGCGCGGGCAGTGACCCACGGTTGGCGCGCCGCTTGCTGGCGCGAGCCTCGCGCTTGGTGGGATCGGCGGTGTCCTCCGCCGCGAAGCCCTCGGCTTCAACCTGCTCTGCCTCTTCCAGGCCCAGTAGCAGCTGGTCGACCGGCAGGCTCTCTGCCCTGCGGCCGAAGCGGTGACGCTGTAGCTCCTTGATGATCTGGCGCAGCCGCTCGTTCTCGGCGCGCTCTGCCGCGAGCATCGCCTGAAGCGCGATCGGATCGTTGGTCAGGGGCTCGGCCGGATTGCTCACGAAGCCGATTCAGTCATGCATTCCAATGCTTTGCCAGCGTCTTGGCCATCCGTTGAATCAACTTGCCGCGACCGGCGCGCGCGTCTCGCGGGCGTCATGCACACGCCGCCAATCCAACCCTTCCAGGAGCGCCTGCAGCTGTGCCGCCGTCAGCCTCACCACACCATCGGTGATCGCAGGCCAGCAGAACTTCCCGTCCTCCAGGCGCTTCGCCAGCAGGCACACGCCGGTGCCGTCGAAGTAGACGAGCTTGACCCGGTCGGCGCGCTTGGCCCTGAAGACGTAGATCGCGCCGGAGAACGGATCGGCGCCCATCGTGTCGCGCACCAGCGCCGCCAGTCCCTCCGCGCCCTTGCGGAAGTCTACCGGCTTGGTCGCCACCATGACGCGCACGGCGCCGGTCGGCCCGATCACGACCCGGCCTTCAGTGCGCGGATCACCGCCGCCACCGTCCTGGCGTCGGCGCCACGACCGACCCGCATGGCGACACCGTCAATCTCCAGCTCGATCACGCCGGCTTCCCGGGCGGCTTTCCGCTTCCGCGTCGATCTCGCGCGCTTCCCCGCCGGTTCGGGCTCCGGTGCGGCGACCACTGCTGGAACAAACAATGGCTCCGGTGCCCGCGCATTCGCCAACGGCACCCGCGCGGTCCGGCGCCAGGCGAACAGCTGCTGCGGGGACAAGGCATATCGCCGGGCCACCGCGCTCACGGTCTCGCCGGCATCGTAGCTTTCCGCCACGATCCGCGCCTTCTCCTCCGGCAACCATTCGCGCCGTCGGCCGGAGCCCGTGAACACCTCGAAACGCCGCGCGGGCTCGGGATCGTTGGATTTAAGCGTAAGCTCTGAAATCGTCATGTGTCGAAGCCCTCAAAGGCTCCGAGCATCGTCGCTCACGACCACGCGCGAAAGGTAGCGCCGGAACAGCGCTTACCATGCTGTCATGCTGTGCTGCTAACTACGCTCGGTAACGACGACCTTAAGAGCGCACCCTCGCTACCGTGCCATGCTCCCGCAAGGCGGCCTTCGCCGGAGGCGTACCCCTGTTGCTACTGGTGCCGGTCAGCAGGCGCCGATCCGGTAAGGATTGAACTGTCGCGCCGCGGGCGAGAAGAGCCCAGGCAATCCGGGCGGTCTGATTGGCGAGAGCCGCCGAGACCAGCAATTCGATAAACTTCGCCGATTCTCAGGTGTGGAACACCAGAACATCGGATGCTGAAAAGCAAAGCTGCACGGGCTGTCCCGGCACGACCGTGGGAATCTTCCCGACATCCTTTCGGATTACCAGCAACCGAATCTCACCCGGTAGGTCGACAACCACATGCACATCGGCCCCTAGAGGCGCCACGTCGACTACGACACCCTCTAAGACATTCTGGTCTGGTTCATCACTCACAACACCATTTGTGAGGTCGACAAGTTCAATATGTTCCGGTCTGATGCATAGATCAGCACCTCCGCGCTGGTCTGATTGAGCTGATCTCGTGCGAATCTCAATTCCATTGCTGGTCATATAGGAGCTAAGGTCTCCACTTGAACGACCACGTCTGGTTGCGCAGAACCAATTGGATCTGCCAACGAATTCCGCTACAAACTTATCTGCCGGCGCCTTGTAGATTTCCGTCGGAGAACCGCGCTGAATCACCTTTCCCGCATGCATGACAATGACTTCGTCACCGAGGCTAAGAGCCTCCTCCTGGTCGTGCGTGACGACAATGGTGGTCGCTCCTACTGATCTGAGGATTTCCTTAAGCTCGATACGCAACTCCAGGCGAAGCTTGGCATCAAGTGCGGATAGAGGCTCGTCCAGGAGGACGATTTGGGGGTCAGTTGCCAGCGCCCGGGCAAGCGCCACGCGCTGCTGCTGTCCACCGCTTAGCTGGCCAGGATATCTGGCCGCCATACCGACCATGCGTACAAGTGATAGCATCTGCTGGACTCGAGCAGGTATCATCGGCTTCGGTGTTCCGCGGTACCGCAGTCCATAGGCTACATTCTGCTCCACCGTCATGTGCGGGAAAAGCGCGTAATCCTGGAACAGAAGCCCAACATTGCGTTCGTAGGGCTTCAGATGGTCAACGTTTTCCCCCGCGATTGCCACAGTTCCGCTGTTCGGCGTTGTAAACCCAGCTATCATGCGTAGCGTTGTTGACTTCCCGCAACCACTCGGCCCCAAGAGAGAAAGAATCTTTCCTTTTTCTATTTCCAAGCAGACGCCATCAACGGCTACAAATTCGCCGTATTTCTTAGTGACGTTTTTCAGTTCAAGAACATTCATTGAGTCAAGCCTTATAGATGCCGTGGCCGATTACCCGGTCGAGACCGAATACGCGATCGAGCACGATCAAAATGACGACAGTTAGCCCCATCAGAAAGACGGCGGCCGCGGCGAGAGTGAGATCGAAGTTCGACCGCATAAGACTCACGAGAGCAACGGGAAGCGGATACGTATTGAAATCGCTCAAGAATAGGCTGATTGTCAAATCATCCATGGAGAATGCGAAGGCAAAGATCGCACCAGCGGCAATACTATTCTTAGCGAGCGGCAAGGTTATTGTGAAGAAAGCTTGGCGTTCATGGGCGCCAAGGCTCAATGCAGCTTCACGCAGCGTGGCACTTATGCCAGTCAACCCAACCAGTGTCATTCTGATCGTAAAGGGAATTGTGATGATAAGGTGCCCAGCGAGCATTTTAAGAAATGTCGGCAGCACGTTCACTGCCGAAAATGCCAGCAGCAATGCAAACCCAATGATAACTCCCGGCAGCACTAGAGGCGACAGGAAGGCCGTCGTGACAGAATCCCGCCATTGCGCAGACATTCGACTGATTGCCAGCGCGGCCAAGGCCCCAATCGTAGTCGCGGCGACGGTTGCCGCGGTCGCCAGCAACAGGCTCGTCTGGAGTCCGGACCAGAGATAGCCATTCTGGGCGAACTTGGTGAACCACTGCGTCGACAGACTCGGCGGAGGAAATTGACCAAGATAGTTACGAGAGTCAAATGACATGACCACGGTCATCAACACTGGGAGCAGCAAGAACACTGCCGTCAGCGCAATTACTGCCTTTAGGAGTACCCCAAGACCCGCGTCTGCGTTTCGCTTGCTGAGCATTCTCATGTCCTATCAAAGAACGTTGCAATTCTAGAGATAATAAAAATCATTAGAAGCGATAGGATCATCATGATAATCGATATTGCCGCCCCACTGGGATAGTTCGATACTTCACTGAAGCGACTGTAGATAATGTTTGAAATAAACTGCACCCTTCCTCTCCCGAGGATCCAAGGGATGGCGAAAGCGCTTACGCCAAATGTCATTGAAACCAAAAATGCGGACACGATTCCCTTAATGCACAACGGGATAGTTACTGAAAGATGTGACTCTAGTGCCGACGCGCCAAGAGACTGCGCCGCCTCAGGCAAGCGAGGATTGAGATTCAGAATCGCGCCTATCATGATCAAGATAGATATTGGTATAGCATAGTGGAGCAATCCGACGATGATGATGATGTTAATATATGCACTGCCGTTCATGTTGACGCCAAAAAAGGACATGAACGGGGCGAGTATCCCGACAGAACCAAACGTCAATTCGATCGCATAGATCCGAACCAATGCGCTTAAGAACATTAGCCCGATGAGAGCTGATATCCAGATCTTCCGCACACTCGCAGATGCATTCTGCGCAATATAATAAGCGACCGGAAACGCTATGATGATAGCGATCACGGACGCGAAGAACGCCAACACATAGGTTTGGCCAAAGTACCTCGCATAGACCGGGCTGAAGAAGTCCGTATAATTCTTATTGGTAAGCGGGGCCCCCGCCACGGCCCCGATACGGCCTGGCGTGAATGTGCGAAAGCTCTCCGCAATGACTGTCAATAGCGGCAGCACAAGTAAGAGGAGAAATACTGCTGCCGCCGGAAGCAGCAGCAGTAACTGGGATTTAGATTGTCTCATTTGGACCCCTGGCCGGCGCGCTTACGCAGAGATTCTTCCGGCTTCCGCTAGAGTAGAGGTTGGATTTCTTGCTCCCAGCGCTTCATCCACGCATCGGACTGTTCGGAAACATATGACCAGTCGGGAACGTAGGCATACTTATTCATTTCCTCGTTGTTGAATACGAACGGTTTTGCCTCGTCAGGGACGGCCGCCTTTATATTTGCAGGTATAGCGCCAATATGCCGATTGTATAGCTCGTTAATTTCGGGACTAATAAGGAAATTAACGAACTTGAACGCGGCATCTGTGTTCCCGCCTTTCAGTACGCACCAACCTTCCTGCAAGTAGAACGTTCGGAACCCTGTTGTTGTTGGGTCCATCCTGTTAAGCAATCGCATTTTAAAGTTACGACGTTTCAGCTCTGTGAAGGTCCCGTTACTATTCAATGTTATGCTAGTTTCTCCCGAGCTAAGGGAGTTCGAGACGTCAATATCTGCGTTTGCGACTCTACCAATATTGCCGCTTCGAGCCAACTCTTTCATAAAGTCCCATGCCGGCTCCATGTTTTTCTCGTCGCCGCCTTTGTAGAGCGCCAACGAGACCATCTGGACGTTCTGATTCAGTGTGGGGATAGGAAAGCAGATCTTGCCCTTAAGGCGGGGGTCTAAAAGGTCGTCAAGCTTAGCTATTTCGAATGGAGTGGTATCTTCCCGATACATCCAGGAAAGGCCTGTAATCGTACGAGGGATATTTACGATGTTTCCACGTTCGTCCTTGACGAGCAACTTTTCTGGAATATCGACAAGATTCGGAACCTTTTCCAAGGTAACCGGCTCCGCCCAGCCCTCACGGGCGACTGTTTGCCACGATACATCCCATCCGGTGAGGACATCTATGCCGGGGTTTGGCCACATGGCCTTGATCTTCGGCAGAATAGCCGCGGAACCACCTGTATGCAGTATCCAATTGACATTGATTTCCGGAAGTTTGGCGGCCATTGCCTTCATTTCGTCGATGTAGTCTCCGCCCCATTCAACCACAGTGATCGTCTCGGCAGCACGCGCCCCGGCTATCCGCGCGAGCGAGAGACCAACACCAGCAGCCCCAACCGAAGCTGCACTCTTTAGAAGATGTCGGCGTGATATCGTGAACATGATCGTTCTCCCATTGTGAGTTTCACGGCAAGTTAGGCGCTAGGCTCGACCGCGTATTTTTGACGCGCTCAGTCCCTCAGGCGACGGACGCCAAGGTCATTCGGCAGAGGGTCGTAATGTCGTAGACAGGCAGGCCTGTCATTCGCCGAACCGCCGGCGCCGTCAACGGCATTGCCGTGCACTCGAATAGAAAGGCCTTGATATCTGGATGTGAACCGCGGATACGCTCGGCGCACGCCAAGACATCTTTTTCTATAGCCGCCATATCTGTCGGCGGCGGTGGTCGCATATTCTCATTTCGCACGAGTGCGCTATCTTCAATCCCTCCGATGACCACCCTGGCCCGTGCAAACGGATCGGTGATCCCGAGCATATCTTCGCTCAAGTGCTTCGGCTGGGCGACCAGAACGGCGAGCTTAGCGGCGGCGGGCAATTGGCCGAGTAGCGCCGGCAGAAGCAGCAGGCTCGAAGACACCACGGGGACATTCACGGCCGCCGCCACGGCAGATTGGTGTCGGATAAAGTAGCCACAGTTGGCGCTAATTGCCACCGCGCCGCGCTCTACTAGACGCTTCGCTGCTGACACGCAGGCTGACTCCAGCTCGGGCGCGCCAGGGACAACGCGGTCCACCCATGCACCCACAACGGTTTCCGAAATGACGGGAAAATCGTAAGTAGCTGAACTCATCAAGGAGCCGCGTGGTGGCGCCGCCGGCATGGCGCCCGCCGCGTCCCCGCGTTCCAGATTGAGAATTCCTAGAGAGCGCTGGGGTAGCGGTGCCATTCAACACTCCGTTAGTATGTTGTATCTTCCAAAAGATTATCCCGACGGCACGCGGATCCGGGGAAAGCCAGCGGATCGAGCCTTTAGGTTGCCTGCATCGCTCCAACTAAGTGATCGCAGTGGACAGCAGGCGGCCGCAAGTGTCCAATTCAGTTTGTAGATTGGAGTGTTCTGGCGACGAGATGACGGCATCCAGGGCGGCGATGACAGTATCCTTCAGCGGGCATCTCCTAGAGCATAATCTGACCTGATGGAATCGCGAGGGATTCCCATCGGGGAGAATATCTGATTCATCATGTCGGCTGGGTATGGAGGCCAGCAGGCATGGTTAGAGCCATATCGGAGGATTTGCGTTCGCGAGTGATCGCAGCGGTTGAGAGTGGCCTGTCGCGGCGGGCTGCGGCGGATCGTTTCGGTGTTGCCGCGGCAAGCGCGGTCCGCTGGGTCCGCGAATGGCGAGAGAGCGGCGCGACGCGGGCAAAGCCCCAAGGCGGAGACAAGCGCTCCCAGCGGATCGAAGCCTACCGGGATACGATCCTAGCGGTGATCGAAGGTCAGGACGACATCACACTGGTCGAGTTGGCTGAATTTCTCAGGGCGGAGCATGCGGTCGTGTTCGCGCCGGGCACGATCTGGCGCTTTCTCGACCGTCACTCGATGACCTTCAAAAAAAACAGCGCACGCCAGCGAGCAGGATCGGCCCGACGTGCTCGCGCAGCGACGCGCCTGGTTCAAGGCCCAGCCTGATCTCGATCCCGAACGGTTGGTCTTTATCGACGAGACCGGCGCATCGACGAAGATGGCTCGCCTGCGTGGACGGGCAAAGCGGGGCATGCGGTGCCGATCTCCGATCCCGCACGGGCACTGGAAAACGACTACTTTTACAGGCGCATTGCGCCTGACGGGCATGACTGCGCCGATGGTCCTCGACGGACCGATGACGGGTGAATGGTTCGCCGCTTATGCCGAGCATGTATTGGCGCCTACGCTTCGAGTTGGTGACATCGTCATCCTCGACAACCTGCCCGCTCACAAAGTCGCCGCCGCCCGCCAAGCGATCGAAGCGGCCGGCGCGCGAATGCTCTTCCTACCGCCTTACAGCCCCGACTTTAACCCGATCGAGAATGCCTTCTCCAAGCTGAAGTCGATCCTCAGGAAAGCCGCCGCACGCAACATCCCCGAGCTTTGGGACGCAATCCGCGACGCCTTGCCACGCTTCACCGCCGAGGAGTGCTCAATTACGAGCCTGAGTGATCAGATTCTGCTCTAGCAGGTCCCTCTGATTGGGGTCGTTGAGGTCACCCAGATATTGTTCCGGATCATTTCGCCCCGTCGGTCACCCATTCCGATAGAATACTGGACGCGATTCCGAGGCGAAGCCGGACGGCTAAGAGCGCCTCTCGGTCCTTTTTCGCTATCTGTCGACGACCTCGTTTTCCGTCAAGGGCTTGCGTCTAGGACCGAGGGGACCTTTTGTTTGCGCACGCTTTCGCTGTAAGATTCGATGCAACAAGGGGTTATGACATACCAGTGAGCCATCGGGAATTTAACTTGTGACGATGGTGGAACGCTTTTCGAGATCGGATGGCGAACACGATAGATTTCGATTACGCGCGAATACGATGGAAGCGGTGGACAGCGAACCCATCGGATGTAAGACGCCTTCCCTGCGTCACTTCATCCATCACCGAGCAGCGGTTCGACGATGCCCGGTGAAGGCGATTTCAACTGGTGGGAGAAAGTTGTTTCTAGTGTTTGGCCGGGCTTTTCCCGACCGATCGTTGGCTACTCGGCTTTACCACTTGAATGCCTCTGAAATGCTGACCGTCTTCGTCATCTGGTCGACATCAGCAATGGGGTGTGAGATGATCGACAGTGCACAGTCCAAGGTCGGCCAAAACTGTGTAGATCGAGGATATTGTCCACCATAGGCAAAAATAGACGCGAAATCGCACCTGCGATCCGTTCGCTCACCGAGCCATTCGATCGACCCGGAAACACTCGGTTGAGAATCGTTCCGTCAATTGGCGTGTTGCCGGTTCCAAACGCGACGGGAACGTCACGCGTGGCAATGTGCCATCGCGCCTCTCGATCCCGCTCCTTCGAACGGCCCGGCAGATCTCAGTTGGGGTCGGCTCCGCCGGCTACCCCGCAGAAAGATGTGTGGGAGGAGGCGCCACGGCGCCATGCGAGAGTGAACTTGGCGCAGCCGGATTCACTTGTGATATTCCTAGCAAACGAGGCAACCCAACTGCGACGTCGCCGTTAGCCTTAGTTCAAGTAGCAAGTTCGGGGAGCGAGCGGTGATCTCGCGGCCGGGACCGCCACCAGGTTAGATAGAGGACAATAAGCCAAAGCACGGGCACAAGCATTAGTAGGGACGACACAGCGGCGGTCGTGGGATCGATCTGGTTGCGTATGTTCTCCCACATTTTGAGAGGGAGGGTACGGATCGAATATCCGCTAACTAAAGATGTTATTACGAGTTCGTCAAAGGAGTGGAGGAACGCAAACACGGCCCCGCCGATAACTCCCGGCCGAATCAACGGGAGCGTCACTCTCATAAAAGTCTGCAGCGGGCTCGCCCGCATGCTTTTGGCTGCCTGCTCCAACGTTCGATCAAAATTCGCCAGCGTCGCCGATACGATCACGACGACAATGCCAATGGCACCGAGGCTTTGGGCAAGGACGATCCCAGTTGTCGAGCCTATAAGTCCGAGATTTACCAGCCCAAGATAGGTCGCGATGCCGACGACGATGACTGGAATAGTGACGGGAGTCAAAATCGCCATTGTCAGTAAGCCTCGCAGCCGCGGATGGGTGCGGTTGAGGCCATAGGCCGCGAGCGTCCCGACGATAGTTGAAAGGATAGCCACCGCTACTCCGATCTGGATGCTGGTCCAAGCAGCACCATTCCAGGACGGATCGCTGAAGAAGGATCGGTACCATTGCAGCGAAAGCCCTGAAGGTGGGAATTCCAGAAAAGCTCCGGCACTGAACGACATTATAATGACGATGAGGCCAGGTGAAAGAAGGTAGACCATTACGAGCAATACGAACAGCGCGCCGACGATGTTCGACAAGCGGCTGTTATCTCCTGCCTGGTAGAGTCGGGTCGTCCATAGCTTCGCCCGACAGGGACTGAGAAACTCACTAAAATAGCGCTTCAGCATGCCGAATACGGGTAGCCGCACAACCCAAGACTTCCGCGCTGATGTCGGCGCGCGCCCCTGTGCACCAGCGAGGTCGAGCCCTAGCATGGAAAGCACGGCAACGGCGATGGCAAGAAGGATGAAGGCTGAGGTGGCGATTCGTGAGATGTCGAAGGAGCTTGTGACTTGCCCCGCGATAAAGGTAGACAGCATGGCATCACGCAACCCGCCGAGGGCAGCTGGCGTTATGTAGAACCCCAGACAGAATACGAAGACCAGCAGTGAGCCACTGCGAACGCCTGGCAGGCTGAGTGGGAAGAAAACCCGCCAAAAAGCTGTGAGCGGACGCGCCCCCATACTGCGGGCCGCCGCCATCAGCGATCTGTCGATGCCCATCATGGCGCTAACCAGAGGCAGAATCATCAGCGGCAGCATGATGTGCACCATGCCAATATAGACGGCCATGGTGTTGTAGATGAGCTGCAGCGGGCTGCGGATCACCCCGAGTTGGAGCAACACATTGTTGATCACGCCGCGATCGCCGAGAATGACAATCCATGCATATGTACGAGCCAACCCGCTGGTGAGATAGGGAATGATGACGAGCGCAACGAGGGTTATGCGCACGCTCCTCGAGGCGGTTACGATCAGATAGGCTGTGGGATAGCCGACGATGAGGCAGATGACGGTGGCCACGACGCTCACTTCGATGGTCTGGAAGAGCACGCGGACGTTCGCCGGCTGGCCAAAAAAGTTATAATAGTTGGTTGCCGAAAAGGCCGGCGCATTGATGCTGGTCAAGAACAGAAGGATGATCGGTATTCCGAATACTACGAGCAGGATGGCGAAGGCCGGTACGGTTAGCCCAATTGGCATTTGGCCCAATTTTTGAAAGGTCTTCATCACGTCTACCCTCCTGGTGCGTTAAATCGCGACAAAGCGAATGTCGGACCGCAGCCAGTTAAGGCATACTCCGTCGCCGGGTCGAAAGATCGGCTGCCCTGCGGCGACGTGTTCACGCACGATAAAAACGCTGCTGCCGACGCGCACATGGTATTTCCGCAATGGCCCGGCATAAATCATGTCGTCGACGGTGCCAGTAACGGACTGGCGTAGGTCTGCATCGCCGCGCTTCCGCGCATCAGTAGCGACAATGTAGATACGTTCGGGCCGGATCATAGCCACGGTGCCGGACGGCTGCTCTGCATCGGATTCAATCTTGAAGTTGTGATTCTCGAAGATGTTGGCCTCACCCAAGAATTTTGCCACGAAACGTGTTGCCGGCCGGTCGTAGAGGGCCTCCGGACTGTCGGTCTGCTCGATCCGGCCCGCGCGCATGACGACGATGCGGTCCGACAGGGTGAGCGCTTCCTCCTGGTCGTGCGTAACGCAGACCGTGGTGATGCCGAACTCTTTGTGTAGGCTCTTCATCTCAATCTGCATCTGCTCGCGGAGGTTACGATCGAGGGCGCCGAGCGGTTCGTCGAGCAACAGGAAGGGCGGATCTGCGATCAGCGCGCGGGCAAGCGCCACGCGCTGCTGCTGGCCGCCGCTTAATTGCGACGGCATACGGCCGCCAAGATCACTGAGGTGCACGCGCTCCAGCATGCGGCGGACCCGTGTTGTCCTTTCAGCAGTGTTTATGCCACGCATTTCAAGCGGGAACTCCAGGTTCCCTGTCACCGTGAGATGCGGAAACAGCGCATAGCTCTGGAAAACGATGCCTTGGTCCCGCCGATAGGAGGGCACTGCGGCGACGGAGCGGCCAGCGATCAAGATATCACCGGCAGTCGGGGCCTCGAAGCCGGCGAGCAGCATCAAGGTTGTAGTTTTGCCCGAACCGCTCGGACCGAGAATGGTTAGGAACTCCCCACGACTAACTGTCAGTGACAAATCTCTGACCGCGGTGACCTTCCCATATGTCTTCGTGACGCTGCGGAATTCAATCTGCGGCGGAACGCGGCTTTCCTCCAACGCGGCACCCTCTGACAGTGTGACGGGGGCAGTTGCATGCATGTTCACTGTTGCTCCTCCAGCATGATCCGACCGCTGACGGACCCCTGCTATTTAATCATAGCTGCCGCCGCCCAACTCGACGTGGAACACAGGGCTAGAAGTTTTCGGCCGCCTTTATGCGCAATCCCCAAGTTTGCCAAAAAACGGGGGTAGATTGGTTGGATCCATTCATCTCGCGGTCGGCAAGCCGAGCGACGTGACCGTTCGCCCGGCCAGAATAACTCCAGGGAATCCAGGTCTATTGAAGAACCCATTCGTTCCAGCGCTGAATTAGCCGTTCGGTGTTCGTCAGGCCACCCGGCCCGATATCGTTATACCACTGTCCATTTATGGAAATGCTGCTCTTCATGTAGTCAGGATGGGTAGGAAGTTTGCGGGCGACCTTATCCGAGATCATCTTAAAGGCGTTGCGGTTGGTTGGACCTTCGGGGAAGAGCTGCGAGAATGCCGCTTGGCGATCAGCGCGAGTAACGAATTCAATGAACTTCTGCGCATTTTGCACGTTGGGACCCCCCTTGGGAATCACCCAATAGTCCCATTGTAGCATTGCCTGATTCCGATTGATCTCGACGGGTGCACCCTGATCGATCAGAAGAAGCGCCCGCCCGTCATATGACTGCGCGACATCAACTGCCTTATCATGCAACATTTGCTGGATCTCTGAGCCCGTGCTCCACCACTTGCGGATATGCGGCTTGATCCTGTCCAGACTGGTGAAGATGCGATCGATGTCCATCGGGTAAAGTTGATCGGCGGGTACGCCATCAGCAAGCAGAGCCTGCTCCCAAGGCCCTTCCGTTCCGTACTGCCCTGACACCATCGTTCGGATGCCGGGAAACTTTTCGACGTCCCAGAAATCGGCCCAGGTCGCGGGCCTCGGCTTGCTAGCAGGAAACGCTTCAGTATTGTAAACCATGTTGTACGAATAGATGAGCGAGGCGATGCCGAACGGTTGCTTAGCGAATTCAACGATGCCGTCTAGCTCTTCCTTCTTGTAAATCGAATAATCGATCTTCTCGATGAGGCCTTTTCCATCTAAGGTAAGGGCAGAACCTTGCGATACATAGCCAGCATCAAGCGTAACGTTGTTCGATTTCACCATCAACTCAATCTGGCCCATGTTTGCATCGTCGGTGATCGGAGTCACCTTAATACCTGTCTCAGCTTCGAATGGTAAGACATAGGCCTCGATGGTGGCTTTACCCACAGCACCACCCCCAACGGTCACCCTTAACTCACCCGATGATTGCGCCGAAGCCGGCCGAACGACGGAGGACAGTGCGCCGACTGCGATAGCCGACGAGGTCGCTTGCATGAAACTTCTGCGATTTATCCAAAAGCTCATTTTAGTTCCCCTTTTTAGTGGTCAACGCTGACCACGTGTACGTTCCCAAATTTTGTGTGCTTTGCGGCCTGAAGCACGTTTGTAAGCGATGATCGTTGGCACGTAGGTTTTCGTCAAATGCAGTTTAGATATAGCGTCATCTAGAAGCGAGATGGTCCCGACAACTGAGATGAGCTCATGTGAATCTGGCCTCGTTCTTTTGGTGGCGTTCAGGGCTGAGGTCAGCCGATGCGACAGCTCCCATCAGGCCCTATCAACCGGGGAGATCGGAGACAAAACCGTGCTGAGGGCGCAAGGAGATCTGTGAGGCGTAGACGCGGCCGAGCCGCGGCCGACGATGCGCTTCGTCTCAATATCGAAAGGCGCGGCACGGAGTTTCACATGATAGGGGCGCCGACCTCTTTTTCGCTGGCGGCAACGTCGGTAGGGTCCCGCGCCAATTCGTGTCGCAGCAACTTGCTGCCCCGATGCCGCTAATAACCGCGCTCACCCGATCGGCCGGATCGTCCACTCCGAGCAGATCTTTTGCAGTTGTTGGTTCGCTATCAGCACTTCTTGCGAGCACGCCTCGTTCAACTAATCATCTCACGCGGCTGCTATGCAGCTGACGCCAGAGCCCCCGGGACAACGGTATCCGCCAAGGTCCCTCTACGGTTTGCGCGATGCTCAGGGAAACTCAGGTAGCCGGAATAAAGCCCTGATCCAGGCTCCGGCGTGGGCGAAATAGCTTCAGGCAGGAGCTCAGAAGGCTCAGGTTCCAAGAAAACGTGAGCTACGTTTGTTTGTACAAGATCCTTCAAGCCATGCTCGAAAAACATTCCCGGAGACAGCACTGCGGCCACCCATTCAATCCATTCGTCGCCCTGGTTCGACCTGCTTAGGCATCATGCGCGATAGAGTGTGGGTGGTGTTTGGCTCAGTAGTTCTGCACCATGCTCCGTCACTAGGACGTGAGCGCCAGCCCCGAATAAGTAGCCGTTTTCGCTGCGCAATATATTCGGCATGTGCAAGGTCATGCCGGACTGCAGGATATCCTCCGCGCCCGGCTCCAAGCTCAGGTCACCGCGTTCAGTCCAATTAATGCCAGTCTGGTATCCGGTTCGTTGGCGAAAGACTCCCTTTCTGCCAGATCGCTTCAGAACCTCACGGCCGGCAGCGTCGACTGCCGCCGCGGAGATGCCCGGCTTAACTGCGGCAACGAGGGCCTCAATGACCTCCTCGGCCAAGGCGTGTAGAGACTCAGCCTCAGGATGTCGGCCAAGCACAGCGCACCGGACCATCCCTACGGTGTATCCGTGTTTTGATGCGCCGATTTCCAGAAAAGCCGGCTCGTTATTACTAATTGGATGCTGAGATGGGAGGGCATGCGGCAACTTCGTCCTTTCCCCGAACAAAATGGTAGTGCCAGAAAGCCCAACTTCCCCGCCAGCGTTGCTGGCCTCTGCACTGATGGCCGCCGCTATCGTCGCTGCCATCTCCAGTTCGGTAAGACCTTCCCGTAGCGAGCCTTGGAAGGTTCGCACTGCCAGGTCAGTCATGCGCATTGCGTCGCGCATGCACTCGAGTTCTAGCTCGCCCTTCACCGCTGCCAGCGAAGAAACTAGCCGAGTCGCATCAGCGATCTTTAAGTCGGGAAGCTGCGCCTGAAGCGCATTGACATCTGACAGCGCGAGGTTCCAGCAGCCAAGCTCAAAACCGATCGTCTTGCTTTGCAAGCCATACCGACGAAGGACGTCGGCACACACTTTCCCAAAGTCTTGCTGGTGGGTATAAGTAACCACTTCATCAACGCAACTATACGAACGAACCGCTTGCTCGTCGTACTCTCGGACAACAAATATTGGAGACCGACCGGGCACCATGATCAAAGGAAACGGTGCGAAGTATCCACCACTGCCATCATATCCGCTAAGATACCGAAGATGGCCATGGGCAGTCACTACAAGTGCGTCTAGCCCCGCGCTCGCTACTGCCGCCAGCACATTGAGCTGCCTGCGCTCGTACTCGGATCTCGGGAACGGGACACCCGTCAGAGGAATAGCTGAGGACATCGTTGCCATATCTCACCTCAATGGCTTGCCATGTTGTGGTTCGGTTACGCGACAGTACGCATCGGGCTGATGTTCGAAGCTGTCGCTTAACGTCAAGCTTTGGTTCAGACGACATTGAACCGTCCTAGCGGTTTGCGTCAAATGCAGTTTCTCTATAGTAGTCATCTGGCGGCGAGATGCAGCTAAGTGTGAGCTTCGCGGAGGGTGACCATTCGGACTGAAGAGAAGACTTGAGTTGCGAGGCTCAGCATCCATCGGAGGGTCCGAATGAACAGGCCACAAGAACGCCCGTCTCACGCCACTGCGTCGAGAGGAGATGGCGGCTATGGTGATAGAAGGCGCTTTTTCCGAAGCCCATGCGGCGCGCGTTCTACCGCGTAGCGGCCAAGATCGTGGCGCGCTGCGTCGAGCGCCACGGCCAAAGGCCGGGCCGGCATGGCCGACCGTTCCTCGCGATACGCCACAGGCCACTGCTGCGTCGTTGACGAGCGCGTCGTGGCGCTGCGGCGTTCGCCCATGAGGTCGGCGTCTCGCCTACCACCGTCAGCCGGGTTCTCAAGCGGTGCTGGCTGTCGCGGCTGAGCGATATCAAGCCGGCCGAACCGGTCCACCGGTACGAGCGCGAGCATCCCGGCGAGATGATCCATATCGAATCAAAAAGCTCGGCCGCTTCAGTCAAATCGGCCATACGACGCCTCCGGCCTCGCCTTCCACGGATCCTGCCCGACAAGAAACAGGAGAAGCCATCGCCTTCCTCGTCTGACACTAGGGGGTCGGTTCTAAGTTTCGTTAGGTGTCAGTTTCTCATTTCGCCCGACGAACTTGAAACGCGCAACGCTGTACCGGCCGTCGACACTGACAGGCACCTCGCCCTCAATGGTCGCGCGACGAACGACGCGGCGTTGGTCGCCGCAATCGTTGGTTGCACAATGCATCGTTGCTCGATTGTCCCAGATCGCGATATCACCCTGCTTCCACTTCCAGCGCACCGTGTTTTCCTGCGCGGTGACATGAGACTCAAAGAGATCGAGTAGCCTTTGGCCGTCATATTTGGATATGCCAACGAAACGCGTTACATAAACGCCGAGCACAAGCGTGCGCTCCCCGGTCTCGGGGTGGACGCGTACGACTGGATGCTCTGTCTCGATCATCGGTCCAGTATGGGGCTCGGTAGAGGACCTGAGATAAGATCCGGGGAAGCTGTGAACAGCCCAGAGTTCGTTGGCAAGCCGTTGCAGCGGCAACGGTAAGTCGAGATATGCGGCCGCGGTGTTTGACCAGACGGTGTCGCCGCCGACTGGCGGGATCACAACCCCTCGCAGCACCGAAATCTTGGGATAGGCATCCATGCAGGACCAATCGATATGCCAAACGTAAGCCCCGATATCGCCACGTGCGGAATCAATGTCGAAAATGGGCGTCGTTCCCTCCGGATACAGCGAGGGCTTCCCGAAACGAAGAGCAAAGCGCTCCTGCTCAGCGTCGTCGAGATGACCCTGGTCGCGGAAGAAGATGACCTTGTGCTCAAGCACCAGGCCGTTTATCGCAGCGATGGCTTGCTCCGGCAAATCGGCCGACAGCTTTATGTTCCTGATTTCAGCCCCGATGCGCGCTGTGCATTTAACAACATCGGTACCTGGAATAAAATTGTCGATCAAGTCCATTTCACTCATAGTGGCATTCTCCTTTTCGATGCAAAGCTATCTAACCGTGAAACAAAGCAGTGGCATTGTAACCGATCGATCCAACGCACGATTATGCCATCGCTTATCGGAATATTTTGAGCGTCTTATAGAATTCACCTGGGAACGGACTACGATCCAACGTTCTTAATCAGTGACACATCTTCCGATGTTGTACTTCAAATCTCCGCCTGCCCTAATGCGCCGCGGGAATCGATGATCGGGCTAATTTTTCTCGGAAGAAGCGCGCCAACCCGGCGCTTTGCAACTACTTCCAAATTCTGTGGTGTATATCCTTCAATCGGGCATCACGGCCAGAGGCTGTCGCGGGCTCGAACTCGATCGTATGGCTTGCATACTGTTGTCTCCTGTTCGCTGGGGGTAGTGTTACCGTGTCTCCAGTTGCACCGCATCCTACCACTCCTAGTGGGTTGATCTCACCCGGGACGAGATCGGCGCGACGTCTCGGCTGATGTCATGGCGCTGAAAAGGTGCTGTCACATTGATTGAGCGGTAAGGAAATTGAGGTAGCAGCGCGCCTGGGAAGCTCATCATCTCCTACCTCGTCAACCTCGTTCCGCGTTTCAAGATGTTCACCCCCGACGGCCAGGAATGGACGCGCCGAGCGCTGGACACCGTGCCCGCCGAGGGGACTGTTCACCACCGGTCTCTCGATGCGGAACATCGCGAGACCAATGGAGAGGTCCTCATTTCGGCTCAGGACCCGATCACGCCGAAGGTTCTCCTATTCGACCTCAATGCCGCGGCGCCTCTCGGCGCTCCAGTAATCCTGAAGGGCAACCCGGAGAATTTCGACCCATCCGGGCTGGTGGTCACGCGCCACGAGGCAGTCTCGACCGATGGTGAGATGATCCCCTATACGCAGGTAGGTCCGGCGAACGGGAACGGGGGTGCCCCGGTTCACCTCACCGCCTACGGCGGGACGATGGTTGCGGCGACCTCGGTCAAACGGCTGACAGCAGTTCATCTGCATATCGTCGGAAACGCGGAGGCGCCGGACCCGAACATCATCATGAGACATTCAACCTCGGAAAGGACCATGACCCCGGCGGTGGCAATGCGTGATCCGAATTGAAACTACCCGCAATGACACTTGCCTCACCCCCCCTGACCCTCGCCTCCAGCTTTGACAGCGAACATGAGAGCTATTTCAGCGACCTTTTCGGCAGAAACTCACCGGAAAAGAAGCGTCGCGGGTTGTCCTCCAGCATAGATTCAATGTCCGACTGGCAGACACCTCGGGCGTGCAGCATCGGAATAAAGTCGGTAAACAAGTATGTGTGCACCTGATAGAGTCAGGGGAATCGCTTCAGGTTAACGTTGATTTTTGACGGATGAGATTTTCGAGATAGTGGCCGTTGAGATTGGCGAGTTTTCGTCGGACCTTGAGGCTGTGCTTGTCCTTGGGGTTTCGGACGATGTTCATGGCCATGTGTTTGACGATGGCCATGTTTTGCGGTCCGTGCGCTGTTCTGAGACGCGCGAGATCGTCGTGGAAGACGACATCGAGTACCCAGTGGAGGCGGTTCTCGATGCCCCAATGGGCTCGCACGGCATGGGCGAAGGTTTTGGCGTCGAGCTTGGCGGAGGACAGATAGTAGCGCCGCTCCTGCTCGGTCTTGCCGTTGCGTTCGACGCGGGTTTCGACCATGCCGATCATGGCAAGCCGGGGGAAGCGCGGTTCGCCGGGATAGCGGCGGTCGGAGAACAGCCAGTCAACCGTATGGCAGACGGTGTGGCGACGGCCTTCAAGGCGGCCATGGTCGTTGTCGATGGTCTCGACGGGTGTTTGCAGCATGTTTTGCGGCGGCTCTGCGAAGAAGCGCTCGATATCGGCGAAGGTGGCAGGCCAATTGGCCTTGAGCGCGAGCAGATAGTCGCCGCCCTTGGCGACAATGGCTTCGGCGATTGCCGCCTGCGTTCCCATGGCGTCAATAGTGACCAGCGCGCCGGTCAACTCAAGGCGCTCGAGCAGCAACGGGATAGCAGTGATTTCATTTGATTTTATGTCTGTCGCCTGCTGGCCGAGCACGAGCCTCTGACGGGTTGCCCAAGCCGAGACCAGATGCAGCGGCTCAGATCGGGCCAGATCGCCAATCGCCTCGTGCATTCCGATCTCGTCATCCTGGACGAGCTTGGCTATCTGCCGTTCAGTGCATCAGGTGGAGCATTGCTCTTCCATCTGCTGAGCAAACTCTACGAACGCACAAGCGTCATCATCACCACAAACCTCAGCTTCAGCGAGTGGGCCAGTGTCTTCGGCGATGCAAAGATGACAACCGCGCTTCTCGACCGGCTGACCCATCATTGCCACATCCTGGAAACCGGAAACGACAGCTTCCGATTCAAGAACAGCTCTGCCCACGAGCCTAAAAAAGCGAAGGAGAAAGCCAGAACCTTGACCCTCAACCCCGAACCGAAACATACATAAAAGGCGGGTCAAATCTCGGTGGAAATGCCGGGTCATGTATGGATGCCCCCGTTCATGCAAGGTTTTCTTCGAACGATTTGAACGTGTGATCGGGTGCGGTCATGTATCAGGCCTATCGTTGCGGCTCGAATACGACCGCTGGCCGGTATGGAGCTACGCGGACCTGGTGCAAATCAGTTCTACGAGCTCGTGGCTCACTGACCCGGATGCATTCCCAGACCCACTCTCACCGATCTTTGTCCTTACCGTTCGCTGACCTCCCTCACACGCCGACGATCCGTTCTCGCTGCAGCCCAGCGTTTGCTACGCCACAGCCAGCCCGGATTCCTTGTAGCTTTCGTTCTTCGTCATCATTGCCCAGATCGACCGAGCCATTTTGTTGGCCAGCGCGATCGCAACGAGCATGCGTGGCTTGCGCGCCAATATACGCGCCAGCCATGAGTTCTCGGGAGGGGTTTTGCGGCATGCCCATCGGATCACGGTCATCGCGCCGATGATCAGCAACCGCCGGATATCCCGCTGGCCCATCTTCGAGGTTCGCCCGAGCACTTGTTTTCCGCCACTCGAATGCTGCTTGGGCACCAACCCGAGCCAAGCCGCAAAGTCTCGCGCTTTCCGGAACGTGGTCATGGTCGGCGCAAAAGCTTCGATCGCCATGGCGGTGATCGGCCCCATTCCAGGCATGGACACCAGTCGGGCCGAGGTCTCCGAGCGCTTTGCTTCCGATCTGAGCGTCTTCTCCAAGCTGGCAATACGAGAGGAGAGCATCTCGATCTGCTCAAGATAAAGCCGAGCGGTTTCCACGACGATGAGTTCGAGGCCGAGGTTGTCTTCCTCGACGATCTCCGACAGCAAGGCCAGGTTCGCAATTCCCTGTGGCGCAATAACGCCATGTTCAGCCAGGTGAGCGCGAAGGGCGTTGATAAGCTGCGTTCTCTGGCGGACAAACAGATCGCGCGTCCGGAAGAGCATAGAGCAGGCTTGCTGGTTCTCTGTCTTGGGAACCACGAACCGCATCGACGGGCGGAGGGCCGCCTCGACAATGGCCTCGGCGTCAGCCGCATCATTTTTCTGTCGTTTGACGAAGGGCTTCACGTAAGCGGGTGGGAGCAGGCGAACTTCATGACCGAGCTTGCCAATCTCACGCGCCCAGTAGTGCGCTGTCGCGCATGCTTCCATCGCAACAATGCACTTCGACAGCTCGGTAAAAAAGGCGAGGACCTGCCCGCGTGACAGTTTCCGACGCAAAACTACCGCGCCGTCGCTTCCAGCGGCATGCACCTGAAACACCCGCTTTGCCAGATCCAAGCCAACAATGCTAATTTCCCTCATGGATGCTCTCTCCTCTAAGTGACGTTCTAGCGAACATCACTCTGGCACATTGCGATGCCGTCGGGAGGGGGCATCCACTCCATCAGTTCTCAGTGAAAATCAACAACTCCGAGATAGAAAGTTGAATCGAATAGTTCCCACCCTCATCGACCAGCAACACGTCCGCCGCTCCGATGAGAATGGTCGTCGTCAGTTCTTCAATGACGGCAGGTCCTATTATCGTTGACCCCGGATGTAGCTTTGAGGGAGAGAATACACGCGCATCGACGAAGCCTGTGCGAGGACCGATCCAAACGCTGCGGGTGTTGCTGGCTTGCGGGCTCTCAGCGCTTGCTTCGGCGGCTTCCAGCGCGATCACGGGAAACCGGCCCTTGCCGATAAGGTGAAAGGCGACGATCTGTACTTGGTTGCGTTCCTGCACGTAACCGTAGATGCTTGAGAATTCTTCCTCAAACCGATGCCGCAGCGTTTGCACCGTGTCCGTACGACCAAAGAACGGCACGCGCACGGTCCACTGCTGCCCCTGGTATCGCAACTCCAGAAAACAATCGAGGACGATTGCCTCATTGGAGAAGCTTGCAAGCAATCGGGCGCGCTGTTCGCCCTCCCGCTCGGCAACCTGCTCGGAAATTCGCGCAAGAGTGTTATCCGAGAGCTCGACCATGCAGGATTGGATGAGGTCGTGACGAATATTGGAATTGCACATTCCAAACGCGCAGAAGACGCCGGCAAGCCGAGGCACAAAGACCGACCGGCATCCTAGTAGCCGTGCGACTGCCACACCGTGGAGCGCTCCGGCGCCTCCGCAAGCAACAAGTGTCAGGGCTTGAGGGTTGACGCCGCGCTCGCTAGAGGTCCGCTCCATTGCGTGCAGCATGTTCTGTTCGGCGAGGCGGATGATGCCGATCGCTGCCCCCTCCACCGTCAGACCCAGCGGGTGCGCCACGTGCTCCGAGATCGCTTTATACGCGAGTTCCGGGTGGATGTTGACCGATCCGTCTGCGTAGGCCGCCGGGCCGCAGCCGCCCCAACACCACATGGGCATCGGTGACGGTGGGCCTCGTTTCCCCCAAGCCCGTAACAGGCGGGGCCGGGGCGATCGTAAGTCCCTGGGTCTCCGCCAGCGCAGAAACCCCGGCAAGTACGCCCACGGAAGGATCGTCTGGCGTAGATGCGGTCTTGTGAATGCGAATACCCGAACGGGATCCGACGGCAACAACATCGGTGAAGGTGCCGCCGACATCAATCCCCACTTGCCAAGTTTCTTTCGCCACTTCGTTTCCTCCTATGTATTTTGTTCGAGCAATGGTAACAGGCGAGCTCTGCTCGTCTCCGTCTAGTTCCAGACGTCTCTTCGACATCCTATTTTTTCATCAAATTAGGATGCAGGCAGAGGATTGACCGAATCTGGAATCACAGAAAAAATAAGCCGTTTGATATCGTTATGATCTCATCGACAATCGCGGTGAACCGCTCAAGCGCGACATACCCCTGCCCCGAATACTTCAGCTGCGGGGCTGGTACTCTGATCTCGGGAAAGGCACACCGGTCAGTGGAATCGCCGAGGTCGCCATATCTCGCCTCAATAATTTGCTATGTTGATGGGTTCGGCTGCGACATAACGCATTCGACTGAAGGGCGAAGTTGTCGCTTAGTTCAGTCAGACAATCGACCGTCGCGGCGGTTTGCGTCAAATGCAGTTTTTATATCGTCCTCATCTGGCGGCGAGATGCCGCGAAGGCACTGACGACTACTTGGTAGCGAAAGGAGCTTCAAAGTAGCCGCTCGGTGCAATAACCTGGCCAATACCCTCACATTCGTCGCAACCGGAGGCTAGCTCCTCACGGTTCTGTTCCCGGGCAATGGCCAGTGAGACTAGCTACTGCATTTAGCGCGACTTTTTGTATGGCTGCTGCGTCAGCTAATGAAGTACAGCCCGGGCTTAGTCTCTCGAGTTCGCGAAGAAATTCACGCTGGAAAAACATGCAGGGCTGCGATGGCCCTGGTGTTCTCTGGCCTGCTGAAATGGGGAACCTTCGCAAATCCTTCGTTGGTGGAGGGATTGAGCACCGGCAATTTAGGCTCAGCCACCCATTGGCCATCCACGAGGCATGGCGCCGGCGCTCTCCCATTTCGGGCCTCTTGGTTGTCTTGGTGCGTTCAGCGATTTCACTAGCGGCACGCTTCTCCAATTCAAAACCGCGCATAGTCATGTAATTCCAACCTCGTCGAGCGATGACACTGGGCCTCATGCGTGAAGGCGGCCGTTGCCCTGTCAATGAAGGATCGGTCGATCTGCTCGACCTTCCAAGAGCGGCGCGTCACTGCCGGCCCGCACCCGTCGGTAGCGCCAGAGCCACGGACGTGGTCGCTTCCACCGCGATAGCCAGATCGTTCATTCGCTAACAGTCCCCTTAGTCTTAGCGGCGACGGATTCGCAGCGGGTAGCTCCTTGGGCCATTCCGGTCTTTAAGACCCAGTGGCAAGGCGGTCACGCACCTTGCCTATGCGCGCGCCGGTATCATCACACCAGAAACCGGCTGAAGGAGGCGCAGCGCGGAGATGTTCGAGCTCGGATTTTGGTGCTCTAACGGCGCGACTTGGTTGCCTCGCTCTGCAGAGCCAGAAATGCCTCTCGATGTGCATCGATTTCGTAGCCGGTCGGCATATTGTTGCCGCTTCATTAAATCATCATAGTCCGGGCGGCTGCCGTCAAATGCAGTTTATATATCGTCGTCATCTAGAAGCGATATAGACGCTGCCCTGATGTGTGGTTGGCCTGCGATACCGGAACCGCAATGTGCTAACGTGCGGCCCCAGGAAGCGCATATACAAACGGCTTGGAATACTCCCACCAACCCCCTCTTATGATCCTGTCCTACCATCTCAGACCTTGGATTCCGAGGATTGAGGTTAGAAGGATGCGAGAACCGATTCGCCAACGTAGATCGGGGTCGAGTAGATCAGCCGCTGCTCGAGCGCATCCTGCCTCGACAAGAACGCATCTCGCCCCACCTGCTGAGGCACACATGCGCGATGATCATCCTGCAAGCAACGCAGGACATCCGTAAGGTGTCGCTGTGGCTGGGGCACGCCACTCTGACGACTGAAATCTGCACGTGTGGCGATCCGAAAGAAAAGCTCGACGCCATGGAATGGAGCGTTCCGCCACATCTGCGGCGCGGCGCGTTCCAGCCGTCCCACAGGCTCATCGCGCTCGTCAATCGCCCTTCATCATGAGGAGCAGAGTTGGCGGCCGCACACACAAGAGCGCGATCAAGTCGCTGCCAGTCTCTCCATTACAGGATCTGCCCATAGGGCAGGAATAATAGGAGATGCGGATACTACCGCAATCGTCGCAGGCATCGATGTGCCCGCCGAGCCTGGGTTGTCCGGCAGGCTTCGATCGCACCCATGACGCGTCGCTCGCCGGCCCAGATGACCGGCGTCCTCACGCCTGTAGGAGTTCCCATTTCGTCGCAAGATGTCGGCGACTTCGAAGGTGGGGCGCAACCGATCACGATTCCGGCGGAGTCACCTCCAGTCGTAATCGATCGAGCGGACTGGCCTTCGATCGGATCCTGTCGGTGGAGACTTGCGTGTAGCGCGCTGTCGTCGGTGGGCGTGGCCATAGCAGAACCTGGATGATGCGGATATTGGTCCCGTTCTCGAGCAGGTGAATGGCAAAGGAATGCGGCAGCGTATGGACGGTAACGTGCTTGGAAAGACCCGCCGCCGCAACCGCCGAACGGCGGGCGGAATGCAGCACCCACGGCTCGATCGGCTTGTCAGGACCGCGTCCAGGAAACAGAATGTCATTGGCCGCGCCAAGCGCCAATAGCTGCGCAGAATACCGAGCAGTTCCAGCGACAGCATGACGTAGCGGGTGCCGCCTTTGCCACGCGTGATGTGGATCACCATCCTTGAGCTGTCGATATCGTTGGCGCAAAGACTACAGACCTCCGAGACTCTGAGACCAGCGGCATAAGCTGTTGTCGGAGCCACCCGCCATTAAGCTGGACACGGCTTGCAGAAATCCGACCACCTCGTCGCTCGAAAAAACAACCGGCAACTGGCGAGGCTCGCGCGCATACGGAATATGCTCCGGGATTGTTTGCGGGCCGAGCGTTACGCCACAAAGGAACGGCGTGCGCAGACGATCTGGTTCAATCCGGACCAGGATATGCCCGTAGACACAAGGTGGACCCGGAAGGCGTGGACCTCGTCTAGGCCGAGCCGATCCGGTGATCGGCCGAAGGGACCGCTAAACTTTCCGACTGCATAAAGATAGGTTCCGGAGAAAGATCGCCGACCGTCATGTCCTCGATCATCGGGCGACGCAGAGGGCTCATCTCGGCCATCTCGATCTCCTGTCTGAAGGATGGGTTTGGAACACCGAATCCTCTCATTGTCGAGACTGGCGGCTTAGTTCAATCCGCAACTTATTATTGATCCGTTGGATCTCTCCTTCTCTCCGACGCCAGTCTCTTCGAAAGGTCGAACGACCTTCGGGCAACCGGCACCTCGTCTGGGACGGCGTAGGCCACCCTCCCAAGCGCCGGTAGCAGCGTGGATCTTGGACGAGTATGCGCGACCGTCAATGTCTCACTGGTAAAGAACGGATGAGGCTGACGGCCCTATGAAAGATGTCACCGTGCAGGGAGTGTGCCCGGATCATCGACAAAAGCGCCAGCGCCGATCTCGACATTTCGCTGATTGTCGGGCTCAACCACGAGACCTTGAAAAACACCTGCGTGTCCTGCACGTAATTAATAGGTGTTTTTGTCGAACTGTGACGTTAGGCCGTGCTTTCGCACGGTGGCTACGCTATCTGAGAGATCATCAAGATACTCGTCGTAGGTCTTCGCATGAACAGGATTTACCGCCATCTGGATAGAGGGAGCGGGCCGCTCCGAGCGACCGATGAACCAACCTTTGTTTCCCATCTGGTCTGCAACGGCATTAATCTCGATGTCCGGATCCGCACTCTTGTAGGCGAAGATGCACAGCTCATATGGCCGAATGACCTCAAGCCCCTCGATGGCATCGATGCCCGCGGTAAGACGTTCGACGGTGTCTAAGGTGATTTTGGCGAGGCGCTTATATCCGTCGTTCCCGAGCACATTCATCACAGCGTATGCAGTGGCGATCGCGCCGCCAGCCCTGGTGCCCTGGTTTGATTCCGATTGATACGTCCCTCTGGCCCAGTCAACGGCGAAGTGTGCGAACTTTTTGTCCTCAGCGGAGGCGAAGAGCACAAGCGACGCGCCTTTTGCCGCGAAACCATACTTATGAATATCGGCCGAAAGGCTTCTCACCCCCGGGACGCTCAAGTCAAAATCCAGAATGCGCTTGCCATTCATACGTGCGAACGGTGCGAGAAATCCGCCAACGCAGGCATCCACATGCAGCCAAAGATCATGCTTAAGGGCGACCTCTCCGAGCTCGGCGATGTCATCGAACGTTCCGGCTGCATAGTTGGGGGCGGAACCGACGATCATGATCACACTGTCGTCCAGCGCCCCCTTAAGCTTATCTAGATCAAACTTGAAGTCGTGCTCACGCATCGGGAGGCGTTCGACTTCAATTTCCATCAGACCCGCAGCGCGATTGAATGCCGGATGGGCAGTCTCAGATAGAAGGATCTTGTAAGGTCGCCTCTTGCCGCTCTGCTTCGCCCATTCACGCGCGGCCTTCATGGCCAGCAGAATGCTCTCGGTTCCGCCTGAGGTGAAAATCCCCCCACTCTGGTCCGAACCGCCCAAAAGCATCAAACCGCGGCGGATTACTTCGTCTTCCATTCGCCGGAGGCTCGGAAAGGCACGGCCTTTTCCAAGCCCGTTCTCGACGATATACATTGCGTATGCTTCGCGCTGGATATTTAGCAACTCCTCGTCGAAGTAGTAGATATACGAGGGGAGCCGCCCACCCTTCCAGTCGTAGTCCAGATCCTTGAAAGCCTCCATCTCCGCGCGGACTTCATCCCACGCACGTCCATTTGCCAGTGTCATGTCAGCTCCTGATCGCGGGCACATGGCCCGTTTTAGTTGGAAGTGTAGCTAGGGCGGCGTTGAGCGCGGCACTATCTGGCCGGCGGCCGGACTATCGATTTCGCATCTGTCTGATCCGGGTCTCGCTCGCTTTCGCATGCCAAGAACGCGTCGGCTCTTGCTTCATACGGGCAAAGGCGAGCGCAGCGCCGTAGTCATCGCTCAAGGGATTGAGGCCGGCTTGCGTCGCTGTCTCAGCGCGTAGGATGGCGGCGCGCCTTTCCGTCTGCGCAAACTCGCGGGCGAAACCGTCTGGCGCTGGAGACTTTGCCTTCGTGCCGCCGGCCTTGTCGCCTTTGCTGGTCTCGCCTGGAATGATGGTCGCCCGGTTCATTGCCCTGCTGTAGCGGGACTTTAGGTGCTCAACGAGCTTGTCGTCGGCCTTGGCGATCTCTCCGCCGAAGGCTTGTGCAATGCGCACGTCCACGGCATTAGGCTTATCGGCCTTCCCCGGCCCTGTGTTGACATCTCCAGGTTCGCCGACAAGCGAACCCGCCAAGTCGCCCATTTCAACAGCCGGCCGGTTCTTCAGGAATTCCTGCATACGACCGTTGAGGCCGTCCAGGCCTTCAACGCCAGTCAAGATGGCCGACTGTGGGCTTACGGTGAAGCGCAGCAAAGCCGCCTCCCAGCGGTCGCCTAACTCTTCAGCCCGGCGCAACAGCTGCTCATCAATGACGCCGCCGGCATCTTTGGCAGATGCTTTCATGTTATTGATACCAGCTGCACCGCCGTTGAGAGCGTTAATGAAGTCGGCACCACCTCGGCCGAAAGCCTCCGTAACGAGAACTATTTTTTCTTGTTCAGAAGCGGCATTGCGGACCAACTCGGCATAGCTCGCAAGCAGCTGCTCTGACGTCTTAATCTGGCCGTTGGTATCGCGGATGGCGATGCCGTTCGCCTTCAGGATATCAGCAAGCCGGCCGCCTTCCGTCGCTACCTCACCGATGCGCTTCGCAAACTGCTCCATGCCGGTTTCAAATCCGGACTGCTCTACGCCGGCCTGCGCAAAGCCGAAGCCGAGTTCCTGCAAGGCGGTTGTCGACAGGCCAATGCGGTCGCCCGTGTCGTCCAAGTGCGAAGCCATGTCGATCGTGTCGAGTGCTTTTTTGAAGAGCGCAACTGGTGCCAGCGCGGCCCTGGCGGCAACACCGACGCCCGAAAACATGCCAATGAGATCGCCCTTCAGCCCGCCGCCGATCTTGGCAAACGACGCGTCCAGGCGCGATGTCATGGTCTTTGCGCGCTGCTCAATCTTGTCGAAGTCTGACGCGTCAGAAATACGAGCGCGGTGGAAGCTTCGCTCAAAATAACTAGCTCTGGCGAGGAGGTTAACTTCGAGAATTTGGTCTGCCATGGTCGTTCCTATCCAAAGAGGTCTTCACTGCTTTTTTTGCCCTGACAAGAAGGCAAACGGGCAACTGGTCCTGTGCCTGGCACGGCACTGTCGCCGCGTAGCAGTCAAAGAAGTTGGCTATCTCATTGCGACCGATCGGATATTCGAGCCGCTTCGCCTGCTCTTCATTGTCCAGACCCGAAATCCGTGGCGCCAGTATGGATACGGTCGGAATCAGTAGAGCATGGAAGCGGTCCATCAGATCGGCGAGACGGCCGTGCACGGCGTAAGTCTCGCCAGGATAAGCGTCGCGCCAAAAACCCGGCTCGACCTCGGGCCAGGAGAATTCAAGAACGGTCGCGCCTGCAGCTGAAAGGTATTTTAGCATGGCGTTAAAGTCGGCGGCGACTTCCGGATCCAGATCGTCGAGGACCATGCTAGTCGAAACGCCAAAGGAGAGCCCACGCAGTGGCAACTCAGGAAGCGGGCGCCATGGCGTATCAGCCGGCACGGCGTCGATTATGGCACACGATTCGTTCTGGCGATCGCGCCGATGGTATCGAACATCATAGAAAGAGCCCCCCCTGCCTGGGCACACGCCCCCCGAGCGTTTGAAACCCGCCAAGCCACAAAGTGCGGCGGCCCCCCGGATAGAACCACCGGTATCGGTGCCTAGCGCTGCAACCACACTGCCGTCTGCTACCCTGGCAGCCGAGCTGGACGAGGATCCACCGATCCGGGTCCCAGGGATTGCGCGGCCTGCCGAACTCGCGGTCATTTTCCGTGTTCGCAAACGCAAACTCCGACATGTTCGTTTTGCCGATGATAACTGCCCCTACCGATAACCCAACCGTTTCGCCTTCCTCTGCGATTTAGTCGCGATAGTTGCATACGGTCAAATATCGAATGTCGCCCAAAACCATCTCGAATCCAGATTGATACCGCTTAAGGGCCGCGACAAGCCATAGTGCTGGAAGGATTTCCTAAGCCCGGTCCGGAACCGTGGCTGACCAGTGCTTGCCCTCAATCAAAGTCTTTATGACCTTGGGTCAGCTTGCGGACTGCGGAGACGGCTGGAGAGCGCTCAGCCTTTGGGTTAACAGCGAGAACAACGGAACGGGTAATCACCGATCGACGATCTTACCGTCGTGACTTGGCCTTGAGCAGGCTGCGGCCAAGTCAGCCCGAGAGCCTGCATCTGGTCGACGGATGAGAATGGACACGGATGTTGGTGTGTGCAGGCAACCTTCGAATGATCCGACGGCCGACTTCAATGCGGGGCTGACGGTAAAAGGGCGCACGAGGCGCCCTTCATTCCAGATCGGCTGTCAGCAGGCCGCCTTCACCATTCGTTGCTAGAACCGGTAGGTGACACCTGCGCCTATCAGCCAGGGATCGAGCGAAGCCTTCCCCGTCAGCTTCGCGCCGTCGACCGTGACGTCGAAGTCTGGCTTGAGGAAAAGCTTCTTCACGTCGAAGTTGACGCCCCAGTGCTGATCCACCATGTAGTCGAACCCGACCTGTAGCGCAGTGCCGAACGTGTTCTTAACCTTGAGAGCGTCGGCGCTGCCGATACACTGGTTATAGAATATCGTGTAGTTCACGCCGGCGCCGACATAGTGCTTGAAAGCGCCGAAGTTGGTAAAATGATACTGCAATGTGAGCTTAGGCGGCAGCAGCCAAACCTTGCCTATATTGCCCAGCCCGCCGATCGTTCCTTGGCCCTCGATGTTTGCATAGGTGGTACCGAGTATGAGCTCGGCGGCGATGTTGTCCGTGAAGAAATAGGAGATATCGAGTTCCGGCGTCACCGTGTTTGAATAGGAAAGACCGGAGCCGGGCACTGCATTGACGTAGCCCAAATCTTCAGTGATGACCCCCAACCCACGCAGGCGGATTTGTTTCAGGGGCTTCGGTTCAAAGTCGTCGTCGCACATCAACGGTCGGCCCAGACCTTGAAGTCGAGTCAATCCTCGGAGAACTCGACCAGTTCGCGGTGAGTTGAGTTTTCCTCGGCGCACACCGAGTTCGCTCAGGGGACCCACAGGCGGTCACGGTTAGACTCGTTGTCGGATCTTCGACGATGTCGGACATGATGCAGTGCTATCAGAATGATCGCACTGTTCTGAAATGATTTTCCTAGTTGGCACGACCCATGCTCGGGCTATCCCAAACGCGCTGCGGCACAGACTGAGGAGAAATCATCGATGATCACGCTCGCCGAACATGCGGTCGCCACCGCGAAAACTGAGCTTTCCGAGCCGAAGGAGAACCTTGCGTTTGTCTACAGCGATGGGGTCTAGGCTGGGCCCTGTGGCGGTGAGCGCGGCCTCCAGCATGCGCGCCTCAGCCGTCAGGCACCTTATTGCTCTTTCTGCCCGTTCGCTTGGATTTCTTAAAGACGTGACCTTGCACGACACGGGATACGTCGATGCGGTTCTTGTACATGGCCGGTTCGATTTCGAGTGCTACACGGAAGATCTGTTTCATAAGCTCGCCTTGGCCTTCCCTCCCAGCTTGTGCACGGCACTACCGTTGCGCCGTGCCGAATTTCTGGCCGGTCGCGCGATGGCGAACGCGGCGTTGCAGGCGCTGGGCCAACTTACTACTGAGATTCCCATCGGTCCCGACCGCGCCCCAGTCTGGCCAAAAGGCTCAGTTGGTTCAATCACCCATGCGCGGGGGCATTGCGCCTGTTTCGCCAAAGGCGATCCAGGCTGGCAAGCCGGTGTCGACGTCGAGGCGATAGCCAGCGGCCACGCGCTGGAATCGATCCTGAGCGTGACGGCTAACCAGCGTGAACGTGCCTTGATTGCACGACAGACGGCGCTCCCTCCAGATCGGCTAGCAACGCTGCTCTTTTCGGCAAAGGAGACACTTTTCAAAGGACTGTACCCGGTGGTGCGGCGCTTTTTTGGGTTCGACTGTGCTGAACTACTGACGCCCCCTACGAACGGATGCTTGCGGCTGCACCTAACACAAACCCTTTGCAGGGAATTACCTGCGGGCGAATCCTATGACATCCGCTTTAATACCACCGCCGACTGGGTATTGACTTGGCTAGCCGTGCATCGGTTACGGAGGCAAGCCTGATTACCCGAGCCGCATGTAAACCTAGCGGTCTGCCCTTTTTCCTTTCGAGGTAATCAGGTGCACCTTACGTGATTTTAGCTTTGAACAAACATCATAAAGTCTTCGAACCACTGGATATCCCCTATTGGGAGATATCGACCGGCACATCTGCCAGCGATCGAGGCCCAACGTCTTGGTGCTGCTGAGTAGGTGCGGACGAGAATCGCAGTGGCCCGCCTGGCCTTGGCCGAGATCGCATCGCGGTTAGCGCCCCGGCCTGAGACAGCCGATTCCGTCCGGCGGATCCTCGTCGCGGTCTCTCCGACGTCACCTTTTGCAAACGATGCGCGTCGTCAGCGCCTTGCGCTGCTCAGACACACACTCCACTTGCTTGAACATTTCCTTGCCCGGGCGGACGAAGCTGTCGCGACCGGCCTCGGCTCGAAACGCCCAGATCCTGGTATCGGTCACCGTCCCTCGGCCGAAAAGATGAAGCTGTATTGATGACGGTCGCTGGTCGTGCCATCCTCCGGATCATAGAGTTCCCCGGGCTTGCCGTCGAATGCCAGCGCGCTGGATATAGCGCAGATGAGCGCGCGCCGACTGAAGTCGCTTTCCGGGCTCGACGAGACGGGACTTGACGACGAGGCGCGGCTGGAAGGCGGCGAAGTGGTCACGCGACGCAAGCTCGCGGCAGACGGTTCGTGTGATGGCGCAAAGCCGAGGTCTGGGACCACCAGACGTGACGATGATCACCTGCTGGACGCGTGCGAAAAATCGAACGATATTCTCTATTAGTATCTCAAGCCAAGAACCGCGTATTTCTCCGGTTTCTGGATCGCCGATCAGTGCTGAGGCCGTTTTGAAAATCGGCTTACTGAGGTTTCGTCTGAGGCTGGGTTATGATTCAAGCTGTGGATGTGGACAAAGCAGAGCCGTGGCCGGATGGTCCAGATCGCCAAGAAGACCAAGCGCTACCCGTCTGATTTGAGGAGTGGGAGCAGTTCGCGCCGCTGATGCCCAAGCCTGGGCGGCGTGGCCGTCCGCGCGAGGTTGATTTTCGCGAGGTGATCAATGCGGTGCGCTACCTGGTCCGTTCGGGTTGCGGCTGGCGGATGCTGCCGATCCACTTTGGACCCTGGCAGACGGTCTATGGCTGGTTTCGAGAGCTGGCGCGGCGATTTTTGTTCCAGACCATCCACGACGTGGCGCTGATGCTGGATCGTGAGCGGGCCGGGCGCGAGGCGAGCCCGTCGGCGGCGGTGATCGACAGCCAG
This sequence comes from Mesorhizobium sp. M0870, assembly GCF_040319775.1. Classification (NCBI taxonomy): domain Bacteria; kingdom Pseudomonadati; phylum Pseudomonadota; class Alphaproteobacteria; order Hyphomicrobiales; family Phyllobacteriaceae; genus Mesorhizobium; species Mesorhizobium sp. M0870. The sequence goes on from NZ_JAMYOI010000041.1 coordinate 36,112, forward strand.
TCTGTCAAGGCTCCGCAAGCAAGAACAAGGGGTTACGACGCCGGCAAGAAGATCGTCGGACGCAAGCGCCATATGGCAGTCGATACGGATGGGCGGCTGTTGATGGTCAACTTGACGCCGGCCGATATCTCCGACAGCGCCGGCGCTCAGGCGGTCTTGGATGGTATCCGCCAGCGCTGGCCCTGGGTGAAGCATCTGTTCGCCGACGGCGCCTATGATCGGCTAAAGCTCATGGACAAGGCCGCTATCTGGACTTCGTCGTTGAGATCATCCGTCGATTCGATGACCAGAAGGGCTTCGAAGTCTTGCCCCGACGCTGGGTCGTCGAGCGGACCTTCGGCTGGATGACAAGATGGCGCCGCCTCGTGCGCGACTACGAGCAGCGCATCGACGTCTCTCACGCAATGATCCTCGTCGCAATGGGCGCAAACCTCATCCGCCGAAACGCTCATGCTTGAATTTCAAAACGGACTCTGAGCCAATATTCACTATCAGCCGGCGAGCCGAAACCAATCGGATCGAGCTTGTTGGTGCTGCCGCTGAGTGTTGCTCCACTGGAAGTGAAGACACATCTCCCAAATCTCACCTGTCCTGAGCGTCACGGCCTTGGAGGCTATAATACGCACGGTCTTGGCTTCTGTCTCTTTTGTGATTTTGGCCGATTTGCGCGCCGTGATTCCCTATTGCCGAAGGAAATTCGGCGATGGGATCAGCGGTGAAGTTGCCGACGGACTTTCCGGCGGGAGAGCTTCGCCGTCTTGCTCGGAACTCAAAGGATGTGCGCCATAGCAGCCGGCTGTTGTCGATCGCGGCGGTTCTGAACGGCATGAGCCGGGCCGATGCGGTCCGGATCGGCGGGATGGATCGCCAGACGCTACGCAACTGGGTGCATCGGTTCAACACGGCCGGCCCCGATGGTCTTGCGGACCAATGGGCGCCGGGACCAGCGTCCCGGTTGTCGCATGAGCAGCGGGCCGAACTGGCCGCGCTTGTGGGAGAAGGGCCGGATCGTGCTGTCGATGGCGTCGTTCGCTGGCGGCGGATGACGTAAAGAAAGCCATCAAGGACCGCTTCGGCATTGATTATGACGCGCGCTATGTCGGGAAGCTGCTGCACAAGCTCGGCTGACCTTGCCCCCCCTGATCTAATCCGGTTTGAAGTTCGTTCTGGCCCATCGAGAGGACCAGGACATGAAACGTAACCGCTTCTCTGAAGAGCAGATCATCGGAATTTTGAAGGAACACGAGGCCGGGGTGTCGGTTGCCGATCTGTGCCGCAAGCACGGGGTCAGCGACGCCTCGATCTACAACTGGAAGGCCCGCTTCGGCGGGATGGATATCTCCGAGGCTCGGCGACTTAAGGCGCTGGAGGACGAGAACACGCGGTTAAAGCGGCTTCTGGCCGACGCGATGCTCGACAATGCCGCGTTGAAGGATCTTGTGGGAAAGAAATGGTGACGCCCGCGGCCAAGCGGAAAGCTGTCGCTCGCCTGAAGGAAGGCTTTGGGATGAGCGAACGGCGGGCGTGTAAAGCCATCGGCTGTTGCCGCATGATGGTTCGCTACGAGACCAGCAGGCCGGACGACCGCGAGGTTCGCGAGCGGATGAAGGCGATCGCGCAGGAGCGCCGCCGGTTCGGCTACCGGCGTCTTCTCGTGATGCTGAGGCGGGAGGGCCTGGTCGTGAACCACAAGAAGCTGTTCCGGCTCTATCGGCAGGAGAAGCTCGCCGTTCGCCGCCGTGGCGGCCGCAAACGGGCGATCGGGACCAGGGCGCCGATGCTGGTGCCGCTGAGGCCCGACGAGCGCTGGTCGCTCGACTTCGTATCGGACCAACTCACCGACGGGCGCCGCTTCCGCATCATGGCCGTCGTCGACGACTGCACGAGAGAGTGCCTGGCACTCATCGTTGATACGTCTCTCTCGGGCATGCGGGTTGCCCGCGAATTGGACCGGCTCATTGCCGAGCGCGGCCGGCCGAGGATGATCGTCAGCGACAATGGCAGCGAGTTCACCTCGAACGCCATCCTCTCCTGGGCGGATCAGAACCGCGTCGAATGGCATTACATTGCGCCCGGCAAGCCGATGCAGAATGGCTTCATCGAGAGCTTCAACGGCCGACTGCGCGATGAACTGCTCAACGAGACGCTGTTTACCTCGCTGGCCCAGGCGCGCGTAGCAACCGCCCTGTGGCGCGCCGACTACAACACCGCGCGTCCGCACTCCCAAATCGCCTGGCAGACCCCGGCCGAATTCGCCAGCACCTTCAATCCGCGACGGTCGCTCGCGCTCCGCTATGCCAACTGCTCCGCGCCAACGACCGTCGCTTCACCCGCCCAGCAGGGCACAACCCACGCCGGAAACGAACTCAAAATTGGATAGAAACTGGGGGCAAGGTCACGGCTTCTCCACATGAGTGTGCGACCGCGTCATCGGTGCACGACGCCTCATCGAGGAATTCAAAAAAGACTGGCCTCGCACGCTGAAGGCGCATCTTTGCGATTTGCAGCCGCGCACAAGGTGGAGATCTGGTTCCAGGACGAAGCAACGATCGGCCAGAAGAACGGGATTGTACGGAGTGGGCCAGACGCGGCCGCGACAGCCGACCGAACAGCACTACAAGAGCGCCTACTTGTTAGGCACCGTCTGCCCAGCACGTGGCACGCGGCGGCTCTCGCACTGCCGTTTGCCGATACCGAGGCCATGCAGCTCCATATCAACGAGATGAGCCGCAATGTCCCCTTGCCGGACTCGTCATGGATCGCGGCGGATGGCACACCACCGCAACCTGAACATACCCATGCCGCATCCGGCTGGCCCTCGCCGCGCTGCCCCGAGGGGGCACCAAAGCCCCCATGAACCCAACCCTCAGAATGATGCTGTTGAAACCGAGCCCCAGCGATCGCATCCAGCAGCACAGAGAGGAAAAGCCATGGAACACCATGTGGGACGGGATTCAGATACTGCCAAAACGACAGGCGGGCTGGCCGGGTTGAATCTCGTTCCCTATCTGGTCGAGCATTTCCCTCGCCCATCGCAAGAGCAGGAACTCGCCAATGTTCTTCAGTGTTAAATCTGCCGTTGCAACACAGCCGTCAACAAGAATTCACAAAATCTTTGCGACTTCAAATCGCCGAGGATGATACATAAACCACAAGATGTGAGATCAGGGTCGGCTGACAAGGCTGATACCGATTTGTCTTGGCTGTCGTCAAGCACGCAAAGTCGGAGTCAACAAACCAATGGTAAGAAGAGCTCTTATCCTGATTGAAGGCCACAAAGGTAATGGTCTAGAATACGTCCAAGCAGCCCGGCGCCTCGGCCTTTATCCAATTACTCTCTCCGCTGATCCAACTCAATACGACTACGTTGCAACGGACAGCGTTCAGACAATCCGTGTCGAAACAGACAATCTCGAAGCAATGATCCATGAATGTTCCCAGCTACGCACCACGTATGACATTGCCGGCATCACTGGCTTCTCGGGTGACGATGAGTCGGTCTACGTGGCAGTTGCCAGGCTCTGTCGACATTTCGATCTACCGGGGCCGGACCCCGCATCGATTGAACGGTGCTGCGACAAGTTCGTTCAACGTGAGAGCTTGGCGGAGGCCGGCGTCCCAATGCCTGCTTATCGCTTGGCCGCAAATGCCACGGAGATAGAAACTTTTGCGGCTGAGATCGGCTTGCCGGTAATTCTCAAGCCTGCCGAAGGTAGCGGTAGTAAGGGTGTCCGATTGTGCCGCAGCATTGATGAGTTGGTTGAACATACGAGCTATCTCCTAACGGGCGAGTACATATGGCGCTCCTCACCAAAGATATTAATCGAAGAATTCGCAGACGGCCCCCTTTATAACGCTCAGATAATGGGCAACGAGATTATTGGAATTGCTGAGAGTGAGTTCGGCCCGCCACCACACTTCGTTTCTCGCGAGCTTACCTTTCCGATTCTGCTGCCTGATCAGGAGCATGAACGTATTGCGGATGTTTCGCTAAGTTGCTTGCAAGCTCTCGGCCTCGGATGGGGGCCAACAAACATTGAATTCCGATGGACAAAGCGCGGCCCAACCATGATTGAGGTCAATCCGCGTCTTGGCGGTGCCCCCGACCCACAACTGGTCCAGCTCGCTTACGGCGTCGATCTTATCACGGAGCACGTCAAGCTTGTCATCGGCGACGAATGGAATTTGGCCAAGAGGCATTCGCACACTGCGACTGCCCGAAAGCTAATCGCTGATCGCGATGGTATCCTTGAACGGATCGATGGCGATGGTCGGGCGGCTGCTATTCCAGGCGTCGCCGAGGTTAGATTCTACGTTCAGCCCGGTACGCCGATCATCACAAAAGGAGATTCTCGAGACTGCATCGGATATGTCATCGCCTCTTCACCGAGCCATGCTCGGACCAAAGCGACACTCCAGCGTGCCGTCGACTTAATAAATTTGTCGATCACGCCCTTTGCGGCGCCGAGCGAACGGGAACAATTTGACCACTCATACCCTTCGGCTGCGGGTCGTTATTGACGTGTATCCGCCTGTATACTGTCAACGCTTGGCCGGAGTGTTATAGGTATATGAAACCTGTTGAAGATAGAGTATATTGAGAGATCATATGTTTTTAAACGTAGTTACAGAATTGTCATGGCACATCCATGGAAAGCGGTTTTATATGCAAAAGAGTGTATTATGTAATAGTCTGGTTGATATGCTGTACAGGACTGGTTAAATATATTGTCATTAAATATATTGTCAATCTACTACAGCGTTACCGTATGTACATTTCTCTGCGAAAGGATGCGACTGGAGGAACCCTGATGGATCATGTTACCTGTCCACTATCACATGGCCAGATGGGCCTTTGGATACACCATCAAAAACGCCCGACCGGTAGCGAATATAATCTACCTGTAGAACTGCGCCTTGGGGCGCGGTTCGACATTGAAGCCCTACGGCGCGTGCTCCAATCATTGATCGACCGACACGAAATGCTACGCACGACCTTCCACCAGGAAGGCGAGAACGTGGTTCAGCTCATTCATGAGACAGCCTGCCTAAGTCTTCATGTCGTTCGGCTACAAGGTCACGAAGAGGCTGACTTCCATCGCTCTATCGCTGCGGAAGCTCGCTCGCCTTTCGATCTGGAACATGGGCCGGTGTTTCGCGCTCACTTGTTCATCAGCGACGCCACGGAAGAGGTTCTTCTCCTCAATTTCCATCACATCATTTCCGACGCCTACAGCATTCGCACTTTCCTGCATGAGTTCGGCAGGCTGTATCAGGCGTTTTGCGGCAATACGGAAATATTGGATCTGGCCAAGCCGGCTCCTTACCGGGACTTCGTTGCCTGGCAGGAGCGGCTCCTTGCTAGCGACGACGGAGAACGGATGTGGGCGTACTGGCGCAGCCAATTTGTGCATCATGACCCCGACCTGGCCCTTCCGACCGACAAACCGCGAACTGAGCCCGCGACGCACACGGGGTCAGTTTTCTCCCTGGATATTGATAAGCCTCTGGTCGCACGCTTGGAGCGACTGGCGCATCAGGAAAAGGTAACGCTCGCCACCGTACTGCTTGCTGTCTATTACGTCTTGCTACATCGTTATTGCGACCAAGACGACATCACGGTTTACGTGCCACGTCTCGGTCGTCCGGCAGAAGATTTCTCGGGGACCTTCGGCTACTTTGTGACTCTGGCGGCCCTACGGCAGGACCTTTCCGGAAATCCAATTTTCCTCGACCATCTGCACAGGGTGCGTGAGCTTATGCGCTGCGCGCGCAGCCACGAGTATTTTCCTCTTCCCTTGCTGCTGGAGAAACTCAAGCTTCCCCTCACACCTGCTCGCAATCCCCTGGCGCAGGCAGTTTTCAACTTCACCCCGGAACGGGTGAGCTCTCTTGGCTTCACGCCATGCGAGGTCAACCTGTCCGGCTTGCCTGCGCAAATTCGGTTTTGCGAGACCGATATATGGGTCGAGCTTGATTTTCGAATTCTGGCCGGCAAAGATACTATGCGCCTTGACGTTGTATACAACGTGGATTTTTGGGATTCTTGCAACATCGAGAGGCTGGCGAAGCATTATCAATCGTTGCTTGAGGTGATAGCAGATGCGCCAACCCGGCGAATAGGCGAATACAGCTTTCTGTCGGCAGAGGAGGAGCACCAGCTCCTGAAAACTTTTAACGACACAGCTTCAGGTTTTCCGACCGACACTTGCCTGCACAACCTCATCGAAGCGAACGTTACCGCTTATCCAGACAATATCGCGGTCAGCTGCCCATCGGAGGTGCTCAGCTATGCCGAACTTGATCAAAGGGCAAACAGGCTTGCCCGTCATCTGATTGCAAAAGATGTCAGCTTGGGAGACGTCATTGGGATTCTCCTTGAGCGCTCGTGCGATCTCGTTATCGGATTTCTAGCAATCTTGAAGGCGGGGGCTGTCTATCTTCCCCTAGATCCGCGCCTACCTGCCCAGCGCCTGCGTTTCATGTTGCGTGATGCAGGCGCTACCGCGGTCATCAGCAAAACTCAGCTAAAGGAGCAGACGTTCGGGGAAGACCCATCGGGCTTAAATACGGAAAACGCGAATGGATGCACGGTGGTTCTCCTCGACAGGGACCGTACCGAAATTGCTTTGCATCAAGTCACGCCCCCTCACCGTCTCGCCGCTCCTTCCGATTTGGCTTATGTGATCTATACATCCGGCTCCACGGGTCAGCCGAAAGGCGTGATGATTGAACATCGCAGCGCCTGCAACATGGCCGAGGATCTAAAACGCACTTACCAGGTGGGGCCGGATAGCCGGGTATTGCAGTTCGCTTCCTGCGGATTTGACGCATCGTTGTTTGATTTCATGCTGGCCTTTTCTTCTGGTGGTCGATTGTGCTTGGCGCCCCCATCAGCGTCGCTGCCTGGAGCAGAGCTTATCCAGTTCATGCGCCGTGAGCGCATCACTGCTGCGGGACTTACACCGACGGCGTGGAGCTCCTTACCGTCGACTGATCTTCCTGATCTTACGGTGATCAAATCAGGCGGAGAGCCCTTGCCGTTAAGCCTCATTGAACGATGGGGCGAAAAGCGCCGTATCTTCAATTCCTACGGGCCAACCGAAACGACAGTTTACTGCATAAGGACCGAGGTGACAGCTGACGGGCGAAAGCCACCTATTGGACGCCCCGCCCGCAATACCACGGCTTACATCCTTGATCGCTATGGAAAGCCGGTGCCTATCGGCGCAATCGGTGAACTTTACATTGGGGGCGCCGGTATAGCCCGCGGCTACATCAATCGCGATGAACTCACGCGCGAGGTTTTCCGGCCAAACCCCTTCGATGATGAACCGGAAACCAGGTTCTACAAAACTGGGGATCGGGCCCGCTATCGGGCAGATGGCACGGTTGAGTTCCTGGGCCGGAAGGACGGACAGATCAAGATTCGCGGGATGCGGGTTGAGCTTGCCGAAATTGAGGAGTGCCTGATGAAGCACGAACACGTCAAAGCGTGTTGCGTCGCTGTGACAGGCGATGCCGATGAGAATGCGAGCCTGACAGCCTATGTGGTGACGCGACCCGAGAGTTCGAAAGATACCGATGAACTTCAGACGTTTCTGCGCGCCGCGCTGCCTGGCTACATGATTCCCTCACAGTTCGTGTTCCTTCCCCAGCTACCGACCAATCGCAGTGGCAAGATCGATCGACACGCTCTTCTCGAGCCGAGGAGAAACGCCTCGAAATCAAAAGCAGCAGCTGTTCCGACCGGCACGTTGCAGACGAAACTGGCTGAGATCTGGAAGGACGTGCTGAAACTAGACTCTGTTTGTGCAGAAGACAATTTCTTCGACGTTGGCGGACATTCCCTAGCTATCGTCCAGGTTCAGGCACGTATCCAAGATCGTTTGGGCATTGATTGCAAGATTCTGGATCTTTTCGAGCACCCCACCATAAGAACGCTCGCAGCGCACTTGGCAGCAATCCCCGCAGCTTCTCCCCCCCTCAAAAATTAAGGAAACGAACTGGCATGGCCACAAGTGGAGACGAGCTCAAACAAGACCGCAATGCTGTCGCGATCATCGGTATGGCGGGCAGGTTTCCAGGGGCGGAGAACGTGGATCAATTCTGGAGCAATTTGGTCGATGGCATTGAGTCCATCGCAGATCTGGATGAACAGACATTGCGAGAAGCAGGCGTCGATCCCGCTACGTTTGGCAAGCCCAATTATGTGCGGCGCGAAGCCGTTGTCTGCGGAGTTGACCTATTTGATGCAGCGTTTTTCGGCATCTCGCCTAAGAAAGCTGCGTGGATGGACCCGCAACAACGCGTTCTGTTGGAAACAGCGTATCAGGCGCTCGATCATGCGGGATACGGATCTCGCGAGACGACAGAAGACCGCGTCGGCGTCTTTGCCGGTGTGGGAGCCAACCACTATCTCGCCGACCGCGAAGCGAGCCGCAATCTGCTGGATTCAGAGAAGTTGCAGATTCGCATTCTCAATGGCTGCGATTTCACGGCCACGCGAATCGCCTATAAGCTCAACTTGACCGGCCCCTGCGTCTCAGTTCAGACGGCCTGCTCCACTTCGCTGGTTGCTGTCCACCTCGCTTGCCAGAGCCTGCGCAGCAATCAGTGCGACATGGCGCTGGCAGGCGGTGCATCGATTTCTCTGCCGCACGGAAAAGGCTATCTCCATCAACAGGGCCACATCTTATCCCCTGACGGCCATTGCCGTGCGTTCGATGCTAAAGCTCAAGGGACGGTGAGAGGCAGCGGAGCAGCGGTCGTCGTCCTTAAGAGGCTAAGCGATGCCTGTAGAGACCGGGATTACATCTGGGCAGTCATAAAGGGAACCGCCATCAATAATGATGGTGCGGCAAAGGTGGGGTTCACTGCCCCTAGTGCTGTCGGACAGGCGGCGGTGATCCGAGCTGCCCTCGCCGATGCTGACGTCCCAGCGGATACAATTGGCTACGTGGAGGCGCACGGAACGGGAACCCATCTTGGAGACCCCATCGAAATCTCCGGCCTGACCAAGGCCTTCCGCTCCCAGACCGCAAGGAAACAATTCTGCGCAATAGGGTCCGTGAAGACCAATATCGGCCATCTCGACGCCGCAGCGGGTGTAACGGGATTGATCAAGCTCGCTACAATGCTGAACAAAGGCATCCTTCCCGCTAGCCTCCATCTCGATGAGCCCAACCCAAATATCGACTTTCAGGGGAGCCCGGTTTTCGTAAGCAGGACCTGCACCGCTTGGTCCAAAGGTGAAGGGCCACGTCGCGGTGGGGTCAGCTCATTTGGCATTGGTGGCACGAATGCACACTTAATTCTCGAAGAGGCTCCGCCGCGAACGGGTGAGAAAGGCGATCATAGGCTGCACGTCTTTCCAGTATCGGGGGCAAGCAGGTTTGCACTAACCGAAATGCTCCGAAAACTGGCCGGCTTTATGCGGCGAAGCGACGTCGAGCACAGCGCAGCAAATATCGCGTACACCCTGCAAAACGGTCGAGCCGCTCTCAGATATCGCACAAGTTTCGTGGAATCCGATCTGGTGCGACTGGCCGACCAACTTGATCAGGCGGCACTGAATGCAGGCGAGTCGCGAGAGGTGTCAAGCAGTGAACGCCGCAGCGTGTTCATGTTCTCAGGCCAGGGTGCGCAGCAGATCGGAATGTGTCGGGAGCTTTATCAACGGGAGCCTATATTCCGCAGCGCTATCGACGAATGCGCAGAGTCGCTTAACGAATTCGCACACGTTGATTTCCGCCCATTGCTCTACCGCGAAGGCAAATCTGATAATGAGCGTGAGCCTCAACTGGAAGCAGTCATACAACCTGTCATCTTTGCTACGCAATATGCAATGGCGAAGCTCTTCATCTCGTGGGGCATTTTCCCTGGAGCTGTGATCGGGCACAGCATCGGAGAGTATGCAGCCGCTCATATCGCCGGCATCATTTCGTTACCCGATGCCATTCGACTGACACTGATAAGGGGACAGTTAACGTCCCGTGTGCCTGCTGGCGGGATTGTTGCAGTCGGCCTATCGCCTGAAGAGCTCCGGCCTTATTGGAACAAAAGCCTGTCATTGGCGGCTGTAAACGGACCGCGTCAGTGCGTGGTCTCGGGCCCGTCATCTGAGATCGTAGCGTTTGCAGAGCAACTGCAAACTAACTCTATTGACAGCAAACGAATAAGCGTTAGCCATGCCGCTCATTCAACCTTGCTGGATCCAATCCTGCCGGAGTTTAGGATTCACGCAGAACAAGTCGAGTTGCACGCGCCGCAAGTACCTTTTATGTCAACGGTGACGGGTGACTGGCTTGGAGCGGAACCGCCGCTTGATGGCGGCTACTGGGTCCGCAATCTCCGCGAGACAGTGCAGTTCCTTCGGGCTTTCGATGTGCTGGTGCAATCTGGCCATGAGCTGTTCATCGAGATGGGGCCTGGCGCAGCCCTAACCAGACATTCCAGGCAGGTCAAGGCAAACAGGGAATTACCCGCCCTCGAGGCCTTTGCCGCCCTGTCGGAAGACGATGAAGGGCAAGGCGATCGCGCGAGACTGTTACAGACGCTTGGCAGGCTTTGGACCTCCGGGGTTGGCATCGACTGGTCTGGCTTGCATGGCCAACAACCGCCGCAGCGTACGCCCCTCCCTGCCTACCCTTTTGATCGCAAGCGTTATTGGCTTGACGCGGTAGCCATGAATGAGCCCAGACAAAATGCATATCTGAATCAACCTAATACTGCAATGATGGCCGTCGATGACCCGGCAGGCGAAGAAGCGCGCGGTCTCATTGTCGCTGATATGTCTGGTGACGCAGCTTTGGATACCCAAATTGCGGCGACGTATCGGGACATTCTGGGCTTGAATGACGTTGCCCTGACAGACAGCTTCTTTGATCTTGGTGGTGATTCATTGAGCTCCTTAAGCGTCATCAGCCGCCTTGAGCTCCTCACGGGTGAGAGATTAGCTGTTTCTCTGCTGTTGGAAAATCCGACACCACGAGGGCTTGCGATAGCCCTATCGGAGACCATTGGAGGCGCACGTTCGAATGCATTAGTGCCGATTCAGACCGGCGGTTCTCGCGCGCCTCTGTTTTGCCCTCACCCTATTGGCGGACAAGTGTTGATTTATATGCCTCTTGCCAAAGCGCTAGGCCCGGAGCAGCCGCTCTTCGGCCTGCAGGCACGCGGTCTGAACGGCGAGGCCAGACCTCACCGGAGCATCCCTGTGATGGCGCGAGAATACATTGACGCCATGAAAAGCGTACAACCACACGGCCCTTATCAAATCGTCGGCTTGTCCATGGGTGGCAGCATTGCTTGGGAAATGGCCTGCCAATTGAGCGATTCTGGTGATGAGGTAAGTATACTTGGTCTGCTTGATGCGAAAGCGCTTCACAATCAGGAAGATCACACAAGCGAGCGCTATTACGGTCTGCTTGGCAATCGACCCGTACCGGCGTGGCTGAGCCAGCAAGCGGTCACAATGAGCCTCCTTTTTCCTGCGCTCAAAAAACATTGGAGACAGCTGAAACAAACCAAACGCGACCGGCATGTAATTTCCTTGCTCGCTTTCGGAAGGCAGGCAGGAGATCTTCCAGATATGACCGAACCGCAACTCAATCACCTTCTGACGGTTGCCGAGGCAAATAGCATTGCATTGCGCGATTATATTCCTCGGCGCAACGACAGCAGGTCCGTTCTTTTCGCGGCCAAGAAGGGAATACGCATGTCGACCAATCTACCAAATGGTGATCTTGGATGGCAGCAATTCGTGCGGGGGCGCTTAGAAATTCACGAGGTGCCTGGTGACCATTACACGCTGATCAGTCCGCCGCATGTGAGTGTCCTCGCGAAGAAACTTAATACCTATCTCAATCGAGACCCCGCATAATGTATAATTTACACGCCTCGTCATCATCAGCTTTAGATGGCCAGTCACGCTTGTATTCTTTGAGAAGGAAAACCAGCGATGTGTAATTTTTCCGGCAAGGCGGCACTCGTTACCGGCGTCGGGGGCAAGGGCGGAATCGGCCGCGCGATCGCCATTCGTTTTGCGCGCGACGGCGCCGATGTAGCTGTCACTGCTCTACGGCCGGTTGGGTCAGAAGCCTTGACAAGTGGATGGCGGGGTGCAGCCTCAGTGGCCGACGAAATTGGCACAATGGGCAGACGGTCGATTGCCACGTTCGGAGATATATCAGATGCCGCTGCAGTTGATCGGCTGATCGAAGAGTCCGTCGCCGCGCTTGGACGGATCGACATCTTCGTTGCGAACGCTGCGTCCGCTCCAGGCAGTGATCGCGTTCCGGTGATTGATCTCCGGGAGGAGGATTTCGATCTCGTCCAGCGCGTCAACGTAAAGGGCACATTTTTATGCTGCCGGGCAGTCGCGCGACATATGTTAGCGCGCGGCGGTGGTGGACGCATCGTCATCATGTCTTCCGGCTTAGGCAAGCGAGGTCTACCGCGCAACTCTGCGTATTCGGCCTCGAAGTTCGCCGTGAACGGCTTGGCCCAATGTCTCGCACATGAGCTTGCTCCTGAGGGAATTACTGTTAATGCCGTTTGCCCGGGAACTGTGGAAACAGAACGGTTGGTCAAAATCGCTGAGGGTATGCGCGAAAGCAACGAGACCGTCGAGGAACGCCTGAACAAGACGCTTACTGAGGCCGTGGCCGAGACACCCCTCGGTCGACTCGGAACAGTCAGCGACGTCGCTAGTCTCGTGGCGTTTCTTGCCTCCGACGAAGCAAGCTTCCTTACTGGATTGTCAATCTCCGTTTCCGGCGGTGCGGTCATGATCTAGATGCCGTAATGGGCCGGCGCTCCTGTTGCAGCATTGCCGATCTGGGATTGCCGGTCATCCGCGTCGGCCTTGAGGCGGGCCCACTGTCGCAGTGGTTGCGCGAGGGTCTGGTCGACGCCGGCTTTGAGGTGGTGTTGCTGGAGGCACGGCGTGTGAAGGCGGCACTGTCGGCGATGCCGGTGAAGACGGATCGCAAGGATGCCCGCGGGATCGCGCAGTTGCTGCGCATGGGCTGGTACCGTCCTGTGCACGCCGCTGCAGATGCCCAGGAGGTGCGGGCACTGCTGGTCGGCCGCAAGCTGTTGCAGGCCAAGTTGCTCGACCTCAAGCTCAGCATACGCGGAATCCTACGCGGTTACGGGCTCAAGGTTGGCGAGGTGAGCCGGGGACGTTTCGAGGTTTCGAGGCGCGCATTCGCGAACTCATCGAAGGCCACGACATGCTTGCGACGGTGATCGGCGTGATGCTGCAGGCCCGGGCCGTATTGTGGAACGAGTTTACCGGGCTGAACCGCGCGATGCTGAAGATCGCCCGTGCCGATCCTGTCTGCCAGCGGTTGATGAGCGCGCCCGGTGTCGGGGCTCTGGTTGCAGTCACTTATCGTTCGGCGGTCGACAATCCTGGGCGGTTTGCAAAATCCCGAACCGTCGGTGCGTACTCCGGACTGAGGTCCAAGAAGTACCAATCCGGCGCGACCGACATCGACCGCGGCATCACCAAGGTCGGCGATGGAATGGTGCGAACCGCACTCTATGAAGCGGCCCATAACATGTTGAGGCGCGCCACGCGGTTCTCCCCCCTGAAGCGCTGGGCGATGGACGTGGCCAAGCTGCGCGGCATGAAACGGGCAAAGGTGGCGCTGGCCCGCAAGCTCGCCACCGTCCTTCACCGCTTGTGGGCTGATGCCATTCAGTTCCGTTGGCGCAAAGACACCGTCACCGCGGAAAGGAGGAACAAGGCAGCGAGGCAGGCCGCCGAGAGGCACTGCTTCTTCGAGGTCCCGTCGCTGTGACGAGGGCTTGGCAAGGTCGGGAGTAGTGCTGTGAAAGCTTCGGCAAATCACGCGTCCTAGCCTAGATTGACCTGCCGGCTTAAGGATCTGATGGCATGATGTGGCATTCTTGGTGCTGACCACGGACAGAAGCATGATCCCCTCGGCGTGATGATCACTCGAAGGACTTGACGAGTAAGGGCCCATCACAGAAGCACTACGTTTTTGGCAGGTCTTTCGCATCCAACTCGGCGCCGGAGTGTCCGCTGTACATTATACCATCGGTGCCGATTTCTGACTCGCTCCCCCGGATTCGGGATTCCTCCGCGACCCGATTTATGCGTCGCCACTAGCACAGCCCGGACCAGCCGCCGGTCTCTGCCGAGGTGATGCTGTCTGGCGAGAGATGGCACAAGATAAGCTGGAGGCGCAGCACAAAAGGTCGGCTGACATGGTGCGGGCTGAACGCGAAGCACGGTTGCTGCGGGTCGAAGCCGAGCGCGATGTGCGCAGACTGAGGCCTCCGCCTGGCAGGCCGAAGCGGCTAACGCGCAAGCCATGCTGTCCGACGCCGAGCGCGGATTGCGCATCTCGAGCTGCACATCGAGAAGCAGAAACGCGAATTTTACGAGCAGCGCTCCGAGCGCACGGCACGGCTGATCGAGCAGTTGGAATTGCAGCTCGAAGACCTCGTGGCCGCGGCGACCGAGGACGAGCTTGCCGCGGCCGCCGCGGCGACGAAGACCCAGAGCGTGCGTTCCTTCACGCGAAAGCGGCCGGTGCGTAATATAAGCCCTGGCCAGAGAATATCGAACGCGAGCGCGTCGTCATTGAGCCTCCCACCACCTACGCCTGCTGCGGCGGATCGCGGCTGTCGAAGCTGGCGAGGACGTGATCGAGACGCTGGAAGAGATCCCGCGCCGGTTCAAGCTGATTGAGACGGTGCGCGAAAAGTTCACTCGGCGCGACTGCCAGAAGATCACCCAGCCGCTGGCGCCGTTTCCATTTTCATCGGTACCAATTGCTGGCGACAATTCTATTCGACAAGTTCGGCATGCACACTCCGCTCCGTCAGAGCATGCGCTACAAGGCCGAGGGGGGATCGACCTGCCGCTGTCGACGCTGGCCTATCAGGTCCGCCACGGAACCTTCGCCGTCATGCCGCTCTTCCAGCTGCTCGAGCGCCATGTGCTCGCGGCCGAGCGCCTTCATGGCGACGACACCACCATCCGTATCCTGGCGAAGGGCAAGTGCGCGACCGGGCGTATATGGACCTATACGCGCGATGACCGCGCCGCCCTCATGCTTACCCTCATCACCACTGCTCGCCTTAACGACTTCGACCTGAAAGCTTGGCTTGCCGACGTCCTAGTCTAGTCCGTATTGCCGATCTTCCGCCTCGCGTCTGCACGAACAATGCCTTAGCATTGGAAGCGCCTGCGCGAAGCCGAAAAAACCGCCGATCAGCAGGCCGCCTGACCTTCACGCAACGTCATCATAGTGCCCGCCGCGCGCACGCGCGTGTGCCAATCTGCGGTCTCCGCAGTATCCGGCGGACCGTCGTATGGGAGGATCGTGTCGACGCTGCTGGACGAGGCCCGCCCCGGCAGACTCGGGACGATCGACGGTGATCAGATCGCGCGGTGATCGAGCGGCGCCAGCCTCTGTATCGCTTCTTGGTCTCGGTAGTGTGCTGAGAGTTCTGCAAATTCGCTGAGAGAGGGCGGTCATGGCAGGCTGGTGATGTTCAACGTCACCGATTCCCGCGA
>NZ_JAMYOI010000042.1:0-46215 GCF_040319775.1 Mesorhizobium sp. M0870
GGGGCGATCATGCCCCCGTGTCGTCAAAAAGCTACCAGCCAAATATCCTGTCAGAACACTGAAGGTGCCTAAGTGAACTGCATTAGCCTCGACAGGCGGCCTTTGCTTGGTATCGCAGAACGCGCTCGTTTAGCGCGAATAGAATTCGACGACCAGGTTCGGTTCCATCTGCACGGCGAACGGAACGTCCGCAAGGCCAGGGATGCGCGAGAAGGTCGCGACCATCTTGTTGTGATCGGCTTCGATGTAGTCCGGCACGTCGCGCTCGGCGAGACCGACCGCTTCCAGAACGATGACCAGCTGCTTGGACTTTTCGCGCACTTCGACGACATCGCCCGGCTTGCAGCGATACGAGCCGATATTGACACGCTTGCCGTTGACGTTGACGTGGCCGTGGTTGACGAACTGACGGGCGGCGAAAATGGTCGGCACGAACTTGGCGCGGTAGACGACCGCGTCGAGACGCGATTCGAGCAGGCCGATCAGGTTCTCCGAGGTGTCGCCCTTGCGGCGGTCAGCCTCTTCATAGACCTTGCGGAACTGCTTTTCCGAAACATCGCCATAGTGACCCTTCAGCTTCTGCTTGGCGCGCAGCTGCAGGCCGAAATCGGAAAGCTTGCCCTTGCGGCGCTGGCCATGCTGGCCAGGACCGTATTCACGCTTGTTGACCGGGGACTTCGGGCGGCCCCAGATATTTTCGCCGAGACGGCGGTCGATCTTGTACTTCGCGGATTCGCGCTTGCTCATCGCATTCCCTTTTCAAAACAATACACCCGGAACCTCATGGTCCGGGTGAAGGAAACGCGCCCTCCTCTGGCCTCCGTTTTCGAGACCTGACAGGGTTTTCCCACGCAACGCGGCGGAAAACCCACGGGACACGTCAGTTCAAACAAGATAGTAGAATTGGATTTCCACGCATCTTGCGCACATAAAGAAAACCACCGGGCATTGCGGCCCGGTGTTGGGGCGCTGATTAAACGGAGATTTAACCGGTGTCAAGCTTGTGGCTGGCGTAGGCCATGGCGACGATATAGCGTCTCTGGGTTGAGTGCAGTGCCGGATGTGGCGGGAGGTTGCGCCAGCGGCATCAGGAAGGGACCGGAGCAGAGGAGCTACATTCGCATGAAGAAATTCTTCCTTACCCTGACAGGAGCCGCTGTGTTGGCGGGATCCATGGCGGTCCTGACACCGGAGCCGGCGGAGGCCAGGCATTGGCAAGGACACCGGCATCACCAGGCTTGCCGCATCGTGATCAAGAAGAAGGTTATCTGGCGGCACGGCCACAAGAAGGTCATACGCTACAAGATCAAGCGCTGCAGCGGGCGCTGGTAGGCTCCTATCCGGTCTCAGGCGGCCGATATCATTTCAAAGCCCGCGGTCTTGGCCGCGGGCTCTTTGATTCCGGATGCTTAACCCTTAGTCTTTCGACTTCTTCTCCGGCAGGCCCTTGCGCTTCGTCTCGGCGAATTCCTCGAGCTGCTTTTCGCTCATCGATTCGTACATTCCCTTGGAAGCGCCCTGGAGTTCGCTCTTCTTGGTCTCGCCGCGCTTGGCCGACAGAGCCGCGCCGGCGGCTTTCTGCTGGGCTTTCGAGGTGGCTGGCATGGCTCTTTCTCCCGTTAGAATCTGGAGAAAAACGCAACGACTGCCGTGATGTTCCGCTTCGGAATCACGACATCGCCAGCCCGAAGCCCTGTATTAGGCGACGGGTCGGAAAATCGGCTCTTTTCGATGTGAAGACGGCAAGGTCGGGGCCTTCAGGCAGCATCTCGCCACGACCGCTCGGATCGATGTCGGCGAGAAGCGACAGCGCCCGGCGCGCGATCGCTTCAGCGGGGTCGAGCCAATCGACCGGCCAGGGCGCCGTCTTGCGCATGCGATTGGCCAGAAAGGGGTAGTGTGTGCAGGCGAGCACGACGATATCCGTACGCAGCGCATCATGTTCGACGAAGCACGGCGTAATCTCGGTGCGCACGGCTTCTTCATCGACGAAGCCCTCACGCATGTAGATCTCAGCCAGTCCCGCCAGCCTGTCGCTGCCCACCAGGCGGACATGGCATTTCTGCGCCCATTTGCTGATCAGGTCGCGCGTGTATTGGCGCTTGACGGTGCCAGGCGTCGCCAGCACCGAAACCAGCCCTGAGCGCGTGCGTTCCGCCGCCGGCTTGATCGCAGGCACCATGCCGACGAAAGGATGCTCGGGAAATCTATCGCGCAACGCATCGATCACCAACGTCGAGGCGGTGTTGCAGGCGATGACGGAAATGGCCGGCGCAAAGCGCTCCAGCAGTTTGCCGAACAATTCGAGTATATGCGCCCTCAGCGCCGGCTCTTCCCAAGCGCCGTAGGGAAACGCAGCGTCGTCGGCGACATAGATGAAGCGGCGGTCGGGCATCAGCACGCGTGCCTCGCGCAGCACGGTAAGCCCGCCGATGCCCGAATCGAACATCAGGATCGGCCGCTCAGTCATTGTCGGTTCCTTTTCCGCCAAGCGGCGGTATGTCATCGTCCTTGCCGGTGTCGGCAAAGCGCGCCGCCTCCGCCTTGCGGGCACGCGCGGCGGCCGCGGGCAAGCGCCGCGGATCGTCGCCAGGGGACCCGTCGCCGCGCGGCATCGCCGGAGAAAACCTGTCGAGCGACGAGATGATGCCGCGCAGCACCTTGAGCTCCGGTTCGGCAAAGCCGGGGCGTGTGAGCACCGCGCGCAGATTGTCGACCATTTTCGGCTTCTTCGGCGCCGGCCGGAAATAGCCGCGCGCTTCCAATGCGCCTTCCAGATACGCAAACAGGCCGTGCAATTCTTCCTTGCTTGCCGGCTTCATGTCCGGGCCGGAAAAATTGGTCTTGGTCTCATCTTCCAGGCCGGACTTCATCCATTCATAGGACATCAGCAGCGCGGCCTGGGCGATGTTGAGCGAGGAGAAATCGGGATCGACCGGGAAAGTGACGATCTCGTCGGCCAAGCCGACCTCGTCATTGTAGAGGCCGAAGCGTTCGCGTCCGAACAGGATGCCAGTGCGTTGTCCCATTGCATGATGGGTCCGAAGCATCCTGCCCGCCTCCACCGGCCCGCGCACGGATTTGAAGCCGTCGCGCTGCCTGGCCGTGGTTGCGAAGACAAAATTCAAGTCGGCGAGCGCCGAGGCCAGGTCGTCGAACACTCTCACGGCGTCGATGACATGGTCGGCGCGGCTGGCCGCCGCGCGTGCCTTCTCGCTCGGCCAACCATCACGCGGGTTGACCAGGCGCAGCTCCGACAGACCGAAATTGGCCATGGCGCGCGCGACCATGCCGATGTTCTCGCCAAGCTGCGGCTCGACGAGGATGATCGCCGGGCCGGCGACTGCAATGCTATCGGGATCTTTGATGACGGGCATGATTGTCAATGAACTGCTGTTTGCGGCATTTCAGCGTCCCTGCCATATTCGGCCGGGAAAATGAAGCATTCGCAAATGACGACGGCTCTGGCCTCCAATTCGTGACCGATCGCCGTTTGCGTGGCCAAAAGCGCTTTGATATACGGGCGACATCTCCCGGCCCAACGCCACGCGGGCAAGGCCGTCCCATATCCCAGCAACGAGGCATTCTTTCATGGCGAAGATCAAGGTGGCGAACCCGGTCGTCGAACTCGACGGCGACGAGATGACCCGCATCATCTGGCAGTTCATCAAGGACAAGCTGATCCACCCTTATCTCGACCTCAAGCTTGAATATTACGACCTCGGCATCGAGCATCGCGACGCCACCAACGACCAGGTGACCATCGATTCGGCCAACGCCATCAAGAAACACGGCGTCGGCGTGAAATGCGCGACGATCACGCCCGACGAACAGCGCGTCGAGGAGTTCAAGCTGAAGAAGATGTGGAAGTCGCCGAACGGCACCATCCGCAACATCCTCGGCGGCACCATCTTCCGCGAGCCGATCATCATGAAGAACGTGCCGCGCCTGGTGCCCGGCTGGACCAAGCCGATCATCGTCGGCCGTCATGCCTTCGGCGACCAGTACCGCGCCACCGATTTCCGCTTCCCCGGCAAGGGCAAGCTGACCATCAAATTCGTGGGTGAGGACGGCCAGGTGATCGAGCACGATGTGTACGACGCGCCCGGCGCCGGTGTCGCCATGGCCATGTACAATCTCGACGACTCGATCCGCGAGTTTGCCCGCGCCTCGCTGAACTACGGCCTGCTGCGCAACTATCCGGTCTATCTGTCGACCAAGAACACTATCCTCAAGGCCTATGACGGCCGCTTCAAGGACATCTTCCAGGAGGTCTACGAGGCTGAATTCGAGGCCGAGTTCAAGTCGAAGAAGCTGTGGTACGAGCACCGCCTGATCGACGACATGGTGGCCTCCGCCCTGAAATGGTCGGGCGGCTATGTCTGGGCCTGCAAGAACTATGACGGTGACGTGCAGTCCGACACGGTTGCTCAGGGTTTCGGCTCGCTCGGCCTGATGACATCGGTGCTGATGACACCGGACGGCAAGACCGTGGAAGCCGAAGCCGCGCATGGCACCGTCACCCGCCATTATCGCCAGCATCAGAAGGGCGAGGAAACCTCGACCAATTCGATCGCCTCGATCTTCGCCTGGACGCGCGGCCTCGCGCACCGCGCCAAGCTCGACGACAATGCCGACCTGAAGCGTTTCTCCGAAACGCTGGAAAAGGTCTGCATCCAGACGGTCGAGTCCGGCTTCATGACCAAGGACCTGTCGCTCTTGATCGGCCCCGACCAGCCCTGGCTGTCGACCACCGGTTTCCTCGACAAGATCGACGAGAACCTGCAGAAGGCGATGGCCTGACAAGTAAGCAAGATGGGCAAGCCCATCGTCTACGGGGCGGAGTACAGCGTCTATCTACGCATCGTCCGCCTCGTACTCGCGGAAAAAGGCATCGACTACGAGCTTGTGCCGGTCGATGTCTTTGCCGCCGATGGCGTTCCCGCCTGGTATTTCGAGCATCATCCGTTCGGCCGCATCCCGGCCTTCGAGCATGACGGGTTTCGCCTCTTCGAGACAAGCGCGATTGCGCGCTATGTCGAGGGAGGCGTTCGACGGGCCGACGCTGCAGCCTGCCGACGCGCGCGGCCGCGCCAGGATGGGCCAGATCATCGGCATGCTCGACGCCTATGGCTATCGCGCGATGGTCTGGGATGTTGCCGTCGAGCGGCTGGAGAAAGAGGCCCCCGACGAGGCGCTGATCGCCAGCGGGCTGCGCCAGGCCGAAACGGTGCTCGGGGTGCTTACCTCACTCAAGGCTCCCGGACCGTGGCTGCTCGGCGACCAGCTCACGCTGGCCGACCTGCACGCGGCACCCATCATCGCCTATTTCCTCAATGTCGCCGAAGGGCAAGGCCTGTTGGCACGGTTCGCGGACATCCAGGACTGGTATGCGCGCATTGCGGCTCGGCCGAGCTTCGTGCGGACTGAACAAGCCCGCGATAAGTATTGAGAGGCCTGCGGGACAGCGCCCCCCTCTGTCCTGCCGGACATCTCCCCCACGAGTGGGGAGATTGGCAGCGTCCGCTAAGGCGCCTATTCCGGCGCGGTTTTATTTCCACGTGGGAGATTGGCGAAAGCCGACGCGACGTCCGATCTCCCCCCAAGTGGGGGAGATGTCCGGCAGGACAGAGGGGGGCGCTGGCCCTCCAACCGTTGCTATAAATTCAGCCCACTAGCCTACGCCGCTTCGAGTGCCGCCCTCACCGCTGCAATCGCATCATCGGCCTTGGAAGCGTCGGGGCCACCGGCCTGGGCCATGTCGGGCCGCCCGCCGCCGCCCTGCCCGCCCAATGCGGCGGAGGCCACGCGGACAAGGTCGACGGCGCTGAAGCGGCCGATGAGGTCGTCGGTGACGGCCACCACGACGCTTGCCTTGTTGTCTTCGCCGGCGCCGACGAAGACGACGACGCCGGAGCCGAGCGAGCTCTTGCCGGCATCGGCCAGCGGCTTCAAATCCTTCGGCGAGACACCGGAGACCGTCTTGCCGAGGAAGCCGACACCGGCGACCGTCTCATTGGCGGCTGGAGCATCGGCTGACGATCCCCCGCCCAGCGCCAGCTTCTTGCGCGCCTCGGTCAATTCCTTCTCGAGCTTCTTGCGCTCTTCGAGCAGCGTCTCGACGCGCGCCGGCACATCGGCCGGCGAAATCTTGAGCACGGCCGCCGTCGCCTTCAAACGCCGGTCCTGCTCGTCGAGATGTTTGCGCGCGGCTTCGCCGGTCAGCGCCTCGATGCGGCGCACGCCGGCGGCGACCGCGCTGTCCGACACGACACGCACCAGGCCGATATCGCCGGTCGCCCGGACATGCGTGCCACCGCAGAGCTCGACCGAATAGGGCCGGTTGGCCTTGGCGCCGTGCACCCCGGTGCCCATGGACACGACGCGCACTTCGTCACCATACTTCTCGCCAAACAGCGCCATGGCGCCTTCGGCAATGGCATCGTCGACCGACATCAGGCGCGTGGACACCGGGCTGTTCTGCACGACGATCTCGTTGGCCATGCGCTCGACCTCTTCGAGGTCCTCCGATGAAATGGGTTTGTTGTGCGAGATGTCGAAGCGCAGGCGCTCGGGCGCCACCAGCGAGCCCTTCTGCGCGACATGGCTGCCCAGCACCTCGCGCAGCGCCTCATGGATCAAATGCGTCGCGGAATGGTTGGCGCGCAACCTGGAGCGGCGCGCATGATCTACCTTCAGTTCGACGGCGGCGCCCGTCTTGACCGTGCCGCTGGCAACCTTGCCGATATGCACGAACAGCCCGTCGGCCTTTTTCTGCGTATCGGAAACCTCGATCGAGAAGCCCTCGCCTGAAATAACGCCGGTGTCGCCCATCTGGCCGCCGGACTCGGCATAGAACGGCGTCTGGTTGACGACGATCGCCACTGCGTCACCCTTGCCGGCGCTGTCGACGGTCTTGCCGTCCCTGACCAGCGCCTGGATGATGCCTTCGGCAGCTTCAGTCTCATATCCGAGGAACTCGGTGGCGCCGGCCTTCTCGCGCACGGAGAACCAGATGGTCTCGGTCGCCGCGTCGCCGGACCCAGCCCAGTGCTTGCGCGCCTCGGCCTTCTGCTGCTCCATCGCATTGGTGAAGCCGGCAAGATCGACAGAGATGCTGCGCTGGCGCAGCGCGTCCTGCGTCAGATCGAGCGGGAAGCCATAGGTGTCGTAGAGCTTGAAGGCCGTCTCGCCGTCCAGCATGTCGCCGGCATGAAGCGTTTCGGTCGCCTCCGAAAGCAGGCCGAGGCCGCGCACCAGCGTCTTGCGAAACCTGGTCTCCTCGAGCTTCAGCGTCTCGGTGATCAACTGTTCGCCGCGCAGCAGTTCCGGATAGGCCTGACCCATTTCGCGCACCAGCGCCGGCACCAGCTTCCACATCAGCGGTTCGTTGGCACCGAGCAACTGCGCATGACGCATGGCGCGGCGCATGATGCGACGCAGGACATAGCCACGGCCTTCGTTCGAAGGCAGCACGCCATCGGCGACCAGGAAGGAGGACGAGCGCAGATGATCGGCAATGACCCGGTAGGACGCGACAGTCTCCTTGTCGGGACCATGCCCGATCGCGGACGAGGCGGCGTCGATCAGGTGGCGGAACAGATCGGTCTCGAAGACGCTTTCCACCCCTTGCAGGATGGACGCCATGCGCTCCAGGCCCATGCCGGTGTCGATCGAGGGGCGCGGCAGGTCGATCCGCTCCTCCTTCGTCACCTGTTCATACTGCATGAACACCAGGTTCCAGAATTCCAGGAAACGGTCGCCATCTTCCTCCGGGCTGCCGGGAGGACCACCCCAGATGTGCTCGCCGCGGTCGATGAAGATCTCCGAACACGGACCGCACGGGCCGGTATCGCCCATCGCCCAGAAATTGTCCGATGTCGCGATGCGAATGATGCGGTCGTCGGAAAACCCGGCGATCTTCTTCCAGAAACCGGCCGCCTCGTCGTCCGTATGATAGACGGTGACCAGCAGCTTGTCCTTGTTCAGCCCGAACTCCCTGGTGATCAGGTTCCAGGCAAGCTCGATGGCTCGCTCCTTGAAATAGTCGCCAAAGGAAAAATTGCCGAGCATCTCGAAGAAGGTCAGATGGCGCGCAGTGTAGCCGACATTGTCGAGATCGTTGTGCTTGCCGCCGGCGCGCACGCTCTTCTGGGCTGTCGACGCGCGCGAATAGGGCCGCTTCTCCAAACCGGTGAAGACATTCTTGAACTGCACCATGCCGGCGTTGGTGAACATCAGTGTCGGATCGTTGCGCGGCACCAGCGGGCTCGACGCGACGATCTCGTGACCCTCCTTGCGGAAGTAGTCGAGAAATGTCGACCGGATCTCGTTCACGCCACTCATGAATGCTGCCTTTTCGGAAGAGCCGCCGGCAAACCGGCGGAAATGGGCTCTGCGTTTTTAGAAGATTAGGACTTGGCCTTTTAGCCGCCGCGCCTCACCCTGTCCAGAAACACGGAATTGGTCCAATCCACGGCCTTTGCCGGCCGTTCGAACCGGCCTGTTTTCGCTGCCGAAACGCAAAACCGCCGGCACTGGGCCGGCGGTTTCGAAACGCAATAACGCGGAACTCAATTACATAAGCCTGAGATAATAGAACGCGATTATGGCCGAACTCCGGCCGGCATCGCGCACGAAGCTGTTACATGGCGCCGGATTCTTCCTCGAAACCGTCGTCTTCGCCGCGCTCAGGGCCGCCATTCTCGAGGAATTTCTCGGCGATCAGCCCGGCATTCTGCCTGATCGACAACTCGATCTCGCGTGCCGTGTCGGGATTGTCACGAAGGAACAGCTTGGCATTTTCGCGGCCCTGGCCGAGACGCTGCGAATTATAAGAAAACCAGGCGCCAGACTTCTCGACAATACCGGCCTTGACCCCGAGATCGACCAGTTCGCCGGTTTTGGACACGCCCTCACCAAACATGATGTCGAATTCGACCACCTTGAAGGGCGGCGCCAGCTTGTTCTTGACCACCTTGACGCGGGTCTGGTTGCCGACAACCTCGTCGCGGTCCTTGATCGAGCCGATGCGGCGGATGTCAAGACGCACCGAAGCGTAGAATTTCAGCGCGTTGCCGCCCGTCGTGGTCTCGGGCGAACCAAACATGACGCCGATCTTCATGCGGATCTGGTTGATGAAGATGACCATGGTGTTGGAGCGCGAGATCGACGCGGTCAGCTTGCGCAGCGCCTGGCTCATCAAGCGGGCCTGCAGGCCGGGCAGCGAATCGCCCATCTCACCTTCAATTTCGGCGCGTGGCGTCAGCGCCGCGACCGAATCGACCACCAGCACGTCGATGGCGCCGGAGCGCACCAGCGTGTCGCAGATTTCCAGCGCCTGCTCACCGGTGTCGGGCTGCGAGATCAGGAGGTTTTCGAGATCAACGCCAAGCTTGCGGGCATAGACCGGATCGAGCGCATGCTCGGCATCGACGAAGGCGCAGATGCCGCCCTTCTTCTGGGCTTCCGCAACGGTGTGCAGCGCCAACGTCGTCTTGCCCGAGCTTTCCGGCCCGTAGATCTCGATGATGCGGCCGCGCGGCAAGCCACCAACACCAAGCGCGATGTCTAGGCCAAGCGAGCCGGTCGGCACCGTTTCAATCTCGACGACCTGATCGTTGGCGCCGAGCCGCATGATCGAGCCCTTGCCGAAAGCCCGCTCGATTTGCGACAGCGCCGCATCCAGAGCCTTTGATTTGTCCACTGCCTTGTCCTCTACCAGCCGCAAAGAATTCTGAGCCATGATACATCACCCCTTGGTCGTCAATGAAGGCCGGACAATCCGTAATCCCTGCCTATTTGTACCTTTTTTGTTCTCATTTGGCAAGAGGGGTCAAATATCTGAAAAACAAACAATATCCGGATTTGTTCTTTTTTTGTCCAAGGATTCGATCAGGGATGCACCACACGTTGGGCCAGACGGCTCGGTTGTTTCGATCTGCCGAATCGCCGCCTTGCATGCGAAGCTCCGTCGCGCAGCCTAGCGCTTGTGCGGCTGGAATAACAAAGGTCATATCGCCGACATGCTGAAATCCACGAAAATACTGGCCGTAGGCGGCGCCCATATCGACCGGCGCGGCCAGGTGTCCGGCGCTTACGTGCCGGCTGCCTCCAATCCCGGCACGATGCGCGAGGATGTCGGCGGCGGCGTCTTCAACGCTTTGCGCAGCGCCGTGCGGCGCGGCGTCTCCGCGTCGCTCATGTCGGTTCGCGGCGGCGATGCCGCTGCCGACACCGTTTCGCGAGCCATCGCCGAGGCAGGCATTACCGACCTGTCGGCGGTCTTCCTCGACCGCACGACGCCGAGCTACACGGCGCTGATCGACAGTGAGGGCGAGCTGATCGTCGGCTTTGCCGACATGGCGCTCTATGATTTGGCGTTTCCCAAGCAGATCAGGCGCTCCAAGGTGCGGGAGGTGATCGCTGGCGCCGATGCGATCCTGTGCGACGCCAATCTGCCCTCTTCGGCGCTGGAACGGCTGGTGGCGCTCGCCGCGGGCAAGCCGATTTTCGCCATTGCCATCTCGCCGGCCAAGGTGGTGCGGCTGATACTGGTGCTGAAGGAGCTCTCGCTCGTCTTCATGAACCGGCGCGAGGCCATGGTGCTGGCCGGCGTCGCCGCGACTGCCACGGAGCGCGAGGTCGTCGACGGGTTGCGATGCAGCGGCCTTGTCAGCGGCGTGGTGACGGCGGGCAGCGAGCC
The DNA here is from genome assembly GCF_040319775.1 of Mesorhizobium sp. M0870. Classification (NCBI taxonomy): domain Bacteria; kingdom Pseudomonadati; phylum Pseudomonadota; class Alphaproteobacteria; order Hyphomicrobiales; family Phyllobacteriaceae; genus Mesorhizobium; species Mesorhizobium sp. M0870. The sequence goes on from NZ_JAMYOI010000042.1 coordinate 10,706, forward strand.
CATGCTGGGCTTCGATGAAGCCAGCGCCTTCTCGATCCTGCCGCCGCCGCCAAGAAAGGTCGCTGACGTCACCGGCGCTGGCGATGCGCTGGCGGGCGCTACGGTTGCTGCCTTGCTGCGTGGCCTGCCGCTGCGGGCAGCTCTGCGCGAAGGCATTGCCGGGGCGACGCTTGCCATCGAAAGCGCCAGCGCCGTTCCGGAGTTCACCGCGGCTGATTTCACTGAGGCATTGGCTCTTGTGCCGGATGCCAGGGAAGTGGCATGAGACCGGCGAATTCATAGTGCCGCGATGTTGCCTGGTGTCCCGACGGACGCGCCGCATTCCGGATTGGAGACCCTGATGACCCCTGAGACCGCCGGCCCCTTCATCGACATCCACGCGCCGGTGGCGCAGGCCCTGGCGGCCGGCCGGCCGGTGGTGGCGCTGGAAAGCACCATCATCACCCATGGCATGCCCTACCCCGACAATGGCGCCATGGCGGCCGATGTCGAAAAGATCATCACCGATGGCGGCGCCGTGCCGGCGACCATCGCCGTGGTTGGCGGCCGCATCAAGATCGGGCTTTCGGACGGCGAGCGCGAATCGCTGGCGATGACGGGCGACGCCATGAAGCTGTCGCGCGCCGATCTCGGTTTTGCCGTGGCGCAAGGGCGCACCGGTGGCACCACGGTCGCCGCCACGATGATCGCGGCGCATATGGTCGGCATAAAAGTGTTCGCCACCGGCGGCATTGGCGGCGTGCACAAGGGCGCCGAAAAGAGTTTTGACATTTCCGCCGATCTCGACGAGCTGGCGCGCACCCCGGTCATCGTCGTCTCGGCCGGCGCCAAGGCGATCCTCGACATCGAAAAGACGCTGGAGGTGCTGGAGACGCGCGGCGTGCCGGTGATCGGCCATGGCTGCGAGACGATGCCAGCCTTCTGGTCGCGACATTCGCCATTCCGCGCGCCGCTGACCTTGCACGAGCCGGAAGAGATCGCGCATTTCTACCAGACGAGGGCAGCGCTGGGGCTCGCCGGCGGCATGCTGATCGCCAATCCTGTGCCGGAAAACCATGAAATCCCGGCTGAGGAGATGGCGGGCTATATCGACGCCGCGCAGAAGGCCGCAGAAGCGCTCAACGTGACCGGCAAGGCGGTGACACCCTTCCTGCTGTCGAAAATCCTCGAACTGACCGGCGGCAGGAGCCTCAAGACCAACATCGCGCTGGTGGAAAACAACGCGCGGCTGGCGGCACGGATTGCGAAGGCGTTGTAGGCCAACGTCGGCGGGACAGCACCCCCCTCTGTCCTGCCGGACATCTCCCCCGCAAGGGGGGAGATCGAATGTCGTCAACGCCTCTGCCAACTCTTCAACGTTGAAAAAAGCAGGCAGACGGTGAAACCGCCAATCTCCCCCCTTGCGGGGGAGATGGCCGGCAGGCCAGAGGGGGGTGGTGTCCCTCGACCGTCCCAAGGCTGGCATCACTTCCCCGCCCGCCGTCCAGCCGCATACGCCCGCCGTACCCAGGCCGCCATCTCGTCGGGATCATCGAAAGCGCTGTCGGGAACGCCCCAGTAGGGCATGGCGACCAGCTTGCCGTGGCGCGAGCCGGTATAGGTCCATTGCGTGCAGCCGGCGGCCTCGAACTCGGGCGCGCTTTGCTCGTCGGCCTTCAGCATCAACTCACCGCGCAGCACGATGGCGACGATGACACCGTCGAAATAGATGCCCTTGCCGCCGAACAGTTTGCGGATGCTGACAGGGCCGAGGCCCTCGAACAGTTCGGCGATGCGTTCATTGTCCATGCCGCGATCATGTCACCGGCGTTTGGCCTTGTCATCGCCGCAACCAAAATCATGCTGACAGGTTGTGTGAGGTCGATCGGAGTTTCCCGCCATGCCCGTCCTGCTCAAAGGGTCCTGCCGCTGCAATGCCGTGCGTTTCGAGGTGGAGAGCCACACGCCGGCGCCATTCATGCTGTGCTACTGTTCGATCTGCCGCAAGCAGCAGGGCGGCGGCGGGTTTGCCATCAATCTCGGTGCGGACAACGAAACACTGAACATCAGGGGCAAGCGCAGCCTCGGCGTCTTTCGGGCGGAGATCGAGGACGACGAGCATCCGCATTGCGAAATCTCGACCGGCGAGCGCAATTTCTGCAAGAAATGCGGGGCGGCCCTTTGGCTCTACGATCCGACATGGCCGGAACTGGTGCATCCCTTCGCCTCGGCGATCGACAGCGATTTACCCATTCCGCCAAGCAAGGTGCACCTGATGCTGAAATACAAGGCGAACTGGGTGGAGCCGGAGGTTGGCAAGCATGACAAGGTCTTCGACGTCTATCCCGAGGAATCGATCGCCGACTGGCACAAGCGGACGGGCATGTGGGTGGATTAGCGTCCTTCACCCCGTTTACGGCGGGGCGGTTGCATATGGGTTTTTACGAAGAGGACCCCCACCCTAACCCTCCCCACAAGGGGGAGGGAACGCTGCCGCGCGCCATCCTTTTGGCGTCGAAACCTCGGGGATTTGCGGAATCAGCGCCTACCAAGTCTCCCTCCCCCTTGTGGGGAGGGATTAAGGGGGTATTCGTAGAGCGCAAGCCAGTCATATGCGATCACCCCTGCCGCTTACGGGGCTGGAAGATCAGGCCGAGGCGCGTGCTTCTGCCAGCGCCTTCAGGTCGGCCGGCTTGAGTTCGACGGATTCGCCGCAACCGCAAGCCGAACTCTGGTTCGGGTTGCGGAATGTGAAGCCGGTGCGAAGCGTCGTCTGCTCGAAATCCATCTCGGTGCCGAACAGGAATAGCGCTGCCTCGGGCGCCACATAGACATGCGCGCCATCGCGCTCGATATGGTCGTCCTTGGTGTTGGGCTCGGTCACCAGATCGACCGTATATTCCATCCCGGCGCAGCCGCCCTTCTTGATGCCGAGGCGGATGCCATGCGCGTTGTCGCGGGTGGCGACAATCTCGCGCACCCGGTCGGCGGCCTTTTCGGTCATCGTGATGACGGCGAAGCGTCCCATTCTTTTTCCTTCCATTCCATGCAGGTTCAAGGCCTGCCGAATGATTCCTCACCTAAAATGGTGAAGTTTTATCCCTGGTGCAAGTGCACCAGCCTCTGTCGGGCTAGTACCAACCCACCGCCACCTGCGCCTCTTCCGACATGCGGTCGGCCGACCATGGCGGGTCGAAAGTCATGTTGACCTCGACGCCGGACACGCCTTCGACGGCGCCGACGGCATTCTCCACCCAGCCGGGCATTTCGCCGGCGACAGGGCAGCCCGGAGCGGTCAGCGTCATGTCGATCTTGACCGAGCGATTGTCCTCGATGTCGATCTTATAGATCAGGCCGAGCTCGTAGATATCGGCTGGGATTTCCGGATCGTAGACGGTCTTCAGCGCCGAGACGATGTCGTCGGTCAGCCGCGCCAGCTCGTCGGCTGGAATGGCCGATCCCGAAACCAGCGCATTGGGCGCTGTTTCCGGAATGGTCTCGGCTGCGATGCTCACATCATCCATGGTCGTCACCCAAAAAAATCGTCATCCAAAGAATTTGCGCGCTTTTTCAAGCGCCTCGGCCAAAGCGTCGACTTCGGCCCTGGTATTATACATGCCGAACGATGCCCTGCATGTGGAGGTTACGCCGAAGCGTTTCAACAGCGGCTGGGCGCAATGGGTGCCGGCGCGGACAGCAACGCCCTGCCTGTCGATCACCATCGACACGTCATGCGCATGAATGCCTTGCAGCTCAAACGAGATGATGGCGCCCTTGCCGGGCGCATCGCCGAAGATGCGCAGCGAATTGATGGCGCGCAGCCGCTCATGCGCGTAGTTCTTGAGGTCTTCCTCATGGGCGGCAATGCGCTCGCGGCCGATTTTTTCCATATAGTCGAGCGCAGCACCCAGCCCGATCGCCTGGACGATCGGCGGCGTGCCGGCTTCGAAACGGTGCGGCGGCTCGTTGTAGGTGACGATGTCTTCCGTCACCTCTTCGATCATCTCGCCGCCGCCCATGAAGGGCCGCATGCCCTGGAGAATGTCCTTCTTGCCGTAGAGAACGCCGATGCCCGAGGGGCCGTAGACCTTGTGGCCGGTGAAGACGAAGAAGTCGCAGTCGAGATCCTGCACATCGATCGGCATATGCACGGCGCTCTGGCTGCCGTCTACAAGGACGGGAATTCCACGCGAATGCGCAATGCGCACGATCTCCTTGATCGGCGTCACCGTGCCCAGCGCATTCGACATCTGCGTGATGGCGACCAGCTTGGTGCGGTCGGTCAGCCGCTTCTCGAATTCGTCGATGTGGAATACGCCGAGATCGTCGACCGGCACCCAGACCAGTTTGGCGCCCTGCCGCTCGCGGATGAAATGCCACGGCACGATATTGGAGTGGTGCTCCATGATCGACAGCACGATCTCGTCGCCCTCGCCGATGTTGGGCATGCCATAGCCATAGGCGACCGTGTTGATGGCCGAAGTCGTATTCGAGGTGAAGACGATGTTGTCGGTGCTTGGCGCGTTGAGGAAGCGGCGCACCGTCTCACGGGCCTTTTCGTAGGCGTCGGTCGCGGCGTTCGAGAGAAAATGCAGGCCGCGATGGACGTTGGCGTATTCCTGGGAATAGGCATGCTGGATTGTGTCCAGCACCACCTGCGGCTTCTGTGCCGAGGCGCCATTGTCGAGATAGACCAGCGGCTTGCCGTAGACTTCCCGCGACAGGATCGGGAAATCGCGGCGAATCGCTTCGACGTCGTAGAAATCTCCGCTCTTGCCCGGTGCGTTCATCAGATCACCCGTGTGCCACGAACCAGCCGTCGAGCCGCGCTTCCAGCGCCTCGACGATCGCCTCGTCCTCCAGTTCCTCGATCACCTCCGCGACGAAGGCCTTCACGAGCAGCCCCCGCGCGCTTTTCTCGTCGACGCCGCGCGCCATCAGGTAGAACAGATGGTCGTGGTCTATTTCGGTGACCGTCGCGCCGTGGCCGCAAATCACGTCGTCGGCGAAGATTTCAAGCTCCGGCTTGGTCGAGAACTCGCCATCGTCCGACAAAAGCAGCGTGTTGCAGGCCATCTTGGCGTTGGTCTTCTGCGCATATTGATGGACGTTGATGCGGCCCTGGAACACACCGCGCGCCTTGCCCGTCACCACATTGCGGATCACTTCCGTAGAGGTCGTGTGCGGCACGGCGTGGTCGAGCACCATGGTCACGTCGGTGTGGGTGTCGCCGGCCAGCAGGTTGATGCCGCGAAGCTTGAAATCGGCGCCTTCGCCAGTCGTCCTGACCATGATCTCCTGGCGCACGAGCTTGCCGCCGGCGTTCATGACGAACAGCGTCAGTTTCGCATTCTTGCCGATATGGGCCTTGAACTGCGCCAGATGCGTCGCCGTTTCCGGCTGCTCCTGGACGACCAGCCACGTTACCTCGGCGCCCTCGTCGAGCACGATCTGACTTACCGAGCTGCTCAAGGCAGCGCCATCACCCGTCTGCCGTTCGACGATGACGGCCTTGGCGCTGGCGCCGACGCGCACGGGCAGGCGCACATGCGTCTGGCCGCCAGCCTGCAGGTTCTGCAGTTCGATCGGCTTTTCCAGCTTCGTCCCATCGGCAATATCGATGAAATAACCATCGGCAACGAAAGCCGTGTTCAGCGCGCCGATGGCATCGTCGCTGCCATAGGGATCGAGCCCCGGTGCGATGCTGCCGTCGATCAGCTTTTCCGAAAGGCGCTGGAAGGTGACGCCTTCAAGGACAGGCACCTTGGCGTCGGACTTGCCGTTCAGGATCGACACCACGGCGGAACCTTCGACGATCGGTGCGATGGCTTTAGCCATGGCGGCCGGGTCGAAGTCCGGCACGGTATTCAGCAACCGGCGCAGGTCGGTATAGTGCCAGGATTCGACGCGCCGCGTCGGCAGACCGTGCTTGATCGTCTCGATGGCGTCGTCGCGCTTCAGCATCACCGCGCCGTCGCCCGGCAGCAGCGACAATCGGTCGCCGAACGCGTCGATCAACGCTGTCTCGGCCGGTGTCCGCTGCGGTTGTGCGTGCATATTCATCAAACTGCCCTCTGGCATCTCACGCTGCTTCGCCGATCACGCCGGCATAGCCATTGGCTTCCAAATCGAGCGCCAGCGACTTGTCGCCTGACTTGATGACCTGGCCCTTGTAGAGCACGTGCACGGTGTCGGGCACGATGTGCTCAAGCAGGCGCTGGTAGTGGGTGATGACCAGGAACGCCCGGTCCGGCGCCCGCAGCGCGTTGACGCCGTCGGACACGATCTTCAGCGCATCGATGTCGAGGCCGGAATCGGTCTCGTCGAGCACGCACAATTTCGGCTCCAGCAGCTTCATCTGCAGGATCTCGGCGCGCTTCTTCTCGCCGCCGGAGAAGCCGACATTGAGCGGCCGCTTGAGCATCGCCATGTCCATGCTGAGCGAGGCGGCGGCTTCCTTCACCCGCTTGAGGAATTCCGGGATCTTCAGCGGCTCCTCGCCACGTGCCTTGCGCTGCTCGTTCATCGCCACTTTCAGGAATTCCATGGTCGCGACGCCCGGTATCTCCATCGGATACTGGAAGGCGAGGAAGATGCCTGACGTGGCGCGCTCGGCCGGATCCATTTCGAGGATCGACTGGCCGTTGTAGAGGATGTCGCCTTCGGTCACTTCATAGTCCTCGCGGCCGGCGAGGATGTAGGACAGCGTCGATTTTCCCGAGCCGTTCGGCCCCATGATCGCGGCGACCTGGCCGGCTTTCACCGTCAGGTTCAAGCCGCGGATGATCTCGGTGCCGTCATCGACGATGCGGGCGTGCAGGTTTCTGATTTCAAGCATTTTTTCGTTTCCTGAATATATATCCGGTCAGCCGACCGAGCCCTCAAGGCTAATCCCGATCAGCTTCTGCGCTTCGACCGCGAATTCCATCGGCAGTTGCTGGATGACATCCTTGACGAAGCCGTTGACGATCAGCGCGATCGCTTCCTCTTCCGGGATGCCGCGCTGCATGACGTAGAATTTCTGGTCCTCGGAAATCTTCGACGTCGTCGCCTCGTGCTCGAACTGCGCCGTCGAATTCTTGGCTTCCATGTAAGGCACGGTGTGCGCGCCGCACTGGTCGCCGATCAGCAGACTGTCGCAGTTGGTGAAATTGCGGGCGTTGGTCGCTTTGCGATGCGCCGAGACCTGGCCGCGATAGGTGTTCTGCGAGTAGCCGGCGGCGATACCCTTGGAGATGATGCGGCTCGACGTGTTCTTGCCAAGATGGATCATCTTGGTGCCGCTATCGACCTGCTGATAACCGTTCGACACGGCGATCGAATAGAATTCGCCTTGGGAATCGTCGCCACGCAGGATGCAGCTCGGATATTTCCAGGTGATGGCCGAGCCGGTCTCCACCTGCGTCCACGAGATCTTCGAGCGGTCACCCCGGCAGTCGCCGCGCTTGGTGACGAAATTGTAGATGCCGCCCTTGCCCTCGGCGTCGCCGGGGTACCAGTTCTGCACCGTCGAATATTTGATCTCGGCATCGTCGAGCGCCACCAGCTCGACCACCGCGGCATGCAGCTGGTTCTCGTCGCGCTGCGGGGCCGTGCAGCCCTCGAGATAAGAGACGTAAGCCCCCTCCTCGGCGATGATCAATGTGCGCTCGAACTGGCCGGTGTTCTTCTCGTTCATGCGGAAATAAGTCGACAGCTCCATCGGGCAGCGCACGCCCTTGGGCACGAAGACGAAGGAGCCGTCGGTGAACACGGCGGAGTTCAGCGTCGCGTAGTAATTGTCGGAGGTCGGCACGACCGAACCGAGATACTTCTGCACCAGCTCCGGATGCTCGCGGATGGCTTCCGAGATCGAACAGAAAATGACGCCGGCCTGCGCCAGCTCCTTCTTGAAGGTGGTGACGACGGAGACGGAATCGAACACGGCGTCGACAGCGACGCGGCCCGATTTGTAGACGTTATCGCTGACCTCCTCGAGCTCCGAGGCATCGGTCTTCTGCACACCGGCAAGGATTTCCTGCTCCCGCAGCGGAATGCCGAGCTTTTCATAGACCTTCAAGAGTTCGGGATCGACATCGCTGAGCGAGGTCGGGCCGGGCGTGCTCTTGGGCGCCGCATAGAAATAGATGTCCTGGAAATCGATCTTCGGATAGTGGACGCGCGCCCAGGTCGGCTCGTCAAGCGTCAGCCAGCGGCGATACGCTTCCAGACGCCATTCCAGCATCCAGGACGGCTCGTCCTTCTTGGCCGAAATGAAACGGATGATGTCTTCGCTGAGGCCCTTGGGGGCCTTGTCCATCGCGATTTCGGTCTGGAATCCGTATTTGTATTGGTCGACGTCGATCTTTCGGACCCGATCGATCGTGTCCTGCACAGCAGGCATATGCGTTCTCCATCCACGCCGGGGTCAAGGCCCGACAGTTTTCAAACTATGGCACCGCCAAAACCGAACCCCAAGAGGTGCTCGCGGCGGCGTAAGTTTAATATAGTGCGCTTCGACCGGGAATTCACCCGGCCAGCATGAAACGCACGGCTCTACCAGGCCGAAAGGCCCAAATTCGTCCAACCGCTACGCGGCCCGTTCTCTATCCGCCCTACGTGCGGCAATACCCGCAAGCGCGGTGCGGAAAAGCTCAACGTCTTCCGCGCCGGTCGCCGGTCCGATGGACACCCGCAAGGCGCCGAGACTGTCGCCGTATCCCATGGCTTTCAGCACATGGCTCGGTCCGACCTTGCCAGACGAACAGGCAGAGCCGGCCGACAGCGCCACACCGGCCAGATCGAAGGCGATCTGCGCGGTTTCGGCTTTGACGCCCGCAATAGCGAAGAATGCCGTATTGGCAAGCCTTGGCGCACCGGTTCCGAAGATTTCCGCGTCCGGCACCAGCGTTTTCACGATGGCCTCGATCTCGTCGCGGCGCCGGCGCACCGCATCCATGGCCGGCAATCCGGCAAGGGCCTCGCGGGCGGCCGCGCCAAAACCGGCAATGGCAGCGAGGTTTTCAGTGCCGCCGCGATGGCCCTTTTCCTGGCCACCGCCAGTGACCAGCGGCTTCGGCATCATCAGATCCGAAGCCGCGACCATGGCGCCGACGCCCTTGGGACCGCCGATCTTGTGCGAGGACAGAATCAGATAATCGGCGTAACCAGCTGATAGATCGATCGAAACACGCCCGGCGGCCTGCACGGTGTCGACAATGAGGATACCGCCCGCCGCCTTGACAATCCCGGCGATGCGATCGATCGGCTGGATGACGCCGGTTTCGTTGTTGGCGGTGTGGATGGCGACCAGCGGCAGGCCTTCGCTCTTGTCATGACCGCCGAGCACCGATGCCAAGGCGCCGAGATCGGCGATGCCGTTGGCGTCGACACCGATCCGGGTAACCTGCGCTGCCGGGAAGTGTCCGCCATTCAACAGGCAGGGATGATCGGCCTCGGACACGTAAAGCCGGCTCATGCGCACGGTGCCGCGCCCCATCCGCCAGTCTGGTGACAGCAGCGTCGAGGCTGCTTCCGTCGCACCGGAGGTGAACACGATATGCTCCGCCTTGGCGTTGACGAGCGCCGCCACGTCACGCCTGGCGGTCTCGATCAGGCGGCGGGCCGCACGCCCCTCGGCGTGAACCGATGACGGATTGGCGGCGACGTCAAGCGCCGCGACCATAGCCTCGCGGGCCGCGGCAAGCAGCGGCGCACTGGCATTATAATCGAGATAGGCGCGTTTTGCGGCCATTTTCGTCCGTCAAGTCCCGTCAGAAGCCATTCCGATGTCGTATGGCGTTATTTCCTTGAAATTCCAAGGCGAGCCGTCCTATTTACGCGGCTTGCGGCGCGGGTGGCCGGGCTCGATGTCTTGCCACCCAGTTTTGAACAATTCTAAACTAGCTTCTAAGAAGACGCTCGCCCTGCGTCAAGGCCAGAGGAAACGTTCCAGGCACCGCGCGTTCGTATTACCAAGTGGAGTATTTTATGCCTGAGGTCATTTTCACCGGTCCTGCCGGCCGCCTGGAGGGTCGCTATCAGCCTTCCAAGGAAAAAAGCGCGCCGATTGCCATCGTCCTGCACCCGCATCCGCAATTCGGCGGCACGATGAACAACAAGATCGTCTACGACCTCTTCTACATGTTCCAGAAGCGGGATTTCACCACGCTGCGCTTCAATTTCCGCGGCATCGGCCGCAGTCAGGGCGAATTCGACCACGGCACCGGCGAGTTGTCGGATGCCGCCGCGGCGCTGGATTGGGTGCAGTCGCTGCATCCCGATTCCAAGAGCTGCTGGGTCGCCGGCTACTCCTTCGGCTCCTGGATCGGGATGCAGCTTCTGATGCGCCGGCCGGAGATCGAAGGCTTCATCTCGATCGCGCCGCAGCCCAACACCTATGATTTCTCGTTCCTGGCGCCCTGCCCGTCATCGGGCCTGATCATCCATGGCGATGCCGACAAGGTGGCGCCGCCGAAGGATGTGCAGGGCCTGGTCGACAAGCTGCACACGCAGAAGGGCATCACCATCACGCAAAAGACGTTGCCCGGCGCCAACCATTTCTTCGCCAACGATGCCGACCTGCTGCTCGAGGAATGCGCCGACTATCTCGACCGCCGGCTGGCCGGCGAATTGTCGGATCCGCGTCCGAAGCGGCTGAGATAAACAAGAAAAGAACGGACGGCGATGTACGAGCCTCCTCATTTCAGGGAAACGCGGCCGGAAATCCTGCACGGGCTGATCCGGACGCATCCGCTGGGCCTGTTGATTTCCAACGGGTCCGATGGGCCGGTCGCCAACGCTGTCCCGTTCCTGCTCGACGCGGAAATCGGGCCTAACGGCAGGCTGCGCGCCCATCTGGCGCGGGCCAACCCGCAATGGCGCCTGCTGGCCGACAATCCGGCTTCACCGGTATTGATCGTCTTCCAGGGCAGCGATGCCTATGTGACGCCGTCCTGGTACGAGACCAAGCGCGAGACCGGCAAGGTGGTGCCGACCTGGAATTATGCCATCGTGCAGGTTCGCGGCACAGTCAAGGTGATGGATGACCAGGATTGGCTGGCGCAGCAGATCGCCGATCTGACGGCGTCGCAGGAAGGCGCTCGCCAAGCGCCCTGGGCAGTGACCGACGCGCCGGAGCCGTTCATCCAGTCGCAGATCAAAGGCATTATCGGGCTGGAAATCGAGATCAGCGAAATCCACGGCAAGTGGAAGGTCAGCCAGAACCGGCCTGTGGCCGATCGCGTCGGCGTTGCCCAAGGGCTGGAAAGCGAAGACCACCAGTCGCCCGGCATGGCCGGCCTAGTCAGATCCTATGGCGGGCTGGACGGCAACTGAACTTCGGATGCTCAGGCAGCCTTCCTTGTCGGTCCGATCAGCCAAAACGTTGTCTTGCGGACCGGCAGTCCCGAAGGCATCGGCCGGAAGATGAAGCCGAGCCGGGCAAAGACCAGCCCGCAGGCCAGCGCGAAACCGCAGCCAAGGCCGAAGCCGGCGACGGTGTCGCTGGGATAGTGCGCGCCAACGAAGATACGGGTCGAGGCGATGCAGGCAGTGATCGCCAGGGCGATGTACCAGCGCCGCGGAAACAACAGCAAAGCGACCCCGAACACCGCGCCCATCGTCGTACCATGGCCGGATGGAAAGCCGGCGAAGCGCGCATCGAAAGCGAAGGGGTGCAGGGTAAGCACGCCAAAGTCCTCGTAATAGAGCGGGCGAGCCCGGCCAATCGCATATTTCAGCACATTGACGGCGATTCCCGACAGGCCGGTGGCGCACAGCACCAGAAAAGCCAGGCAGGTCCAGTTGTAGAGGAGCATCAGCGAGCGCCGGGAGAGGCTTCGCCAATCCGTCAGGTTCGCGGCGACAAGCAGAAGCGCCGACGGAATGAGATACCAGCCACCCAGGCCGAACTGGGTGAAAAAGTCGGCAGTCCGGGCAAATCCCGCCGACCACTTGCCGTGAAGCATTCCGGCCGGAGTGTCGAGACGAACAAACGCTGCCGCCGTCAGCAAAATCCAGACCAGCACCCAGACCGACCACAAAACGTTCGGGTATCTGGCCGGACGGGTGGCAAGGCGGCTTTTGGCGATCTGCATCGTATCGCGAAAATTGTCGAGCGACCGGCGCCCTACCCCAAGGAGCAGGCTCGAAACGGGCGGGCGTGATTTCACCAGCATAGGAAATTCGACCCCATTGTTGCCGTCATGGGCATCGGCGAGCCGTCACTGGGTTACACGATAGAGGCCGAGCGACAGCTTGTCTCCCGATGAATAGTTGAGGCCGTCGACCTCGGCAACGCGGTTCGCCGACTTGCCTTGCGCCGCCAGCAGCCCATTCAGTTTCTGCTCGTCGCCGACCTGCGCCAGCGCCAGGGCGCAGGCAGGATCGCCGAGCAGATGCTTGGCGACGCCATCGACATCGGTCAGGACGGTCTTGGTGCCGACCAGGAACACCAGGCTCGGCTCGTGATATTCCGCCGAAGCGAGCACCGTGGTGTCGCAAGGCCTGTTGGCCTGGAACGCCGCCTCGATCGCCGGGCTCAGCCAGATCGGCTTCAGCGAAGGCGCGATGACGCCGAACAACAGCCCATAGGTGATGCCCGCGCAAGCCGCGACGGCGCCGATGCGAGGAAGCGGAACCTGCAACTCCCGCGAGAAGGCAAGGTAGCCCGCCCCCAGTGCTGCCGCGGCGGCCGGAATGCTCCACCAGGAGAAGGTGCCGGTGAGGTAGATCGGCGCTCCGACGCAGACCGCCGCCAGGCCAAGGCTGACCACGGCAAGACCGAATGCGGTCGACCACCACAACCAATCCTGCCAGCGCCTGAGCGGCGCATTCGCCTCCTGCGGCGGCAAGGTCAGCAGCCAGCCGATCAGCAGCGCCATGCCGGGATAGGCCGGCAGGACATAGTGCGGCAGCTTGGTCGGGATCAGCTCGAACACCAGCCAGAACGGAATGTACCAGGCCAGGCAGAAACGCAACCGCGGATCGTCGCGCAGACGGTTGAGGGCCTGCAGCCCGGCGCCGACCGCGATCAGACCGAACGGCCACATGAACAAGGAATAGGTCAGCATGTAGAAGCCCGGCGGCAGGCCGTGCGATTCCTCGCCCGAGGCGACCTTGGCCATCATGTCCTTGCCGACGGCATCACTGAGAAAGGCGCAGCCGCTCTTCCAGGTGATGAGGGCCACCCAGGGCAACACGATGAGCACCACCAGAGCGACACCGCGCACGAGCTTCAGCTTCAGGAGCCAGCGCCAGTCGCGCTCGAAGGCAAACAGGGCGGCGACCGTCAGCACCGACAGGAGCGGAGCCACCGGCCCCTTGATAAGGATTCCGAGGCCTTGAGCCGCCCAGAAGATCCACGGCAAATGGGCGGCCACCGGTTCGTTGCGGCGCGATGCCAGATAAATCTGGGCGAGCGCGCCTTGCGCCGCCACGCAGCAGGCCAGCAGCATGGCGTCGGTCTTGGCGTCACGGCCCTCGAAGGCTGTGGCGAAGATAGCCGCCATTATCAGGCCGGCGGCGAGACCGGCATTGGCCCCGAACAGCTTGGTGCCTGTCCAGGCAATGCCGACGACGGCCAAGGCAATGCCAAGCATGGAGACGAGGCGGTAGACCCAGATCGGCGCCGCCGCCCCCTCGCCGCTCAGCGCCACGGCCGCCGATTGCAGCCAGTAGATGCCGATCGGCTTCTTGTAGCGCGAGGCATCCTGAAAACGGATGTCGACATAGTCGGAGGTTTCGACCATCTGCTTGGTGGCCTGGACAAAACGGGATTCGTCCCGGTCGACGGGTGGAAGGCTCGCCAGTCCGCTGAATGTCATCAGCACGCTGAACAGAAAGAGAAAGAGATAGTTCCTGTTCATCGCGGAGCTTTCCGGATCTGATCTGCGGGATGGCCCCGTCGCGGCGCCTCAGGCCCTGCCCCTGCGCGGCGCCTCAATACGCCAGCCCAAACGACGAAGCAAGGATTCGCAAACGCCATCCGCGTGGGCACCAAAACAGGAACCCGCTTTTGCTGATCGCTGGACCTTTGTCTGGCGCGCGATCAGACGCAAAACCGGATACCACTTTTGCTGATCGCGCTTGGATGCTAAACGCCCGCGTTCATGCACATCCGAGCCACAGCGGCCGGCGCTTTCGGGAAAGAAACAATGTCCGCCTTCAAATCCGATTTCCTGCGCACGATGAGCGAGCGCGGTTTCATCCACCAGACTTCGGATGATGCCGGCCTCGACAATATCTTCGCCAAGGAGACGGTGACGGCCTATATCGGCTTCGACGCCACCGCCAAGAGCCTGCACGCCGGCTCGCTGATCCAGATCATGATGCTGCACTGGCTGCAGCAGACGGGTCATCGGCCGATCGCGTTGATGGGCGGCGGCACCTCGATGATCGGCGACCCGTCCTTCAAGGACGAGGCGCGCAAGCTTTTGACCCCGCAGGACATCGAAGACAATCTAGCCGGCATCCGCCGCAACTTCATGCCCTACCTCAAATTCGGCAGCGGTCCGAACGACGCCATCATGGTCAACAACGCCGACTGGCTGATGGAGATCAACTACGTCAATTTCCTCCGCGATGTCGGCCGTCACTTTTCCGTCAACCGCATGCTGGCGTTCGATTCCGTCAAGTTGCGGCTCGATCGCGAGCAGTCGCTGTCGTTCCTCGAATTCAACTACATGATCCTGCAGGCCTATGATTTCGTCGAGCTCTACAAGCGTCTCGGCTGCCGCCTGCAGATGGGCGGCTCCGACCAGTGGGGCAATATCATCAACGGCATCGATCTCGGCCGCCGCATGGAGGATGCGCAGCTCTATGCGCTGACGACGCCGCTGCTCACCACCTCGTCGGGCGCCAAGATGGGCAAGTCGGCTTCGGGCGCGGTCTGGCTCGATGCGGAGATGCTGAGCCCCTACGAATTCTGGCAGTACTGGCGCAACACCGAGGATGCCGACGTCGCCCGCTTCCTGAAGCTCTACACGACGCTGCCGCTGGACGAGGTGGCGCGGCTCGAACAGCTCGGCGGATCCGAGATCAATGAGGCCAAGAAGATCCTCGCCACCGAGATCACCGCCCTGCTGCACGGCCGTGCAGCCGCCGAGCAAGCCAGCGATACGGCGCGCAAGACGTTCGAGGAAGGCGCGCTCGCGGAGTCGCTACCGACCGTCGAGGTCGACAAAACGGCGCTTGAAACCGGCGTCGGTATCCTGTCGCTGCTGGTCACTGCCGGACTGGCGGCATCGAACGGCGAAGCGCGGCGGCATGTGCAGGGCGGTGCCGTGCGCCTGAACGACGAGCCGGTGAGCGACGAGCGCCGCCTGGTGACATCAAAGGATTTGAGTCCGGAAAACATCGCAAAGCTGTCTTTGGGAAAGAAAAAACACATTCTGGTGCGGCCAGTCTGAACTCGATCACCGGTACTCGAAGATCGACCTGAATATTCCAGGCGCGATCACCGACAGCGGATTGATGTCCAGCAGCGGCTTGTTGGCATTGCCCTTGAGCCGGTAAGTGACACCGATCAGGCCACGGTCGCGACCATTGCCGAGCAGCGCGCCAACGATGGGCAGTTCGCCGAAGATGCGATTGAGGCCATAGACCGGCATGAACGTGCCGGTCATGTCCATGTTGTTGTTCTGGTCGTAGAGCGTGCCCTGGAACGTCGTCCCGATGCGCGGTCCGCGCAGCACGCCATTGGCCAGTTTCAGATAGCCGCTGCCCTTGTCGATCTCGGCGTAGCCGCGTTCGAACTTCACCCGCGATGTGTCCAGCTTGCCCTTGACCGCCTGATTGAGGCTGCGGTTGTCGCCGGCCGGCGTGGTCGAGACGATGGAGGCGAGTTTCGGTTCGTTGACGACGAAAAAGTTGCTGGTGTCGACCTTGCCCTTGAGCGATCCGTCGCTCGGCCCGGCCAGTGCGAGCGTGATCGCGCCGCCTTCCATATGCTCGTAGATGTTGAGGAATCTCAGAATGGCGCCGGCGTCGGCGGACTGCATGTTGAGCGTGCGCCGGCCGGCGCCGGTGGTGTTGCTGATTGATATGGCCGCACCTGAACTGGCCGTGGCGCTGACCTTCAGCCCGTTCACCCGCGAGCCGGCCGCGCTGTAGTCGAGCTTCAGATTGGACAATTGCTCGTCGTGGAAACCGGTCAGCCGGTCGACATCGGCGCTGACGGAAATGGCATCGGAACCGGTGGTCTTGGTAGCCGTGTCGACGTCCGAAATGAACTGCTTGATGAGCGAGCGGGCATCGAGCGCGTTGCCCGATATGTCGACCGCATAGCCCTTGCCGGACCGCTTCACCGACACGGCAACGTCGTCGCCCCTGTTCAAGGTGACCTTGCTGAACCGCGCCGACGACAAGGCGCCATTGACCAGCACGATGCTGCCGTCGACGGAGAACGTCTTTCCGTCGAGGTCGAAATCGGACAGCGTCATGGTCTCGCCGGACCTGGTCATGACGAAGGTGACCTTGGCGGGGACCCCTGCCCCCTTGCTCCAGCCCGCCCAGGGAATGTCCAGCCTGGCGTTGGTCAGGTCGGCCGAGACGTTCTGGTCGCCGCTGCCGTTCTTGTCGATCGCCACCTTTACCGTTCCGGCAAGCAGCGGCTTCAGGCCGGGCATGGCGGCGGCGCGGATCTTGTCGTCAAGCACCAGAGCCACCTTGCGGCTGCGCGCCGGCCCGTCATCCGCGAGCGGCTCTACCAGATCGAGTTCGGCCGGAATGCCGTTCAGCAATGCCTTGGCGGAGATCACCGCCTTCTCCGGATCGACCGTGATCGAACCGTCGGCATCCGTCACGATCTGGCCCTCGAAGGGCTTGGCCAAGGACATACCGGTGTAGTCGAGCGACACCAGCCAATCGAGCTTCGAACTGTCGACGCCCGACTGCAGCGGAATATCAGCCTTGACGTGGCCGGTGACGCTGCCCGACAGGTCTTCCGGCAGAATGCCGACATGGCGCATGGCGTTGATCGGCTCGTAGGATGCGAGTTCGGCGACGGCCGACGCTTCGCCGTCGACGTCGATATCGAGCGCGCCGACGACCGGCGGGCGGTTGGCCGCCTTGACCGTCAGCGTGCCGTTGCTGGCCGCCACGGTGCGGCCGCTGGGCATGTAGACGGTGCCCGAGGACAGGGAGATATCGACATCGTTGCCGTGGAAACCGACGACACCGACCGCGTCGCGTATCGGCGGGATGCGGCCGGCGGTGTCGAAGCGCGATCCCTCGATCTGGAAGCGGCCGAACACCTCATCGGCCGAAAGCGGCACGCCGTTGCCAAGCCGGCCCGGCACAACCTGGAACTGAAGGTTGGCGTCGACAACACGGCCGCCGAACAGATTGGCCAGCACCCACAGCCGGGCATTGCGCGCCGAAAACCACGGCCATAGCTGCTTGACGTGAGAGACCTGCATGTCGTGGATGTTGAACGCCAGATTGATCCCCGGCACTTTGCCGTCGACGAACGCCACGGCGGCGGTGCCAAGCATCTCGCCGGAGCCGGCGGACCGGAGCGCGATCTGCTCGGCGACCAGTTTGTGGCTCACCGTATTGTAGACCCCGGCAATCCGGGCGAGGAAGGTGAGCGCCGGCTCGGGCGACTCCGAAGGCGCAAGCGACGACCCGTCGCTGGTCAGGTCGTAGCGATAGGAGGGTTCTTCACCCACCGCTCCGCTTGCCGGCTTCGGCCCGATCGACCCGGCGAAATCGAATGTCGAGCGGCCGGTCTTCAGCAGCAATCTGTCGACCTGGATCTTGTTGCTGCCCGCAACCAGCGTCGCATTGATATCGACGTCCGCCGGCAGCAGTCCTCGCGTGCCGAGATCAAGGACAGAACCCGTCGACGACAAAGCGGCCGTCAGCCGCGATGCGTTCGCGCCGAACCCTTCCGATCCCGTCAGCTTCAGCGCGACGGTTCCCAGCTTGCCGGCAGCGGCCGCCATGTCGCCGGTATCGGCCAGATCGACGCTCGCATCCAGTGCCGTGACGCGGTGCGCCGCGATATCGCGGGAGGCGGAAGCGGCAACGGTAGCCGTCCTGCCGTCGATGTCCGCCGTGGACGAGAACTGCATGCCGCCCGGGCCTGACTGCACGACGGTGGCGTCGGTGAGCTTGACGAGCTTGATCGCTCCGGTTTCGGGCAGCACGAATTCGACATTGCGAAGGTCGATCCGGCGCAGCGAATCCTCCCGCACGGCATCGAGTGCGTGGTTGATGTTTCCGAACACCGCAGCGGACAGCTTCTCCGGATCGATGAGGCCGTCCGCATTGCGCAGGCCGGCGGTCCAGTCGCCGCCGGACGGCATCGCAGCCACGACGATGCGGGCATCCGAGATCCTGGCGCTGGTCAGCCGCACATCTCCCCACAGCAGCGGGAACAGACGCACGCCGAAGCGCACGCGGCCGGCATCGGCCATCGGCTTGCCGTCCGATGTCTTCAAGCTGACGTCGCTGACCTGGAGCGCGATGAAACTCGAACCGTCGAGCGTGATGCGGGCAGGCCCGACCGCGACATTGACATCGACGCCCGCCAGTTTCTCGAGCGCCGTTTCCGCCTCGGTGCGAAGCCGGTCGGCTCCGATGCCGGAGGCGCCAACCAGATAAACGAGCATGGCGGCCAGCAGCACGAAAGCGACCAGACCGGCGAACAGTCGCGACAGGATGCGAAAACCGCGTCCGATCGACGCCTGACCGAGCGGCGGCACACGGCAGGCGGACGGAAAGGTCCCCAGGTCGGTGATCTCATCACGCCTGAACCGGATCTTCTCGTGCTGCGGTCGCTCCTGATCCACGCAATTTTCCGTTGTACGAACTCGATCGTGGACGAATCCCCGTCCGACACTATATCGGTGTGGCTTCGCGCGTAACCTCAAACAAGGGCATCGGTATGGCTGACCTCGACGTAGGCGATCTCGCGCCGCAATTCGACCTGCCGCGGGACGGCGGCGGATCAGTCAGCCTTGCCGCATCGTCCGGCAAGCCCATCGTGCTCTATTTCTATCCGCAGGACGACACAACAAGCTGCACGCAGGAGGCGATCAGCTTCTCGCAGCTGAAGCCGGAGTTCGAGAAGGCCGGCGCCGCGGTGATCGGCCTGTCGCCCGACCCCGTCAAGAAGCACGACAAGTTCAAGTCGAAGTACAATCTGACCATCGACCTCGCCGCCGACGAGGAGCGCAAGGTGATCGAGGCCTACCATCTGTGGGTCGAGAAATCGATGTATGGCCGCAAGTATATGGGAGTCGAGCGCGCGACGTTCCTGATCGGCCGCGACGGGCGGATCGCCAGGATTTGGCGCAAGGTCCGCGTCAAGGGCCATGCGGAAGAGGTGCTCGAGGCCGTTCGTGCGCTTTGAGATTTTGCCGGCGAGGCCGGCCCGGTTTCCCTTACAACCTTACGCACGCCCGGCGGGCAACCGCTGCGGACAAGTCGGCGCTGCAAGCCTTTGTTAACCTTAATAATGTGTAGTCAAGCTGTCGTGGTGTCGTAAACGAAAGCTTGGTCCCGTGAACGTAACCGGTCAGTCCGCAGTCTTCGGCAGGCGTAAGGAGCCCCATACGGTCATCATCGCCCGGGGCAACGAGATCAGGCATTTCACAATCCGGCCGTGGCTGGCGGCCTTTATCGGCTCGGCGCTGGCCGCCATTGCCATAGGTTACCTCATGGCCACCTCCTATCTCGTCCTGCGCGACGATTTGATCGGCGCCACCACTGCGCGCCAAGCGCGCATGCAACAAGCCTATGAAGATCGAATTTCGGCGCTTCGCGCCCAGGTCGACCGCATCACCAGCCGGCAGTTACTCGACCAGCAGCTGATGGAAACCAAGGTCAGCGAACTGCTTGAACGGCAGAGCCAGCTGAGCCAGCGTCACGGCCGCCTTGGCCCGCTGCTCGAACGCGCCGAGAGCGAAGTCGGCGCAGCGCCGGCCGAATATCCGGCAGCGGTTGCGAAGCCGGACAAACGCGCCGAAGTGACCGGCAGCATCAAGGAGCCCGCGACGAATTATGCGGTCGCCAGCCTGAGCGCCGATCCCGGCGCCGGCGACACAAGGCCGTTCTCGCTGTGGTCGACCCGCTCCGATCCGCTGCCTAGCGCTTCAGCCGCCGATCGTGCCGACAAGCTCTTCGTTTCGATCAACCAATCGCTGAGATCCATCGAGAGCGATCAACTGACCCGCATCAGCACGCTTGCCGACAATGCCTACAAGAGCGCCGATGCCATCACCCAGGCGCTCGAGGCGGCCGGACTGCCCGTCGACAGCGACTTCGGCAAGGGCGACAGCGATGTCGGCGGACCGCTCATTCCGGTCGACAGTTCGATGATGTTCGACAGCAAGGTCAAGGAGTTGGACGAAGCGCTTGACGCCCTCGACCATCTCAAGAAGGAAGCGCGCCAGCTGCCGCTGACCAACCCCGCGCCGGGCCACTCCGTCACCAGCCCGTTCGGCGTGCGCACCGACCCGATCCTCGGCACCGCGGCACTGCATTCCGGCATGGATTTCAGGGCGCCGATCGGCATGGCCGCCAAGGTCACCGCGCCCGGCACCGTCACCAAGGCCGGCTGGAACGGCGGCTATGGCCGCATGGTGGAAGTCGACCACGGCAATGGTTTTGCGACACGTTACGGGCATCTCAGCGAGATCGACGTGACCGTTGGCGAGAAACTGGACGCCGGCGCCGTCATCGGCAAGACCGGCAGCAGCGGCCGCTCGACCGGCCCGCATCTGCACTACGAAGTCCGCCACAATGGCGAAGCGATCGATCCCTTGCGCTTCCTCACGGTCGGCAAGAAGGTCGCCCAGTATCTGTAAGCGATCCTGGGCTCCTGCCCCATGCGCCGATGACCATCATGATGGCTGACTAAGGCGCTCCCGTCGACAGAAACGCCGTCGCTGCCGCAACCAGGGTGGCCGCGCCGACCTTCAGCGCGGCCTCGTCGACACGAAACCGGGCATGGTGGAGCGGAAACACCGATCCGATCTCCTCGTTGCGGATTCCCAGCCGAAAATAGACCGACGGGCGTTTCTCGCTGTAGTAGCCAAAGTCGTCCGCGATCGTCCATCCGGGCGTTTTGAGGACGTTGTCGGCACCGATGCAGGCCTTGGCGCTGGCGGCAATCAGCTCGGTCATCTCGACATCGTTGACGACACCAGGTTCGCCCTTGTGGATGTCGACCTCGACACGCGCGCCGTGGCTTGTCGCTACCCCATCGGCTATCGTACGAACGCGGTGCCAGGCCCGCTCGCGGGTGGCGTCGCTGCCGCTTCGGATGGTGCCTTTCAACGTGACCTTGCCGGCGGTGACATTGTAGGCGTTGCCGCCGTTGATGGCCGTCACGGAAATCACCAGCGGATCGTACGGGTCGATCTCGCGCGAAACGATCTTCTGCAATTCGCTCACCAGGGAGCAAGCCACGGCCAACGCATCGACACCCTCATGCGGTTTTGCCGCGTGCGCCGCCGAGCCGATGACGACCACATCGAAAGTGTCGCAGGCCAGAGTGTAGGGACCGGAGCCGACGGCGATCTTGCCGGTCGGTGTGTACGGATCGACGTGGACGCAGATGGCGGCGTCGATATCGTCGAGAAGCCCCTCTTCCACCACCCGCCTGCCGCCCGACGGTTCGTCCTCCTCCGCCGGCTGGAAGATCAGGCGAACGGTGCCGCCAAAACTGTCCCGCGACTGGTGAAGATGCGCGGCGACCGCGAAAGCCATCGATGCATGGGCGTCGTGGCCGCAGGCATGCATCACGCCTGGATTCGTCGATGCATAATCGACGCCGGACTCCTCCTCGATCGGCAAGGCATCGATGTCGGCGCGAATGGCGACCTTTCGATTTGACGGCTTGCCGGTGCCGACAATATCGACGGCAAGGCCAAAGCCGGCGACGTCGCGAATGTCGGCAATCCCCTGATCCACCAGCATCTGCCTGAGATAACGCTGCGTGCCGGCCTCTTGGTTCGAGAGCTCGGGATTGCGGTGCAGATGGCGGCGGACCTCGATCATCCGATCGAGAATTCCGGCGGCGATATCGGTCGTCACGGTTTTCGCAACACCACCCGCCGTGGCCGAACCCTCAGGATTTGACATGGATCTCTCGCGGGAACTTCGTCAGGGTCTCATGGCCGGTTTCGGTGACCAGGATGGTCTCGCTGATCTCGATGCCCCAGCCGTCCATCCACATGCCGAGGATGGAATGAACGACATTGCCCGGTTCAAGCACGGTCTTGTCGCCCGGCCTGAGGCTGATCGTGTGCTCGCCCCAATCCGGCGGATAGGCAACCCCGATGGAGTAGCCGATGCGCGATTCCTTCTTCAGTCCGTAGCGCTGGATGACCTTGCGCCAGGCGGCTTCGACGGCTTCGGCTGATGTTCCCGGCCTGACCGCGTCGAGCACCGCATCCATGCCCTCGATCACCGCTTTTGCCGTGTCCGAAACATTTGTCGGCGTCTTGCCAAGCTGCATGGTCCTGGCGAGGCCGGCGGCATAGCGGCGGCAGACGCCGGCAAGTTCCAGCGCGATCGTCTCGTTTTCCCCGAACCGCCTGTCGCTCCACATGATGTGCGGCGCCGAGGCATTCTCGCCACCGAGGATTGTCGGTGGAAGCGCGGTGATGTCGCCGGCAAAATCCGGGCTGCCCGCAATCTGCGCCGCCTGGATGGCGGCGATGGCATCGCATTCGCGAACACCCGGCGCAATCACCTCGAAGGCCCGCGTGACGGCCGCTTCGGCCAGGGTCGATGCCTTGCGCAAATACGCGATCTCGGGCGCCGATTTGACCGCGCGGATCCAGTTCACCAGCAGGTCGGCATCGTGCCATTTTGCGTTGGGAAGTCCGGCGACAAGCCGGGCGTGCGCCTTGGGGGAGAAATAATAGGCTTCGAGTTCGATGCCGATATGTCTGCTCCCCCAGCCCCTGGCGACGATCCAGTTTGCGATCCAGTCCATCGGATGGCGATCGACGCGCTGAACATGGTCTTCCGGGAAGCCAACCACGTTTTCCGGCTTCATCCAGGCTGTCAGAAGACCGCCGGCCGCATCCATGGCGCGCCCGATCCAGACCGGCTCGACCTCTTCGATTGGCACGAGCACGACCTGGGGCGTATAGAACGACCAGCCATCATAGCCGGTGATGTAATGCTGGTTGGCAACGTCGTTGACAACAAGGAGCTCGAGACCGCGCTTGGCCATCTCGGTGCGGATTTTTCGTAGCCGCTGTTGGTACTCGTCGCGGGCAAACGGCAATTCGATCATCTTTGCTCCATGCTTTGTCGGATCAACGGTCGCGGGGTTCGCCCACCTTTGAAACGGTTTCGACATGGCGGCAATCAGCCAGGGCGGCGTGTGAGCAGGTCCTGAACCGAATACGTCCTCGAAGGCCTTCCCTGGAAAACTTCGTCGTGAATTTATTTTTGAATTCCATTTGACTGAATAAATAAGCAATGCAAAGCTGCGCTCTCCTAAGGGGCGCAATCATGGCACTGCGGGGGACCAATCAGGAGTTCGGGCGGCCGTACAACCGGCGCATCGTGCTTGAGTCCATCCGCCTGCATGGACCGATCGCCCGCGGCGAGATCGCCCGGCGCGTCGGCCTCACCGTCCAGACGGTGTCGACCATCGTTCGCGAACTGGAAGATCAGGGCTACATCCTGTCGCTGCGCGAAGAGCCGAAGGGGCGCGGCCTGCCGCCAGCGACGCTCCGGATCAACCCCGATGGGGGCTATGCCGTCGGCATCCACATCACTCCGCTTGGTATCAGCGCCGCCTTGATCAATCTGAGCGGCGACGTGATCGAGAGCATCTACCGCGAGGCGCCAAATGCGACGCCGGACCACGCCTTCGAGCTGATCGGGGCGATGGTGGTGGAATTGACCAGACTACGGGCTGGCGGACGGGTGCTGGGCGTCGGCATGGCCCTGCCCGGCCCATTCGACGTGGAGTCCATGAGTTTCGTGGGGCCGACCACCATGACCGGCTGGAAGGATGTAGCGCTGCGCGAACGGCTGGCGGCCTCCACCGGATTGCCGGCCTTCTTTGAAACCGATATGGCAGCAGCCGCCATGGGCGAGCGCCTCTACGGCCTCGGCGCCCAGTTTTCCGAATATTACTATCTCTATTTCGGCGTCGGCCTTGGCGGCGTCATGGTTCATGATGGCAGCGCCTTGCGCGGCGCCTGGGGAAATGCCGGCGAGATCGGGCACATTCCCGTTATTCCGGGCGGCGAGGCTTGCCCGTGCGGCAACAGCGGCTGTCTCGAAAGATATTTGTCGCTCGAGGCGCTCCGGCGCTGGAACGGCAGCGAGGCGGATTGGGTCGCCGAAGTCGCACCGATCTTTCACAACGCCGTCGCCGTCATCGAGAACCTGTTCGACCCGGAGACGGTCATCCTCGGCGGGCTGGCGTCCGCCGACCTGCTCGAAATGCTGGCTGGTTCGGCCGGAGGCCTGCACAACTCCGTCTCGGCTCGCAAGGACCGCACGACGCCCAGGGTTGTGGTCGCACGCGGCGGGCAGCATTCCGTGCTGCGCGGCGCCGCCGCCCTTGCGGTTTCCGGGGTGCTGTCACCTCGCTTCGGGCAGATGTTCGCGGCCGAACGCGAACGCGAGCGCGACCTTCTCAAAGGCAGGGAGATTGCGGCATGAGTGAACCCCTGCTGGTGCTCGACAACGTCACCAAGAACTATGGCGCGATCGAAGCGCTCAAGGGCATCAGCTTCTCGATCGGCAAGGGCGAGGTCGTGGCGCTGCTGGGCGACAACGGCGCCGGCAAATCGACACTGGTCAAGATTATCGCCGGCGGACTGGAGCCGACCTCCGGCCGAATGCTGTTCGAGGGCAAGGAGTTCCTTGCCCGGTCGCCCGCAGAGGCCAAGGCAGCCGGCATCGAGACCGTCTACCAGGACCTGTCGCTGTGCACCAATGTCGACGTGGTCGCCAATTTCTTCATGGGCCGCGAAATCACCAGACAGGTTTTCGGCATTCCCGTGCTCGACGAGCGCGCCATGGAAGCCGTCGTCGGAAAGGCGCTGGCCAGTGCCGGCACCCGCATTCCCTCGCTGCGCGCCAATGTCGAGCACCTTTCGGGCGGCCAGCGGCAAGCCATCGAGCTCAACCGGTTCGTGCATTGGGGCGGCAAGCTGGTGCTGCTAGACGAACCGTTCGCAGCGCTCGGGGTCGAACAGACGCGGCGCGGCCTCGACATGATCCGCCAGGTGGCGAACCAGGGCATCGGCGTCGTCATCATCACCCATATCATGCAGCAGGCTTTTCAGGTCGCCGACCGGATCGTGGTGATCCGCCAAGGCGTCGTGGCCGGCGATGTCGCACGCAATAAAACAAGTCCCGATGCGGTGATCAACATGATCACCGGTGAGACGCTTGCCGGTGCCGGACCGACAGGCTGAGGGACAAAGAGGGGTCCGGCTTAAGAGGAGCGAACGACATGAAGCGAATACTTCTTGCTGTCTTCGGTATCCTTGCACTGGCCTTTGCCACGCTCACGCCGGCATTCGCCCAGTCCAAGGGTATCGTCTACTATATGGTGCCGACCCTGCTGGACGAGTTTCAGACCGGCTCGGTGAGCGCGCTGGAACTGTTCCTGAAGCAGACCGGCTACGAGATGAAGACGCTGAACGCCGACAACAAGACCGACGCCCAGCAATCGCAGATGAACGATGTCATCGCGCTGAAGCCGGCGGCCATCATCCTGGCGGCAGTTGACTTCAATGCACTGAAACCGTCGATCGAGGCAGCCCGCGCCGCCGGCATCCCGGTGGTCGAGTTCGACCGCCAGATCACCTCGACGCCATCCGACTTCACCTCTGTCGCCGGAACGGTCGAGATCGGCTACGTCGCCGCGGACCAGGCCGAGAAGCTGCTGAAAGCCAAGAACGGCTCGGTGAAGGGCAAGGTTCTGCAGGTGCTCGGCGATCCCGGCGATCCCTATACGCTCGACATCCAGAAGGGCTTCGAGGAGAAGATGAAGGCGTTTCCGGACGTCAAGATCATCTCGCTTCCGGCCATGCAATGGGAAGCCAGCAATGCCGGCACAATCGTTGCCGACCAGATGTTGGCAAACCCCGACATCGACCTGATCTTCAGCCATGCCGCGCACCTTTCGGTCGCCGCCGTCGCCTCGCTCGAGGCAGCCGGCAAGAAGCCGGGCGACGTCATGCTGATGAGCTCGAACGGCGCTCCGGTCGGCCTCGACCTGATCCGCAAGGGCTGGCTCAACGCCGAAATCGAGCAGCCGCTCTACGCGCAGGCCGCGGCTGTCGCCATGTTCATGGACAAGATCGTCAAGAAGCAAGAGATCAAGCCCGGTGAATACGACGTGCTCGGCTTGAAATCGACCGTGACCAAGGAAGCCTGGGGTCCGAACATCAAGATCCCCGGTGCCGCCATCACCAAGGAAAACGTCGACAATCCGGCCTTCTGGGGCAACCAGAAGCCGCCGACGGACACCGTCAAGTCGGTCGAATAGTCATTGAAAGCGCTCCGGGCCGTAACGGCCCGGAGCCTGCCCCTTCACACCGCCGCGTCCGAAAGGATGCCGTGGCGAATTTGAATCCGCGCCTTAACCCGACGAAATCGAGTTGATTTCGCGGGGCGCCAACCGGATCAGCCCATGAACCCGCGCACACGCAAAGCCCTGGAGTTCGTACTCGACAACCTCGTCTGGTTCATGCTGCTGTTCGTGCTGGTGGTCTTCTCCATCTTCGTCCCGAACTACTTTCAGCTCGGCATTTTCGCCAACATCATCGAGGCTTCCAGCGTGCTCGGCGTCATGTCGATCGGCCTGGCGCTGGTGATCATCGCCGGCCACATGGATCTGTCGGTCGAATCCGTCGCAGCGCTCAGCGCCATGGCGGTCGGCATCCTGTTTTGCTCGTCGGGCATCGGCATGGGCGTGCAGCTGCATCCCGAATGGCTGATGGTTCCGGTTTCGCTGCTGCTGGCGCTGGCAGTCGGCGGCCTCATCGGCGCCTTCAACGGCTATCTGGTGGTCAAGGTGAAGATGAGCGCCTTCATCATTACCTTGGCGTCCTACATCTGGGTGCGCGGCCTCGTGCTGGTCGTGTCAGGCGGCCGCTCGGCACAGGACCTGGCGCCGGCCATCCGCTGGTTCGGCATCCAGCGCCTGATCGGCTTGCCGCTGACCGCCTGGATCGCGGTTGGCTGCTTCGTCGTCTTTTCGCTGATCATGGCCAAGACGCCGTTCGGCCGGCATCTGGTGATGATCGGCGGCAACGAGACGGCGACCTTCCGCGCCGGCATCCGCGTCAACCGCAATCTCATCATCGCCTTCGTTCTCGCCGGCGCCATTGCCGGCCTTGCCGGCTGGCTGCTGGCGATCCGCACCTCGGGCGCCACCGCCAATCTCGGCGTCGGCCTGCTGTTCAACGCGTTCGCCGCGGTCGTCATCGGCGGGGTCAGCCTGAAAGGCGGTGTCGGCACCCTCCCCGGCGTCTATGCCGGCGTGCTTTTGCTCTCGGCCATCAACACGGCGATCAATTTGATGGGCCTGCCGGCCAATTTCACCCAGGTGATCCACGGCCTGCTGGTGCTGGCGGCCGTGCTGCTCGACGCCTTCAAGCAAACCATTCGCCAAAGACTCGCATGACAGGACGGCTCGCATGACCAATCGGTTACAAGACAAGGTAGCGCTGATCATCGGCAGCGCCCGCGGCATCGGCAAGGGCATCGCGCTACGCTTTGCCGAGGAAGGCGCGAGGCTGGTGCTCGCCGACACCGAGGTCGAGGCCGGGCAAGCCACCGCTGGCGAGTTGGGCGTCCCCTTCATCCGCACCGACATCTCGCAAATGAGCGACGCCGAGGCCGCCGTGGCGCTGGCGCTCAAACTCCATGGCCGCCTCGACGTCATCGTGCAGAATGCCGGCATCTATCCCTGGCAGCTGATCGAGAACACCAGCACTGATGACTGGGACCGCGTCATGGCGGTCAATCTGCGCGGCACCTTCAATGCCAGCCGCGCGGCCCTGGTGCCGATGAAGGCGCAAGGCTTCGGCCGCATGCTCTACACCTCGTCCATTACCGGCCCGCATGTCACCAGCCCGGGCCATGGCCACTATTCGGCCAGCAAGGCCGGCATCAACGGCTTCATCCGCGCCGCCGCACTGGAATTCTCCGGCTACGGCATCACCGTCAACGGCGTCGAGCCCGGCAACATCCTGACCGAAGCCATCGAGCTGCATCGCGGCGCGGCTTACATCAAGAACATGGAGGACTCCATTCCGCTCGGCCGCCTCGGCAGCCCGCGCGACGTCGCCAACGCCTTCCTGTTCCTCGCCTCCGACGATGCCAGCTACATCACCGGCACGACCATTGTTGTCGATGGCGGACAGCTGCTGCCCGAGGGCAATGATTTCCGTCTGTTGCCGCCTTGAGTGCAGCACGAACCAGACGACTCGGGTCCGTGTCTGGCAACAGTTTGAATGGACTATGGAATGGTGGGCGATGACGGGCTCGAACCGCCGACATCTTCGGTGTAAACGAAGCGCTCTACCAACTGAGCTAATCGCCCGCTCCGGGCCGGACCTTTAAGCGGTCAGGGTCCGCTTCGCAAGGCCAAATGAATGCAGGACGCCCTGGTTGGATGCCGGTTTTGCCAACAAAACGCCGGCTGTCAAAAAACCTTCTCCTGTTTGCTGTTATGCTGTCCTGTCACGCTTGACACCCGGTGGCGAACCCCTTATCCAGCGCCCCAACGACGAACACGGCTGACACGTGTTCGCCATGCGCGGGTGTAGCTCAGTTGGTTAGAGTGCCGGCCTGTCACGCCGGAGGTCGCGGGTTCGAGCCCCGTCACTCGCGCCATTTCTCTCAAGGGTATCAAGCCCTTGGCTTCAGAGAAATGTCGACATTGATTGTCAAAAAATCATCTTGGATGAGGCAACTCGGATTGTCTCGGATCTGAGTTTGATCTCCCAAGCATAGACCCAGGAACCGCCTCTGCAACGTCGGCATTGACGACGCCGCGCTCTGGTCGCGTCAACCGGCGCAAGCAAGGCGCCGCCCAAATCCTGTCAGTCGCACGCCGGCGCGCACCCGCACGTCTGGCCATCCCCTGTCTCCGATCCCATCCAACCGCCCCCGAAAAAGTCATCATGGCTGCACGAACCTGTGAGCTCGATCAGGACATCCATCGAAAATTGTGAGAGGAAGGTCGATCTGAAGGCAGTCAAACAGCGGGGACTTTGTTCATGAGCGATCACACCAGCCTGAATCTTCTGGAGACCACACTTGCCGCCGCCCAGCAGGATCAACGGACTCTGGACGAGCAGCGGCAAAGCACCACGCCTCTTGTGGACGGCATGTCCTTTTTCGACAGCATCCGGCACAATGACGACCGCGGCAGCGTCACGGAGATCTATGACCCGCGCTGGGGTTGGCATGCCGACCCGCTGGTCTTTTCCTACATGTTCACAATTCGCCCTGGCTTGGTGAAAGGGTGGGGCCTGCACAAGCTGCACGAGGACCGCTATTTTGTGATCAGCGGCGAGATGGAACTGGTCCTTTATGACCCTCGCCCCGAATCCAGCACATACGGCAAGATTTCGAAGGTTTACCTCTCCAGCAATCATCCACGCCTGGTCAATATTCCGAAATTTGTCTGGCATGCCGACCGAAACATCGGAACATCCGACGTGGTCGCCATCAACTTCCCAACGATACAATACGATCACGCAAATCCCGATAAGTATCGCCTGCCGATCGATACCGATCTCATCCCCCATGATTTCGGCAGCGCGAAGGGATGGTGAGCAAGCCCCGCTTTTCCATCCTCATGCCGACGCACTCGCGCGTGGATGTCATCGGTGTGGCTATCCAATCGGTGCTGGACCAGACCGTCGACGATTTTGAATTGCTGGTCGTCGGCGACGGCTGCGCGGCCGGCACGGCCGAGGTGGTCGAAGCCTTCCATGACAGCCGCATTCGTTTCTTCGATCTCCCCAAGGCGCCGAACTTCGGCTACGCGAACCGCAACATCGTGCTGCGTGAGGCACGCGGCGAGCTGATTGGCTTTGCCGCCGATGACGACCTCCTGTTTCCGGATCATTTTGAGATCCTGGCGGATGGCCTCAAAACTGGAGCTGCCATCGCGTACAGTCAGGCGCTGTGGGTTTCCACCGATGGCATCGCAGCCCCCTTCCTGACCAATCTGGACCTGGCCGACGAGTTCAGGGGGTTCACTGAGGTCGGCAACACGATACCCGCCAGTTGCTTCCTGTATCGGGCCGATTGCCTGCCGTCGCGAGATGTCTGGCCCGAAGACGTCGCATCGGCCGGGGACTGGCAATTGTGGCGGCGAATCATGCGCGAGAATCCGCGAAACCCCTTCACCTATTGCCGCGTTCCAACCGTCCTGCATTTCAGCGCCGCATGGAAAAAATCACGGCACTCCGCAGTATCCCAACTCGCCACACTGCTTGATATCGCCGACAGAGCCGGCTGGTGGCCTTCGGCCTTGCGAGTCTGGATACCGAACGCCAGCAAGGAACAATCCGAATACTCGCGCCTCATGCGCGTTGATCCCAGGGCCTGGAGCGAGCAGATGCGCCGTGCCGTCGGGGATCTGGTAGCGCGCCTTGCCTGGGAGGATGTGCAGACGATCCGACCGATGCTTGCAAGCGCTGAAGCCGAGAAGGCGACATTGCATTCTGAAATCTCAAGGTTGCGCAGTGCGCTTGAGGCGGCTCACCAAAGCAGCGTCGGGCTGCAGAGCGCCGCTTCGGATGCCAGGAACGAGAAGGACGAGATCGAACAAAGGTTGCAAGCGTGCCAGATGCAAGTCGCGGCCTTGCATCAGTCCAGAAGCTGGCGCTTCACAGGCCCGCTGCGCAATATCTCCACAAGCTTGCGTTCGAAAAAACCATAGGGCCTCAAGAACTGGCCGGAGGCGGCGTCAGCGGCCAGTCAGCCAAGCCGATCTTATCCCCCAGCCAGCAGCGCCTCGACCTCCCGAAGCGTCGGCATTGACGGCGCGGTCCCTGGCCGGGTCACCGAAATGCCAGCGACGGCACAGGCGAAGCGCACCGCTTGCAGCGGCTCCACGCCCCTCGAAAGTGCTGCGGCAAGCCCGCCATTGAAGGCATCGCCTGCCCCCGTGGTTTCGGCCACCGGCCCGGCACTGACGGCTGGAACATGGTCCGAGCGGGTCTTAGAGTGCAAAAGCGCGCCCTTGTCGCCGAGCGTGACGATGACCGTGCCGACCCCCTTTTCGAGCAGGCTGTCCGCGGCGCGCCGCGCCTCGTCGACCGAGGACACCTTCATCCCGGTCAGTTCCTCCGTCTCGGTCTCGTTGGGTGTGAGGTAGTCGCAGAGCGTGTAGATGCGGTCGGGAAGCTTTGCCGCGGGGGCCGGATTGAGGATCGTCGTCACCCCTGCCCCACGCGCGATCTCCAGCGCCCGCATGGCTGCTTCGATCGGCTGTTCGAGTTGGGTGACAAAGACGCCGGCACCGCCGATCAGCCCGGCATTGGCCTCGATATCGGCTGACGAGATCAGCATGGCGGCACCGGGGCTGACGATGATGGCGTTGTTGCCGGTGGTCTCCTCGACGAAGATGTAGGCGGCACCGGTGTAGCTTTCCGGCGTGTCGATGACGGCATTCTTGACGCCCGCCTGCGCCCAGGTCTGCCTGGCCATGTCGGCGAAGGGATCGACGCCGAGGCGGGTGAGGAAGGTGACGTCGGCGCCGAGCTTCCCGGCGGCCACGGCCTGGTTCGAGCCCTTGCCGCCCGGCCCCAGCGTGAAGGATGTGCCGAGGATGGTTTCGCCCATGCGCGGCTGCCGCTGCGCCCTGTAGGCGGTGTCGGCGACGAACACACCCAGGATGACGACCGGCTTCATGACGACCGGCTTGCCCGAAGCCATGCCGCTACTCCGCATCCGGCGGCACGACGCCCTTGCGGAAGGCGAAGCAGCCGTAGAAGCGGCGCTCACCTGTCTGGATCACGCAATAGGCCTGTTTGGCGCGCTCGTAGAAAGCATAACGCTCGACCGCGATCATCGGCCACGACTTGCCCTCGGCGTTGTCGACCTCCTTCTGCACTTCGCTTTGCACGGGCGGAATCTCGTCCGGCTTGCCGACAATCTCCATGCGTGCGGCCGAATCATCGACGAATGTGTCGAGCGGGTAGAGCGACAGCACCGCCTTGACCACTTGCGCCGCCGAGGCATCGATGCGCAGCACGCGGCCGAGCGCCGTCTGGCGCGCCACCGAATCGGACGGAAAATTGGTGTCGGCGATGATCAGATCATCGCCATGCCCCATTGCCCGCAATGCCTGCAGCACGTCGGCATTGAGCAGCGGGTTGATGCCTTTGAGCATGGTATTCCTCGTGAGTTGGGATCAGAGACGCTTGCCGGTCTCTGCGTCGAAAAGGTGGATCTGATCGAGCCGGGGCTTCAGGGTCAGCGTGTCGCCGGGCTTGAAGTCGTGCCGCTCACGAAACAGCGCCACCATCTCGCCGTCGCCGAAGCGCAGGAACACCAGCGTTTCCGAGCCGGTCGGCTCGACCACCGAAATCTTCGCTGGCACGCCATCGGGATGGATCTCGAGATGCTCCGGGCGCACGCCATAGACGACAGCCTGGCCATCCTGCGCTGCATTGCCTGGTGCAATCGGGAACAGCGTGCCTGCAATGTCGACACCGGGCCTGGCACCCTTGCGCATGACGCCCTTGAGCAGGTTCATCGAGGGCGAACCGATGAAGCCGGCGACAAACAGGTTGGCCGGTCTGTCGAACAGTTCGAGCGGCGCGCCGACCTGCTCGATGCGGCCGTCGCGCATGACGACGATCTTGTCGGCCATGGTCATGGCTTCGATCTGGTCGTGGGTGACGTAGATGGTAGTGGTCTTCAGCCGCTGGTGCAGCTCCTTGATCTCGGTGCGCATCTGCACGCGCAGCTTGGCGTCGAGATTGGAGAGCGGCTCGTCGAACAGGAACACTTGCGGATTGCGCACGATGGCGCGGCCCATGGCCACGCGCTGGCGCTGGCCGCCGGAAAGCTGGCGGGGATAGCGCTTCAGATAAGGGTTGAGGTCGAGGATATCGGCGGCGCGCTTGACCCGCTCGGCGACCACGGCCGGATCGGTTTTCCTGAGCTTGAGGGCAAAGGCCATGTTCTGCTCGACCGTCTTGTGCGGATAGAGCGCATAGTTCTGGAACACCATGGCGATGTCGCGCTTGGCCGGCGGCAGATGATTGACGACGCGGTCGCCGATGGCGATCGTGCCGGCGGAGACGGTCTCCAACCCAGCCACCATCCTGAGCAACGTGGACTTGCCGCAACCCGAAGGGCCAACCAGCACCACGAACTGTCCGTCTGCGATATCGACGCTGACTTCGTGCAGAACCTTGACCGTTCCAAAGGCCTTGGCCACCTTGCTGATCGCGACTTGCGCCATATCTCCCCCATCGGCTCCATTAGCCGTAGGCGCAGAAGCTACCCAACGCGACCTGCCAGGGCAAGTCGGTCTCTTATAGATAAAAACCCGCTCTCGTTGACACGGCGTTTGGTTGTGAGAATAGTGGCAGGCGCTGGTCAAAATGTCGGTACCCGATCCGCAGGGAATTTCAATCGACGCAGGGTGGGGTCCTGCCTAATTCGTTTCCGAACCGGGGAGCATCCTTGGCGCTCCAGCGTCCGACAGTTGGCCGATTTATTCACACTGATGTTCTGGGAGGAAATAGGCGATGAGAACGGGTCTTTACGAGAAACTGGTTCGTGCCGGCGCCACAAGGCGCGACATATTGAAGGGCGCGGCCAGCATGGCCGCGATCGCAGCCGCATCCGGCGCCGGACTTGGCGCCTTGACGCGACCGGCCTCCGCGGCAAGCGAATTGCGCTCCAAAATCCTGCAGATCCCCGGCGTCGGCAAAGGCCAGCCGACGGACGCCGATTTCCAGAAGGTCGGTGAACTCTGCCTCGAGGCGACCAAGGCCAACGTCAAGGAAGGCGAATTCGCCGGCGTCGAGCTGACCTTCATGGGTCTCAACAACCAGAACCTGCACAATGTGCTGTTCCGCGGCTTCCTGAAGCCATGGGAGACCTATACCGGCGCCAAGATCAACTGGATCGACCTGGCGCAGGCCGACTACAACGCCCGCCTGCAGCAGTCGATCGCCACCGGCACCGTCGATTTCGACATCATCGAGATGGGCGCGCCGTTCGAAGGCGATGTCTGCGGCAAGGGCCTGACCTCGGAAATGCCGGATTGGGTCAAGGACCAGATCGACATGAAGGACGTCGTGGCCTATCTGCAGCCGCCGGTCGGCACCTGGGACGGCAAGCAATACCGCGTGACCGTCGACGGCGACGCGCACAATTTCAACTACCGCACCGACGTGTTTACCGATGCCGACCTCGCCAAGGCCTGGAAGGACGGCGGCGGCGAAGGTGAATGGGGCGTGCCGAAGACCTGGCAGCAGGTCCAGGCGGTGACGAAGTTCCTCAAGGGAAAGAAACTCAAGGACCAGGACGTCTTTGGCTATCTCGACGCGCCCAAGGCGTGGGGTGGTTTCGGCTTCTATTTCCTCGGCAGCCGCGCTAGCGCCTATGCCAAGCATCCGGACGACAAGGCCTGGCTGTTCGACGCCGACACGATGAAGCCGCGCGTCAACAATCCGGCCTGGGTGCGCGCCATCCAGGACGTCATCGACGCGCTGCCGTCCGAACCCGCCGACCAGATCAACGCCGATCCGAACACGACCGCCTTCCAGCAGTTCCTGGCCGGCACCGGCTCGATGGTCACCTGGTGGGGCGACGTCGGCTCCAACGTCAAGACCAACGACTCTTCCGTCGTCGGCGACGTCACCGGCTTCTCGATCCTGCCTGGCTCGGACGATGTCTACAATGCGAAGACCGGCGCCTGGGACAAGCTCGCCAGCGGCCCGAACTATGCGCCCAACTGCGCCTATCTCGGCTGGGGCGTCTATGTCATGGCCCGCGTCGATGCCGACGAAAAGAAGAAGAAGGCGGCATGGTCCGCCGCCGCTCATCTCGGCGGCAAGGACCTGTCGATCTGGACGGCGATGTATCCATCGGGCTTCCAGCCTTACCGCAACTCGCATTTCGACATTCCCGAATGGGTGGCGGCCGGCTACGACGAGGCGTTCATCACCTCCTACCTCAAGTCGGAATCCGACAGCTACAACCATCCGAACGCGGCGATCGAGCCACGCATCCCCGGCATCTTCCAGTACTACAGCGCCGCCGAGGACATCCTGGCCAACACTTTCGCCGGCAAGATGAAGGCGCAGGAAGGCGCCGACGCCATTGCGGCGGCCTGGGAGAAGCTGACCGACCAGATCGGCCGCGACAACCAGATCAAGCTCTACAAAGCTTCGCTCGGCATGTAGGCTGGCCTATGAACCGTGGGGGGGGGGGCCCCCCCGCCCCCCGTAAAAACAGCCCCGCGCCCAGCGCGCGCACCACAACGGGGCGTGTTGGGGGGGGCACCAGGGGCACCGGGACCCCTGGGCCGGCGCGGACGGGGCCGCCGCAGTGGGGTAGGCCCG
>NZ_JAMYOI010000043.1:0-39802 GCF_040319775.1 Mesorhizobium sp. M0870
CGAACAGGATGGAAACGAATCTCCATCCTGTTCGATAGGTCTTACCAGATCCTCATCCAGCCCAACTTAAGTGAACTGCATTACGGGTTCATCCCGGCCTTTTTCATGCCAATCCTGCCTCGATCAGCACGAAGCGCAGCCGCTCCTCGACCGTCGCCAAAGGCAGCGGGACGGTTTCATAGCCCAACTCCGTGTAGACGCCGACCAGCGCATGATAGGTACGCTCGGCCTCCTCAAGCGTCTGCTTTCTCTCCTCATCCTGCGCGAAGATCTCCGGCCAAAGCGGGGCGACGAAGACGCGCTGATGATAGCGGAAGCGCTCGGCGGCAGCGGTGGCGTGTTCGGATACCGGCAGGCCGCTCAGCCTGAGATAGCCGAGCGTGTCCGGAACGCCACAATCGAAAAAAACAGGACGCCCGGTCTGTTCTTGCGCAATTTGATACGAGCGCATCTCCCATGACAGCATCAACTCGGCGAACAGGGCGCGATCACGCCAGGGCAAAGCGGGTCCGCCAATGTCGGACTGGTCGCGGATGATGCCGCGCCCGGCTTCCGCCGAGGTGGCAAAGCCTGCGTGGCGCAGGGCTTCGATCAAGGTGGTCTTGCCGGAACCAGGACCGCCGGTCAGCACGAAGAAGCGATCGGAATCGTTTTGCATGTTTTGTCCATGGAGGGAGCACGCGGCCGGCGCCTTCGCGGCGAAGCTGCCACTGCGCATGCTGCATATCGGAGGAGGGGAGAAGTGGAGGTTTCTGTTGCCAGGTACCTCCGAACCCCGCCTAGAAGTGCGAACCTCTAGGGCTTGATTTGAAGCTATCGCACCGCTTACGCGGCGAGACGTGCTTCCGCATAGTTGTCATTTGCAACTACAGGTTTAGCCCGATGACGGTGGTACCATGCCGGGCAAAAGTACGATCTTTACACCTTCGTCGATCCTATTTCGCCCCCAGCAAAAACCGCTCTGTCATCAGCAGCGGCTTTTGGTGGAGGCGCCGGGTACCGCCCCCGGGTCCGAACGGCTTATTTCATCGCCCATTTATCGCCATAGTCGGTCAAGCCGACAAACTGAATATAGGGGGCCATCGCAAGAAATGGAAGGCCGCAATGGCACTTTATCCCCCTGACAAAACCGCAAGTCCAAAGGGTTGACTTGGGCGCGGTCTCAACCGAAGCTTTGCCCCGGTGAGGAGTTACCGACCTAGCGCACATGTTGCAGCAGCGCCACAGCCCTCATCGATCGGATCCGTGGCGCCGACGAGGGGAATTTTGATGGCCGACTATCTTGCAGACGTGAAGAAATACGATGCCGGCGCCAGTGCTGATGCGGTTGAAAAGATCGTCAAGCACCTAGGCATCGCGCTCAGGAACCGCGATTCCTCGCTGGTATCCTGCACCGACCCGAAGGAACTCGGGCGTGTCAGGGACAACTGGGTCGCCAAGAAGCTCGGCATCAGCGATGCAGCGAAGGCCGATGCATCCATCGAGAAGACTTGCAAGGCAATGGCTGCCGACAACACCAAGAGCCGGGTGACTTTCTACTACCTCGTCGCGAAGGACCTGGGCAAGCTCGGCTCCCTCTGACGACCGCGCTTCAATTCGCAGGGCTGGCGCGGTCCATGCGCCAGCCCTGATGTTGTTGGGGACTGGCGGGCTTCGGGCAGGGCTTGCGCTGCTTTGTGGTGTTCGATTGCCTGTCCGTAAGCTATGATGGCTGGACAACCGAATCGAGCCGGAACCGATGCGCCAGTATCTCGACCTCCTGCAGCACGTGCTGGACAACGGCGCCGATCGCGGCGACCGCACCGGCACCGGAACCCGCTCCGTCTTCGGCTACCAGATGCGTTTCGACCTGGCGCGCGGCTTTCCCGTCACCACGACCAAGAAGTTGCATCTCAAGTCGATCATCCATGAGCTTATGTGGTTCCTGGCCGGCGATACCAACATCAAATACCTCACCGACCATGGCGTTTCGATCTGGGACGAATGGGCCGACGAGAATGGCGATCTCGGCCCGGTCTACGGCAAGCAGTGGCGTTCCTGGCCGGATGGCCATGGCGGCTCGATCGATCAGATCGCGAATCTCCTCAAGGAGATACGCAAAAACCCTCAATCGCGGCGGCTGATCGTTTCGGCATGGAATCCAGCCGAGGTGGAAGCGATGGCGCTGCCACCCTGCCACTGCCTTTTCCAGTTCTATGTTTCGGAAGGGCGGCTCTCCTGTCAGCTTTACCAGCGGTCGGCCGATATCTTTCTCGGCGTGCCGTTCAACATCGCGTCCTATGCCCTGCTGACCGTGATGGTGGCGCAGGTCACCGGGCTGAAACCCGGCGATTTCGTCCACACACTTGGCGATGCGCATCTCTACTCGAACCATTTCGAGCAGGCGCGCGAACAGCTGCGGCGCACGCCGAGGGCGCTGCCGACGATGTGGATCAACCCCGAGGTGAAGGACCTGTTCGCCTTCCGCTTCGAGGATTTCCGGCTGGAAAACTACGTCGCAGACGCGTCGATCAAAGCGCCGATCGCGGTCTAAGGCCGCAAATTTCAGTCGATGCCGACCATCACGTCCGAGGCCTTGACCACGGCATAGGCCTGCTTGCCCTTTTGAGCTTGAGATCGGCGACGGCCTTGTTGGTGATCGAGGCGGTGACGATGGCGCCGCCACCGATGTCGATCGTGACATGCGAGGTGGTGGCTCCTTGACGATCTCGGCGATCGTTCCCCGGAGGGGATGTTGCGGGCACTGATCTTTCCAGGGTTTCTTTGCCGGTCTTTCCAGGACAATTGGTGTCGTACGGACGCTTTCATGGGGCGCCGGGCCTTCCCTTGTTATATTCATGCGGATATATCGGTCGGAGACTTAGGGCTGACTAGCTTTCAAACCGAGGAGAGTTCCCATGCTGCGCAAAGGTTTTGGATCGAGGGCGATCGCCATTGGTGGCTTCGCTGCGGCGCTGATGGCAGTCGTGCCGGCAGCACATGCGGAAGACAAGGTGGTGGTGTTTGCCGCGGCCAGCCTCAAGGACGCGCTCGACGCCGTGAACAAAGCCTGCGAGGCCGATGTCGGCGAGGCGGCGACTGTCTCCTATGCCGCGAGTTCGGCGCTGGCCAAACAGATCGAGGGCGGGGCGCCTGCCGACGTCTTTATCTCGGCCGATCTCGACTGGATGAGATATCTCTCCGACAAGAAGCTGACCAAGCCGGACACCGAAGTGAAGCTGCTCGGCAATGAGATCGTGCTGGTGGCGCCGAAGGACTCGGCGGTCGACACCAGGATCGAGAAGGGCTTTGACCTCGCCAAGCTGATCGGCGACGGCAAGCTCGCCATGGGCGATTTCAAGGCGGTGCCGGCCGGCAAATACGGCAAGGCCGCACTTGAATCGCTCGGCGTCTGGTCTTCGGTCGAAGGCAAGGTGGCGCAGGCCGAAAACGTGCGCGCGGCGCTGAAGCTGGTTTCGACGGGTGAAGCAGCCCTTGGCATCGTCTACGCCACTGATGCGCATGCCGAAAAGGGCGTCAAGGTGGTCGGCACCTTCCCGGAGGATTCGCATCCGCCGATCATTTATCCGGTTGCCCAGACCGCCGATTCGAAGGACAAGGATACGCCGGCTTTCCTGAAATGCCTGCAGTCGGCCAAGGCGGCCGCGCTGTTCAAGGATCAGGGATTTACCGTGCTCGCGCCGAGCAACTGAGTTCCAAGGGGCACTATGAACTGGCTGCTGGACCTCACTCCCGACGAATGGAATGCGGTTCGGCTGTCCATCAAGGTGGCAACGGTGGCGATGCTCGCCAGCCTGCCGCCAGGCATCTTGATTGCGCTGCTGCTTGCCCGGGGACAGTTCTGGGGCAAGACCGTTCTCAACGGGCTGGTGCATCTGCCGCTGATCCTGCCGCCCGTGGTGACCGGCTACCTGCTGCTGCTCACCTTCGGCCGGCGCGGCCCGGCCGGCGCCTTCCTGGCAGAGCATTTCGGCATTGTCTTCTCCTTCCGCTGGACAGGCGCGGCGCTGGCCTGCGGCGTCATGGGCTTTCCGCTGATGGTGCGGGCGATCCGGTTGTCGATCGAGGCGGTGGACCGCAAGATGGAAGCGGCGGCGGGAACGCTCGGCGCCAATTCGCTCTGGGTTTTTGCCACCATCACGCTGCCTCTGATCCTGCCCGGGCTGATCGCCGGCGCCATCCTCGCCTTCGCCAAGGCGATGGGCGAGTTCGGCGCCACCATCACCTTCGTCTCCAACATTCCCAATGAGACGCAGACATTGCCGTCGGCGATCTACACATTCACGCAGGTGCCGGGGGGCGATGAAGGGGCGCTCCGCCTGACGCTGATCTCCATCGTCATCTCCATGGCCGCGCTGGTGGCTTCGGAGGTGCTGGCGCGGCGTGTCGGCCGGCGACTAGACATCGAATGAGCGTTCTCGTCGACATCAGTCATCGGCTCGGCGGTTTCGCCATCGACGCCCGCTTCGAAAGCGCCGGGCGGCTGACGGCGCTGTTCGGAGCGTCGGGGTCGGGCAAGACGACGCTGATCGACATGATTGCCGGGCTGATCCGGCCCGACAAGGGACGCATCGAGGTCGACGGCCGTGTGCTGGTCGATACCGGTGCCGGCATTTTCGTGCCGAAGCACAAGCGCCGCATCGGCATGGTGTTCCAGGACGCACGGCTGTTTCCGCATATGAGCGTTGCCGGCAATCTGCGCTACGGCCGCTGGTTCACGCCGCCGGCGGAGCGCTACGCCGATATCGATGCCGTCGTCGACCTGCTCGGCATCGGGCCGCTCATGAACAGGCGGCCGGCAAAGCTCTCGGGCGGCGAGAAACAGCGCGTGGCGATCGGCCGGGCATTGCTTGCCAGCCCCAGACTGCTGCTCATGGACGAACCGCTGGCCTCGCTCGACGAAGCGCGCAAGGCCGAAATCCTGCCCTATGTCGAAAGGCTGCGCGACGAGACGAAAATCCCGATCGTCTATGTCAGTCATTCGGTCGCCGAAGTGGCGAGGCTGGCCAGCGACGTGGTGATGCTGGCGCAGGGCAATGTCGTTGCCAGCGGGCCGACCGAGGCGGTGATGCAAAGGCTCGACCTGTTGCCGGCGGAGGAGCGCGGTGAGGGCGGCGCCGTGCTGGACACCAGGGTGCTGCGTCACGACGAGACTTTCGGCATGACCGTGCTCGGCTCGGCCGCGGGCGAGCTCCGGGTGCCACAGCTGGCGATGAAGACAGGTACGCCGGTGCGCATCCGTATTCGCGCCCGCGATGTGA
Source organism: Mesorhizobium sp. M0870 (assembly GCF_040319775.1). NCBI lineage: Bacteria > Pseudomonadati > Pseudomonadota > Alphaproteobacteria > Hyphomicrobiales > Phyllobacteriaceae > Mesorhizobium > Mesorhizobium sp. M0870. The sequence continues at coordinate 5,262 of NZ_JAMYOI010000043.1, forward strand.
TGATCGCCACCGAAAAGCCGAGGGGTCTCAGCGCGCTCAACATCCTGCCGGGGACCATTACCGCGATGAGCCCCGGCGAAGGGCCCGCGGTCGAGGTCGGTATCGACTGCAATGGTGCAACCGTGCTTGCCCGCATCACTGAACAGTCGCGGCAGGCGCTGAAGCTCCATCTTGGCGGCAAGGTTTTCGCGGTGATCAAGACGGTGAGCTTCGATCGGGCGAACACCGGCGCCGGCCTGCCCGCCGAGGTGGATGGGTGATCCCGCTATGTCTTTTTGGAATAGCGGTTTCGCCAGGGAGCTTCTAGTATGAGGTTGGACCGCGGAGAGTAATGATGCCGTCGCTGAGCTTGCGGATAAATCTCGACCCCGACGGGCGCGTCGGGCCGGGCAAGATCGAACTCCTGGAACAGATCGCCGCCTTCGGCTCCATTTCGGCCGCCGCGCGCGGCATGGAGATGTCCTACAAGCACGCCTGGGACCTGGTCGAGGACATGAACCGGGTGTTCGGCAAGCCGCTGGTGGCGGCACAGACCGGTGGCCGCAAGGGCGGCGGCGCGCAACTGACGGCTGTGGGGCTGGCGGTGGTCAGCCGTTTTCGCGCCATCGAGCGGGCGGCGGCTTCGGCGGCAGCGACGCATATGGAGGCATTGCAGGCGGAGATTGATGCGGGATAGGGTAGGCAGTAGGCAGTAGGCAGTAGGCAGTACGGCCTATTCCTCTTCCCTGGGCTTTCGCAGCAGGTACGTATCCATGATCCAGCCTTTCATTCGGCGGGCGTAGTCGCGAACCTTTTCGATCTCCGCACCGACATCGCCGAGACGGCCCGAAATGAGGAGCTCGTCTGGTGTGCCGAGATAGGCGCCCCAGTGGATGATCAGATCCTTGTCGTCCAGCGTGTTGAAGGCGCATTTGCCGTCGAGCAGGACGACCGCGCTTCCGGCATTGTCCGGCATGCCTTCCTCAGTCAGGCGGCGGCCGGTGGTGATGAGGACGGAATCGCCGATGCGGTTCAACGCCATCTTGTGGCTGGCGGCAAGTGCCTGGACGGCGGTGATGCCGGGGATCACCTCAAGCTCGAACGCCACATTGCCTCGCAGGCGCACGCGCTCGAGGATGCGTAACGCGCTGTCATAGAGCGAAGGATCGCCCCAGATCAGGAAGGCGCCGCAGCCGTCGCCTGCAATCTCGTCGCGGATCAGGCCTTCGTAAATGGCGGCGATGGCTTCATGCCAGTCATCGACGGTCGAGCGGTAGGAGGGGGCCGGCCCATCTTCTACTGGCCCATCTTCCATTGGCAGATCGCGCACCGGCACGTCGAATTCGACGCGGCGCGACTTCGGGTTGGTGACGAAGCGGTCGCATATCCGGCGGCGCAGTTCGGCCAGCTCATTTTTTTTCGCGCCTTTGTCGGGAATGAACAGCACATCCGCCTGGTTCAGGCCTGATATGGCCTGAACGGTCATGTGGTCGGGATTGCCGGCGCCGATGCCGATGACGAGAAGCTTGCGCATGGGCGAACTCCTGCCCGATCGGAACCCGTTAGTCCAGACCGCGCTGGCGCGTGTCCAGACCGCGCTGGCGCGTGTCCAGACCGCGCTGGCGCGTGTCCAGATCGCGCTGGGTGTCCAGACTGCTTGCTCCAGACCCTTTTTGGTGCGCTAGCGGATGCGGAAGGGCTTTGAAACGCCACATTGAAACGGCTAGGGTCCTGCAAGCATTCTAGCCGAGGGGGCTTCCATGTTGCGATATGTTCTGACCGCCGTGCTGGCCCTGTCGGCTGCGCCCGTATTTGCCAATGATTCGGTTGCCGAACTTGGCACTGGCGGCCTGATCCTGTCGCGCAGCGATGCCGTGGCGATGCAAAGCGAGGACCTTTTCATCTCGCCTGAAAAGGTCACGGTCGACTATGTCTTCCACAACAACACCGATCGCGATGTCGAGGCCATCGTCGCCTTCCCGATGCCCGAAATATCGGGCAATCCCGAAGAAATCCCGGCGATTCCCGAAAACCAGAGCGACAATTTCCTCGGCTTCGAGGTGACGATCGACGGTGCCGCCGTCAAGCCGCAGCTCGAGCAGAAGGTGTTGGCGCTAGGCATCGACATCAGCGCAGAGCTGAAGGCGCAAAACGTGCCGTTCTATCCATTCGGCGATGCGGCGAAGGCGGCCTTGGCCAAGTTGCCGCAAGCGGTTGTCGATGACTGGGTCGACCGCGGCATCATCATCGAGGACACCGGCAGCGACGGCACCGAGACGACCAAGGTCTACACGCCGTTCTGGCAATTGCGTTCGACCTACTGGTGGCGCTCGACCTTTCCGGCCAACAAGGACGTCCATGTTTCCCACCATTACAAGCCGAGCGTCGGCGGCACGTCTTCAGTCAGCTTCTTCTACGACGGCAAATTCCAGGGTCAGTATGCGGCCTACAAGGCCCGCTATTGCATGGACGACACATTCGAGAGTGCGGTGCGCAAGGCGGCGAAGAACGACCCTGACGGCTACCCCAAATATGTCGAGAACCGCATCGCCTATATCCTGACCACCGGCGGCAACTGGGCCACCGGCACAATCGGAAAGTTCAAGCTGACGATCGACAAGGGCAATCCGAAAGCCCTGGTCTCGTTCTGCGGCGACAATGTCAAAAAGACCGGACCGACGACATTCGAGATGACGGCGGATAATTTCTACCCCGAGCGCGACATCGACATCCTGATCCTCGAGCCAACGGACGACATTTGATGGATGTCGCAATCTACGTTGCCATCGCCGAGAACGGCGTGATCGGGCGGGACGGCGGGCTCCCGTGGCGGCTCTCCACCGATCTCAAGCGCTTCAAGGCCGATACGATGGGCAAGCCCATCATCATGGGCCGCAAGACCTATGAGGGCATCGGCCGGCCGCTGCCGGGCAGGTTGAACATCATCGTCACCCGCGACAAGACCTGGCGCGCCGAGGGCGTAGAGGTGGCACATTCGCTCGAAGCCGCGATCCAACTGGCGACGGAGCGCGGGCGCCGCATGGCCGATGTGGACGAGGTGTGCGTCATCGGCGGCGGCGAAATCTATGCCCAGGCCATGCTGCTGACCGATCGGCTGCATGTCACCCATGTGCTGGCAGCGGTCGACGGCGACGCGCATTTCCCGCCGATCGATCCTGATTCCTGGCGCATTGTCAGTTCGCACGACGTCCCGGCCGGGGAAAAAGACAGCCACCCGACGCGCTATTCGGTCTACGAACGGCGTCGAGAGAGACATTGACTGAAAAAAGGGGCATTGAAGGAAGACAAAGGGTCGCGACTGGACAAATCGGACGAAGTCGGCAGCGCATCGCGTTGAAAGCGCCTCGTGGCGTCCCTATAGAAGAACAATACTGGATTTTGCGCCGTAATACCGGCGCTTGAGGGAATTCCAAGCGAAAGGACATTCATGCCCTGGAACGACAAAAGCGGCGGTGGCGGCGGCCCATGGGGTGGCGGCGGCAACAATCAGGGACCCTGGGGGCAGGGTCCAAAGGGACCCAGCGGGCCACAGGGCTCGCCTCCAGATCTCGAAGACATCATCCGCCGCGGCCAGGACCGGCTGCGGCGCGCTCTTCCGGGTGGCGGCGGCGCGAGCCCGGCTATCTTCGCCCTGATCGCGGCTGCACTTGTGGTGCTGTGGGCGTTCAAGGCGGTTTATACCGTGCAGCCCGACGAGGTCGCGGTCGAATTGCGCTTCGGCAAGCCGAAGACCGAACTGTCGCAGCCTGGCCTGCATTTCCATTGGTGGCCGCTCGAAACCGTCGAGACGGCCAAGATTTCCGAGCAGCTCGTCGATATCGGCGGCGGCGGCGCGACAAGTGGCAACACGTCCGGGCTGATGCTTACCGGCGACCAGAACATCGTCAACGTCCAGTTCTCGGTGGCCTATCAGGTCTCCGACCCGAGCGCGTATCTCTTCGATGTGTCCGATCCCGACGGCATGCTGCGGCAGGTTGCCGAAAGCGCCATGCGTGAAGCCGTCGGCCGCCGGCCGGCGCAGGACATCTTCCGCGACGACCGCCAGGGCATTGCCGCCTCGGTGCGTGAAATCATCCAGACGACGCTGGACGGCTACAAGGCCGGTCTCAACGTCAACGCCGTCTCGATCGAGGATGCGGCACCGCCACGTGAAGTGGCCGATGCGTTCGACGAAGTGCAGCGCGCCGAGCAGGACGAGGACAAGTTCGTCGAGCAGGCCAACCAGTACTCCAACCAGAAGCTCGGGCAGGCGCGCGGCGAGGCCGCACAGATCCGCGAAGACGCGGCCGCCTACAAGAACCGGGTCGTGCAGGAAGCCGAGGGTGAGGCGCAGCGCTTCATCTCGGTCTATGACGAATATGCCAAGGCGCCCGATGTAACGCGCAAGCGCCTCTACCTGGAAACCATGGAGAAGGTTCTGAAGGATTCGAGCAAGGTCATCGTCGAGCAGGGCAACGGGCAAGGGGTCGTTCCCTATCTGCCGCTGCCGGCATTGCAGCCGAAAGCGCCGGCACCCGCTGCGCCCAGTGGCGTTACGGGAGGTAACCAGTGATGGCCAACCGTCTTCCCATCATCGTCGTCGCAGCAGCGGTTATCCTGTTCCTGCTCTATTCGTCGGTCTTCGTGGTCAATGCGCGTCAGCAGGCGCTGGTGCTCAGGTTCGGCGAGATCGTCGACGTCAAGAGCGAACCCGGCATCTACTTCAAGGCGCCGTTCTCGTTCTTCGACGCCGACACCGTGCAGCTGATCGAGAACCGGGTGCTGCGCTTCGACCTCGACAACATCCGCGTCCAGGTGTCGGGCGGCAAGTTCTATGAGGTCGATGCCTTCATCGCCTACCGCATCTCGGATCCGCGGGTCTTCCGCTCCGCCGTGTCCGGTCAGATCGAATTGGCCGAGGCCCGGCTCAGGACGCGTCTCGACGCTGCCTTGCGCCGTGTCTATGGTCTGCGTGATTTCGAGGCAGCACTCTCCGAAGAGCGCGGCGTGATGATGCGCGAAGTCCGCGACCAGCTCAGGCCCGATGCCACATCGCTCGGCCTGCAGATCGAGGATGTCCGCATTCGCCGCACCGATCTCACGGCCGAAGTCTCGCAGCAGACCTTCGACCGCATGAAGGCGGAACGCCTGGCGGAAGCTGCCCGGCTGAGGGCACGCGGCAACGAAGCGGCGCAGCGCATCACGGCCCGCGCCGATCGCGAAGTGGTCGAGATTGTCGCCGAAGCGCAAAAAGAGTCGGAAATCCTGCGCGGCGAGGGCGAAGCCCAGCGCAGCGCCACCTTCGCGGGAGCCTATCAGCGCGATCCGGCCTTCTTCGACTTCTACCGGTCGATGAACGCCTATGGCACGGCGCTGGACAACACCGGAACGACGATGGTGCTTTCGCCGAACTCGGAGTTCTTCCGTTTCTTCCGCAATCCCGACGGCAGCGAGGGGCCGGCAAAGCCGGCTTCGCCTGCGCCAAACGCTCCGGCGACGGCACCCGCCGCGCCGGCACAGCCCAGCACCGGCCAGTAGCGGCCGGTGCAGGATTTTCTTGCCGCCATGGGCCTGGTCCTTGTCATAGAGGGTCTGGTCTATGGCGGTTTTCCCGGCTTGGCCAGGAAACTTGCCACCGAAGTGCTGTCGCTGCCCGAGAACGCGCTGCGGATCGCCGGGCTGGCGGCGATCGTGATCGGCGTCGGCATCGTCTGGCTGGTGCGGGGCGCATGACGGCGGCGATGATTTATCCTCTGCCGATAGTCATAGCCGCAAACGTGCCGTATTTTTTGCCAACATGGCGTGACGCGGCGTTTTCGTCGAAGCGCTTTTCTTTTCAAGGATACCGGGAGGCTTCTCGATGACATCCAATACAATTCTGTGCGCGGCTCGGCGGACATTCATCGCCGGCGCGGCGGCACTTCTTGTCAGCGCCGTCGCTGTCCCGTCCTTCGTGACGCCGACATTTGCCGCCGATGGACCCGCTTCGGTCGCCGATCTGGCGCAAGGCCTGCTCGGCGCGGTGGTCAACATATCGACCTCGCAGACGGTCAAGGGCACCGAAGGCCCGGGCGCCGTGCCGATGCCCCAATTGCCCGAGGGGTCGCCCTTCCAGGATTTCTTCGACGATTTCTTCAAGAACCGCGGCGGTGACAAGGACAACGGCTCGCAGAAGGTGCAGTCGCTGGGCTCCGGCTTCGTCATCGATGCCGAGCAAGGCATCGTCGTCACCAACAACCATGTCATTGCCGATGCCGACGACATCGAGGTCAATTTCTCCGATGGTGTCACCTTGAAGGCGACGCTGGTCGGCACCGACACCAAGACCGATGTCGCCGTGCTCAAGGTCGATCCGAAAGGCCACAAGCTGACGGCGGTGAAGTTCGGCGATTCCACCAAGATGCGCGTCGGCGACTGGGTAATGGCGATCGGCAATCCGTTCGGCCTCGGCGGCACGGTGACGGTCGGCATCGTCTCTGCCCGCAACCGCGACATCAATTCCGGCCCCTATGATGACTTCATCCAGACCGATGCCGCGATCAACCGTGGCAATTCCGGCGGACCGCTGTTCAACAGCGCCGGCGAAGTCATCGGCATCAACACGGCGATCATTTCGCCTTCCGGCGGTTCGATCGGCATCGGCTTCTCCATCCCCTCGCAGCTCGCGTCCGGCGTCGTCGACCAGTTGCGCCAGTTCGGCGAGACGCGGCGCGGCTGGCTGGGCGTGCGCATCCAGCCGGTGACCGACGACATCGCCGAAAGCCTCGGCATGGCGACCGCCAAGGGCGCGCTGGTCGCCGGCGTGATCAAGGGCGGCCCGGTCGACAATGGCACCATCCAGGCGGGCGATGTCGTCATCAAGTTCGACGGCAAGGACATCCATGAGATGCGCGATCTGCCGCGCGTCGTCGCCGAAAGCCCGGTTGGCAAGGCGGTCGATGTGCTCATCGTGCGCAAGGGTGTCGAGCAGACCGTGAAAGTGACGCTCGGCCGGCTCGAGGACGGCGAAAAACTCGCCAGCGGCGAGGAGGGCAGCAACACCGATCAGGACAAGGGTGACAAGGCTCCAGCCGTTTCCACTGCTTCGGTGCTCGGCATGACGGTCGGCGAACTGAACGACGAGACGCGCAAGAAGTTCAGCATTGCCGCCGATGTTTCGGGCGTCGTCATCACCGATGTCACCAAGGACTCTGCCGCCGCCGAGCGCGGCATCCAGCCAGGCGAGGTGATCACCGAGATCGCACAGGAATCGGTTTCTACCCCCAAGGATGTCATGGACCGGATCGGCGCCTTGAAGGAACAGGGGCGCAAGAATGCGCTCTTGATGCTGGCCTCGAAGACCGGCGAGCTCAGGTTCGTGACGATCCGAATGGACTGAGATCCGGAAGATCCGGCGAAATCCTCATCTTGAATGGAAAGGGCGGCTAGCAAGCCGCCCTTTCTCCTTGTTCCCAATCGGCGCGGGAGAGCCGGTAGAACACATGGCGCTTGAGCGCGGGGTGGCTGTCGGGAATGCCGGGATGATCGAAGTCGGCCGGTGGATCGGCTCTCATGCCGAGGCGCTCCATGACGGCGGTGGAGCGGCGGTTGTCCGCGACGGCGAAGGAGACGATTTCGTCAAGGCCGAGTGTTTCGAAGCCGTAGGCAAGCCATGCCTGAGCCGCCTCGGTGACGTAACCTCTGCCCCAGAATTCAGGCGCCAGTCGCCAGCCGATCTCGATCATGCTGGCTGGCAGGAAGTCCATGTGATCGGTTCCGGTTATACCGACAAAACCGATACATTCGCCCGATGCGGCGATTTCTGCGGCCGCAAAGCCAATGCCGTCGCGATCGATGGCGGCGCGGAACTGATCCATCTTGGCATCCGCCTCGGCGCGGCCACGGCGGAACGGAAAGAACTCCATCACCCGGTCGTCGGAGTTTATGCGGTGGAACAGGTCGCGGTCGCGATCCTCCCAGTTGCGCAGGATCAGGCGCTCGGTGCGCATTGGTTTCATTGCACAAACTCCTGCTGCCTGTAGCCTTGCACATAAAGCAGCGCGGTCAGGTCGCCATGATCGATGCGGACCTTGGCCTGTGCCGCCACCGTCGGCTTGGCGTGGAGCGCGACGCCGGTACCGGCAAGGCGGATCATGTCGAGATCATTGGCGCCGTCGCCGACGGCGATGGCGTCGGCGGGCGTCAGGCCGAGGCGCGCTGAAATTTCGATCAGCGCGTCGGCCTTGGCGGCGCGGCCGAGGATCGGTTCGCCGACCAGCCCGATGAAGCGGCCGTCCTGCTCGAGCAGGCGATTGGCGCGGTTCTCCTGGAAGCCGAGCATGGCGGCGATGCGCGTCGTGAAGACCTCGAACCCGCCAGACACGAGTGCCGTCCAGGCGCCGTTGGCGCGCATGGTCCGGACCAGAACACGGCCGCCCGCGGCCAGCGTCAGGCGATTGGCGACGATGCGATCAACCACGGCGGCGTCGAGGCCCTTGAGCAACGCCACCCGTTCACGCAAAGCCGGTTCGAAGGCGATCTCACCATTCATGGATCGCGCGGTAATCGTGGCAACCCGATCCTTGACGCCAATCTCATCGGCCAGCTCGTCGATGCATTCCTGGTCGATCATGGTCGAATCCATGTCGGCGATCAGGATTTTCTTGCGGCGGGTTTCTGCCTCTTGGACGATCACGTCGACCGCCTCGCTGGCGAGTGCCGTGCGCAAGACGGCGCTCGTGACGGCGTCGTCGGCTGCCTCAGGCAGGACGAGATCGCAGGCAATACCTTCGGCCAGCCAGACAACAGCGCTTGCGCCGACCGACCGTGAGGCCATATTCGCAAGCGACAGCGACAAAGCGCGCTCAGTGGGACGGGAAACAAGCGTGGCGATGAGCGGCATGAAACATTCCGGCGGGCAGGCGGGCGAGGGCCGCGTGAAGAACGCGATCCTGATAGCCGGGCCGACCGCCAGCGGCAAGTCGGCGCTTGCGCTCGATCTGGCCGAGCGCAAGGGTGGTGTGATCGTCAACACCGATTCCATGCAGGGCTATTCGGTGCTCGACGTGCTGACCGCCCGGCCTGAGGCGGCCGACCTCGCCCGCGCACCGCATTATCTTTATGGCCATGTCCAACCGGCCACCGCCTATTCCACCGGCGCCTGGCTGCGCGACGTGAGGAAGTTGATCGACGACGGCACATTCTTCGAACGGGCAGTGATTTTCGTCGGCGGTACCGGGCTCTATTTCCGCGCGCTGGCCGAGGGCATTTCGGAAATGCCCGACATTCCGCAGCGGGTCCGCGACCGCTGGCGCTATGAGTTGAAGGAGCAGGGCGCCGTCAAGCTGCACAGCTTGCTGCTGCGCGAGGATTCGGCGGCCGCCATGATGCTCAAGCCAACCGACAGCCAGCGCATCGTGCGGGCATTGGAGGTTCTCGATGCGTCTGGCCGTTCGATCCTGGAATGGCAGGCGGAACGCGGCCAGCCGCTCATCGACAGGGAAAGCGCGCGTTTCCTGGTGATCGATCCGGATCGGGCGGCGTTGGTCGCTCGCATCGACAAACGCTTCGACCAGATGCTGGACAAGGGCGCGCTGGACGAGGTCAAGCGGCTTGCAGCACTTGGTCTCGATCCCGAATTGCCGGCGATGAAAGCGATCGGCGTTCGCGAACTGCAGGCAGCGATGGCCGGAGAGATTGGCTTTCCCGAGGCAATCGAACGCGCCAAGATCGCGACCAGGCAATATTCCAAGCGGCAAACCACCTGGTTCAGGCATCAATTGGGGCCGGAATGGCTGAGGTTGCGCCCCGGTGATGATCTGGAAACCACGATCTCAGCGCTTGCTTCCGATGCAACCTGAAAAGTTTACCTGCAAGGAAAGGTTCCCGTTGTGGTTGTCCAAATTAACCCTCCGTAAGCCCGCCCATGCCATAAGATCAGTGGGCACTTTTCCAACGGGGAGCAGATGCGTTTCCACAAGGCGGAATCAGCATTTTTCGTCTTTATATTCGTGATCCTGGCCGCCGGCCTGGTGACGCTGCATGCTTACGGACTTCTGCAGTCCTTCGCCGACGAGTTGCATACGGCTTCGGGTCTGGACAAGGTCATCTATCTCAACAAGCTCTTGTTCGCGACCGGCGTGCTCCTGGCCACCGCGCTGTTCTTCGGCATTTTCTTCATCTATCCGCTGATCCGCAAACAGGCGACGGAGGAAGGCAAGCTGCGCGCCATGACGGTCTCGCTCAGCGCGCGCTCGGAAACACTCGAGCATGCGGCGCTGACCGACGGCCTGACCGGCATGCAGAACCGGCGCTATTTCGATGATGCGCTGAAGGAGTATCTCGAGGAGTTCCGGCGCATCGAAAAGCCCGTCGGTCTGATGATCCTCGATCTCGACCATTTCAAGCAGGTCAACGACACCCACGGCCATGACGTCGGCGACGAAGTGCTCAAGGCCGTCGCGAACTGTCTCAAGGACATGACGCGCTACCACGATGTGGTGGCGCGATTGGGCGGCGAGGAGTTCGCCGTCGTCACGCCCAACATGGACGCCGAGCTTCTGGGCAAGTTTGCCGAGCGCATCCGCAAGGCGATCGCCAACATGTCGGTGCTGTCGGGCAATGTCCGCCTCAAGATCACCACCAGCGTCGGGCTCGCCGTCTGGGACCGCAAGGAAACAGCGGAAGAGTTCTATCGCCGCGCCGACCGCCAGCTTTACGAAGCGAAGAGGCAAGGCCGCAACCGCGTCTGCGCCTAAATCCCGAAGAAGAATTCATGAGGCCGGTCGCCTGACGCGGTTTTCTCGACTTCCGGTGCTCACGGACTAAATGTCCGCTCCGCTCCGGCTTCTCGAAAGCCACGTCATTCAACTCGGCCTGATGAATTCCCTTTCGGGATTTACCCAGGCTTTTCGAACGAAGCAGAGCCAATCGAAGTTTGGTGCGGATTCTCGGGATTATCGGCAGATGGACTTGTCGCAAACTCAATCGTTTTGCGGGCGCAGGCCGAAGGTTGCGGGCTTTAGGCCGTAGCGCATGTCGAAATCGTCGTCCGATGGCGCGCGTGCGGCGGGTGGCTTGCGGTAGTCGGGATCGCCGGCCTGGCGGCCTGAATCGACGACCTCGGCGAAGGCCATCGCCTGCTGCGTTGATTTCGGCACGTTGCGCAGTCGTTCCACGATCGCCACCAGATCGACATCGTCGCCGGCTTTCGACGAGGCGGCTTCTTCGCGCTTGGCGGTGCCAGGAAGCAGGTGGCTCGGCAGTTTTTCGAACTTCAGCCGCATGGTCGTCGCTACGCCTTCGCCAAAGGCGATGGCTTCGCGCTGGCCCATGGAGGACAGGAAGGCAAGCGTCGAGGCGGAAGAATCGGCAATCGCCGAGCGGATGATCGCCTGGTCCTGCTCATTGGCAAGCCGCATGGCGAAAAAAGTCGAGCATTGCGACAGGATGGTCGGGTCGAGCTCGCCAGGGCGCTGGGTGACGACGCCGAGATAGCAGCCATATTTGCGGCCTTCCTTGGCGATGCGCGACAGCGCGTGCCTGGTCGGCGCGAAGCCGAGACGCGGGTCGGCCGGCATATAGCGGTGCGCCTCTTCGCACAAAAACAGAAGCTGCAGCTTGCCCTCGCTCCACAGAGCGAGATCGAAGGCCAGGCGCGCCAGCACCGAGCAGACGGAATTGACCACTTCGGAAGGCATGCCGGCCATCTCGAAGCAGGTTACCGGGCGGCCATGATGCGGCACGCGGAAGATGTTGCCGATCGTCTCGTGGATGGTGTCCTCGATCAGGCGCGAGTTGAACATGAAGCGGTAGCGTGGATCGGCCGCCGCCGATTCGATGCGCGTCTTCAGCGATTTGAGCGTCGGGCGATCGGTCTTGCTTTCGAGCATGCCCATGCGCTCGTCGATCTGCTTGAGCAGGTCGGCGATGCGGTAGGGCACCGGCGTATCGGCGGTCAGCGCATCGCTGCCGCGCCTGATATAGGAGCCCGAATTCGGGTTGCGGTAGAGGTTCTTGGCGGCCGGGATGAGGTCGCGCAAGGCATCGATTTCTTCCGGCTCGGTCTCGCGGCCCCGGAACAGCACCTCGGCGAATTCCTCCAGCGTGAACATCCAGAACGGAAGATCCAGCGTCTTGGAATCGACCCTGACGCAGTATTCGGGCAGCGACGCCGCGAACTCGTTGTGCGGGTCGAGGATCAGGATGCGCAGGTCCGGCCTTGCTGCGATCGACTTGCGCAGCAGCAGCGAGACGGCGGTGGATTTGCCGACGCCGGTGGTGCCGACAATGGCGAAGTGACGCGCCAGCGTATCGTCGATGGCGATGTTGGCGGCGATCGTCTCGTCCTGCGCGAGCGTGCCGATCGTGATCGAATGACGCCCCGCGAGGTCATAGACCGCCTGCAGGTCGCGGGTGCGGATGCGATGCGCAACGGCGCCGATATGCGGATAGGTGGTGATGCCGCGGTCGAAGACCGGTTTGGCGCCGGGCTCTGCTCCGTCACGCACTTCGCCGATCAGCTCGATGCTGACCTCGATGGCGTTCTGGCCCTCATTGCTCCACGCGCGGTCCGACTTGCCGATTGCGTAGACCAGGCCGACGGTTCGCGTCGATCCGAGATTGATGGAAATCATCTTGCCGACCGTCCACAGGCCGGTCACCGCGCCGTCGGCGTCGTTCGCGTAGGCGCTGATGGTGGCGCGCGCGCCATCGCATTGCACGACATTGCCGAGGATGCGCTTGTCGTTCTGCTCTGCGTCGCGGCGCTCCTGCGATGTCGGTTCTCCAACGGAGGCTTCGCGTTCGACATACATGGACAGGCCAATCCCCATTTCCCCTGGAGCATCGATCCTACCCGAATGGGGTTAAGGCCCGATGAGGTCGGATGGTGTAGAGAGCATTAAGGGGCTCGTGGAAATTGTCGCAAGGCGGCTCTTCTCCGGCGTCTATTTTTCGCTATAATAGACATATGGATGATATAGCGAACGACATTTCCTCGACGATCGGCCGCAGGATACACGCCGAAAGGATCGTGCGCGACTGGTCCCTGGCCGAACTCGCGGAGCGTTCCGGCGTCTCGAAGGCGATGCTCAGCACGATCGAGCGGGGCAAGACCAGCCCGACGGCGGCGCTTCTGGTGCGCATCGCGTCGGCCTTCGGCATGACGCTGTCGACCTTGATCGCACGCGCGGAATTGCAGGGCGGCGGGATATTGCGCCAGGCCGACCAGCCGGTGTGGCGCGATCCCGACACCGGCTATGTCAGGCGGCATCTTTCGCCGGCTTCCGACATGCCGCTGGAGCTGATCAAGGTGCATCTGCCGGCGGGCGCCAAGGTCAGCTTTCCGGCTGCTTCATACGCCTTCATCAAGCAGCAGATATGGCTGATTTCCGGGCGGCTCGAATTCGTCGAAGGTGAGACAGTGCACAGGCTTGTATCAGGCGACTGCCTGGCGCTCGGGGCGCCGTCGGACTGCACCTTCCATGCGCTGGAGCCCGGCGCCGACTATCTCGTCGCGCTGGTCAGGGGCTGACACAATGGCAAGAAGACCAAAGCGCTCCCATAATGGGGGGCCGCCTCTCGATGAGTACAAGGGCCCGCCATGGGGCAAGGGCGATCCCTACATCTTTCTTGCCTGGCAGGCCGCCCATGCCAAGGCGTGGAAGGCGCCGAGCCGCGAGGTGATGCTGTTGCGCATGGACAGAGCCGAGCGGCTTGGCCTGACCTATGAGGAGTACACGCTCGAGATCCTCGAGCGCGGGCGGCATCTCGGGCACGAAGACGCCGACCGCATCAGCGCCATCAAGGCGGCGCGAAAGCGACGCCGCGCGCGCCATCTGGACTGACAGCAATACGCCCGCTTCTATGGCAATCACAGGATATCCTGCACATGAACTCGATCGAGATCGCAACCCTGAACCCGGCTGCCGAGACGCAGGACATGCTGGCCGAATTGCTGGTCGCAACGGTGGCGGCCGGCGGTTCGGTCAGCTTCATGCATCCGTTGGCGCCGCAGGCGGCAAGGACGTTCTGGGAAAAATCGCTGGCCGCGGCGGCAAGGGGCGAAAGATCGGTGCTTGGCGCCTGGGATGGCAAAAACCTGGTCGGCACCGTGACCTTGCTGCTCGATTGTCCGCCCAACCAGCCGCACCGGGCCGAGATTGCCAAGCTGATGACATCAGTCGATTACCGGGGCAGGGGTGTGGGAACGCGCCTGATGCGGGCCGCCGAGAGCCTTGCCATCGAGAGGGGCCGCACGCTGCTGGTTCTGGACACGGCGACCGAGGAGGGCGCCTCAGGCCTCTATGAGCGGCTGGGCTTCACGCTGGCCGGTGAGATACCGGACTATGCCCTGAAGCCGCATGGCGGGCTGACCGGCACGTTGATCTACTGGAAGCGGATCGGGCCAATCTCATAACCAGTCATGCCGGCGCGGAGAGGCGCGACAGCAACCACTGGCGGAAATCCTGTTCGGCTCCGGTCAGGCGTGCTGTCGACGCCTTGGTTAGGAAATGCCCCGATGTGCTGGAAAGTTCATAGTCGGAAAGCCTGACCAGCGTCTTGATGTCGAGCGCCGCATCGACCAGCGGCCGCGAGCCCAAAAGCACGCCGGCGCCGGCGCTCGCCGCCTCCATGGCGGTGACGAAACTGTCGAAGCGGTGCGATCGTCTGAGATGGCCAGCCAGTCCAGCGGCGGCGAACCATTCCGCCCACATCTCGCGCGCGCCGGCGACCAGAAGCAGCGGCAGGGAAGGCCAGTCGTCGTCGCCGGCGAGCGCAGGTGCGGCCATCGGCACGAGCCGCTCGGCGGTCAGCCTGTCGGCTTCGCGGCCGGGGAAGGATCCGTTGCCGAAGCGGATGTCGAGCACCGAGCCCGGCAGATCGTAGTCGGCAGGGCGATGGATCGTCACCAGATCGAGCTGGATGCGCGGCAGTGCCTTCGCGAGATCGGGCAGCGCCGGAACCAGCATGAGCAAGGCAAAGGAGATCGGGGCCCGGATGGTCACGGTCTGGACGGCACGCGGCTCGAACAGTTCCGCGGTGCTGTTGCCGATGGTGGCGAAGGCCGACTGGATGTGAGGCAGGTAGGCTGCTCCCTCCGGCGACAGTGCGACGCCCCGCGCCAGCCGCGAAAACAAACGTGTCTTGAGCCGCTCCTCGAGAAACCGGATGTGCTGGCTGACGGCTGCCTGGGTGAGACCGAGCTCGGCTGCCGCCGCGGTGAAATTCGACAGCCGCGCCGCCGCCTCGAAACTGCGCAGCCAGTCCAGAGGCGGCACCGGTGTATTTTTACGAGCCATTAGTATTCTTGGGCCGTTGGCCTAAAAATGATAATTTGAGTTATGCCTGTCGCGCGATCAACATGCAATCGAAACCCTGCGGATCAGGCTGCGGGGGACGCAATGGACAGGAACGGATCTCCATGCTCACCCACGCGCGGATCGGCGACGAAGGCAGAACAATCGACCTTGGCTGGCAGGACGGGTCGCGCAGCCGTTTTCACGCCATGTGGCTGCGCGACAATGCGCTGGACGACAAGACGCGCAGCGCCGGCAATGGTCAACGGCTCATCACCATTCTCGACATTCCCGCCGACACCAGGATCGGCGCCGCGTCGATCAAAGGCGGCGCCCTGGAAGTCAGCTTCGTGCCCGAGCAGAAGACGGTCAGCTTTCCCGCGGCATGGCTGAGCGCCAATGCCTATGATCGTGACGCAGGCCGCCAGCCCGGCTGGACAGGCGAGGCCACCGTGCGATGGACCAAGGCCTCGATGCAGAATTCGGTGCCGCGCGCCGGCTATGTTGCGGCCAGCCGCGATCGCGCTGTGCTGGGGCAATGGCTGTCGGCGGTGAAAACCTATGGCTTCGCGGTGATGGATGATCTGCCGACCGAATCCGGGGCGCTATGCAAAGTGTCCGATCTTTTCGGCTACATCAGGGAAACCAATTACGGGCGCTGGTTCGAAGTGCGCGCCGAGGTCAATCCGAACAATCTCGCCTACACGAATCTCGGCCTCCAGGCGCACACCGACAATCCCTATCGCGACCCTGTGCCGACGCTGCAGATCCTGTCCTGCATCGAGAATACGGTTGAGGGCGGCGAGTCCAGTGTCGTCGATGGGTTTGCAGTCGCGGCTGCGCTGCAGGCTGAGAACCCGGAAGGCTTCCAGCTGTTGAGCTCATGCCCGGCGCGCTTCGAGTATGCCGGCTCTTCCGGCGTGCGGCTGCAGGCGAAGCGGCCGATGATCGAGTTCGGGCCCGATGGCGAGCTGATTTGCATCCGCTTCAACAACCGCTCGCTGGCGCCGACGGTCGACGTGCCGTTCAGCGATATGGAAGCGTACTACGCCGCCTATCGCCGGTTTGCGGAACTGATCGAGGATCCATCCTTCGAAGTGACGTTCAAGCTCGAAGCGGGGCAGGCCTTCATCGTCGACAACACGCGCGTGATGCATGCGCGCAAGGCGTTTTCCGGTACCGGCAAGCGCTGGCTGCAAGGCTGCTACGCCGACAAGGACGGTCTGCTGTCGACGCTGGCGGCAATCGAGCACGGGTTCAAGGAGGCGGCGGAATGAGCGGCCAGGATTTGAACGCGGACACCATCGTCGAGTTCATCGCCGACATCTTCGAGCGCCGGGGCGCCGAATCCTATCTCGGCGAACCCGTCACCATGTCGGAGCACATGCTGCAGGGTGCCTGGTTCGCTGAAAAGGACGGCGCGCCGGACGAACTGGTGGCGGCGGCGCTGCTGCACGACATCGGCCATTACACCAGCGAGTTCGGCACCTATTCGCCCGAGGATGTCGAGGACAAGCATCATGACGAGGCCGGCGGCGAGGTGCTGGCGCCATTCTTTCCACCTGTCATCGTCGAATGCGTCAGGCTGCATGTCGCCGCCAAGCGCTATCTCTGCGCCACCGACCCGACCTATTTCGGCAGGCTTTCGCAGGCCTCGGTGCACACGCTGTCGCTGCAGGGCGGGCCGATGAATGCCGAGGAGGTCGCCGAGTTCCGCAAGAACCCCTTCCATGAGGAAGCGGTCCGGGTCCGCATCTGGGACGAGAGCGGCAAGATCGCCAACATGAAGACACGGACATTTCGCGATTACGTGCCGCTGCTGCAGCGGGTGGTGACGCAGTTCGCGGCGGGCAAGCCGGCGTAAATTCCCCAGGGAAGGAGGCAGGGTGCAAGCCGTGCCTCCTTTCTTCCGGCTTCACCGGAATGGCGCTCGCCTACCCCTTGTGGTGCACCTGCTGCAGGCCGTAGACCGGCGTCGCGATGCCTTCATGCCGCGCCTTCAATTGCAGCGACAGGAACTGCGAATAGTGGCGTGACTGGTGCAGATTGCCGCCGTGGAACCATAGCGCCTCCTGTTGCGTCGGCTTCCACATGTTGCGCAACTCGCCTTCCCACGGGCCGGGGTCCTTGGTGGTGTTCGAGCCGAGGCCCCAGCATTTGCCAACGTTGTCGGCGGTTTCACGGGATATCAGATCGGCGGCCCAGCCGTTCATCGAGCCGTAGCCGGTGGCGTAGACGATGAGGTCCGCAGGCAATTCCGACCCGTCGCTGAGCAGAACCGAGTGCTGCTTGATCTCTTCGACGTCGACGCCGCTCTTCAGCTTGATCGAACCATTGATGATCAGCTGCGAGGCGCCAACATCGATGTAATAGCCGGAGCCGCGCCTGAGGTACTTCATGAACAGGCCGGATTCGTCGTCGCCCCAGTCGAGCATGAAACCGGCCTTCTCCAGCCCCTTGTAGAATGTCGCGTCGCGTTTCTTCATTTCGGCATAGGCCGGGATCTGGAACTCGTGCAGGATTTTGTAGGGCAGCGAAGCGAAGATGAGATCGGCCTTGGCGGTGGTGATGCCATTCTGCAGCGCCTGCTCCGAATAGAGCGAACCCAGTCCGATTTCCATCAACGTGTCGGACCTGGAGATATGGGTACTCGAGCGCTGCACCATGGTGACGTCCGCGCCGGCTTCCCAAAGTGCCGCTGCGATGTCATGGGCGGAATTGTTGGATCCGATGACAACGGCCTTTTTGCCGGCATAGGCGTCGGGACCCGGATGCTTCGACGAGTGGTGCTGGTCGCCCTTGAAGGTCTCCATGCCCTTGAATTTCGGCAGATTGGCCTTGCCGGACTGTCCGGTTGCCAGCACCAACTGCTTGGGCTTCAGCGTGATGTCCTTGCCGTCGCGGTGGACGACAACGGTCCATTCCTTTTTCTTGTCGTCATAGGAAGCGCTTTTGGCCTCGGTCGAGGACCAGTAATTCAGCTCCATCACCTTGGTATACATTTCCAGCCAGTCGCCGATCTTGTCCTTGGGCGAGAAAACCGGCCAGTTCTTCGGGAAATCGATATAGGGCAGATGGTCGTACCAGACCGGGTCATGCAGGCAGAGCGACTTGTAGCGCTTGCGCCAGCTGTCGCCGGCCCGCTCGTTCTTCTCGATGATGATGGTCGGCACGCCAAGCTGCCGCAGCCGCGCGCCGAGCGCGATACCGCCCTGGCCACCACCGATGATCACCGTATAGGGCTGCGTCTTGAAGCCGAGCTCGGCGGTTTCCCTCTCGCGTTCTTCTTTCCATGTCGGACGGTTCTTGCCCGAGCCGTGCCTGGCGCCCATCGGCCGCGCAAAGCCTGCCGGCTCCTCGTGGCCTTTCAGTTCGGCCATGGTGGTCAGCAGCGTCCAGATCTTGCCGTCCTTCAGCCTGACATGGCCGAAGCCGCGTGCCACCTCCGTCTCGAAGCTGATCCAGCCTTCGATCAACCCGTCGCTCTCCGTCGCGTCCTCGCCCTTGGCGATGGCGAAGTGTGACGGCCTGGTCTTCGACAATTGGCTTTTCAGCATGTCGCGGACCTGGTCGCGGCCTTCCATGGTCTTGATGTTCCAGGTGAAGGTGACGAGGTCGCGCCAGTAGCAATCCTCTTGAAAGCAATCGACCGCTTTCTCGATGTCATTGGCGGCAAGCGCGGCGCCGAATCGATCGAGCAGGTCGGACAGTTTCTTGCTAGGGGCCGTGTTCTTGCTAGAGGGCTTGTCGAGCATCAGGTTTCCTCCCGTGAAATCCAGATCGTCATGGTGGTGGCTCCGCCGGGCTCGCCGCCGGACGATCAAGTATCGTCAGAGATGGCGGCCCTCGTCACGCCCCACCATAGTTTCCAGCGATTTCAATGGTCTATCCTATAAGTGAGATCGCCGGACAGTTTCGGAATCGCTCGGGCGCCGGAAACGAACGTTCCATTTGTGAATGCCGCGCCGGTCGCGCAAAATTGATGGTCAAATGCCGCAATGCGGTCACCGAGGCCGATGACAACCGATCGGTGAGAAGCCGGGAAGCGGTGGCGGGCAACAGGACGGTTCCCGGGATTTTCTGGATGCGGAACTCTGGAGCCCGTTATGATCATCGTACCTTTTATCCAAGCGTCTTCATGTCGCTCCCTTGGCCGGCGTGGACGCGCAGCGGCAATGGCCGCGGTCATGGCCTTGAGCGCGACCCTGACCGGCCCGCTGGTGCTGCCCGGAACGCAGGCGCATGCGGCGGAAATTGCCGTTACCGTCCGCGAAAGGCTTTCGAACTATGGCGGATGGCGAACCTCCAGCCGCTTCGGCGATGTCTGGGTTCCCTCGGTCCGTACCGAATGGCGACCCTACACCGAAGGCAGGTGGGTCTGGACCGACGATGGCTGGTACTGGCAGTCCACCGAGCCATTTGGCGATGTCGTCTATCACTATGGCCGCTGGGCCTATGATCCCGATTTTGGCTGGGTGTGGATCGCCGGCGATCAATGGGCGCCAGCCTGGGTGGTCTGGCGCCAGGGCGGCAATGATGTCGGCTGGGCGCCGGCACCACCCGACGTAGATGTCGCCTTCGCCGATTCCTGGTGGTGTTTCGTGCCGGTGGCGGCGATCGGCGCGGTCGATCTGGTCAGAGTGGTACGGCCTGCCACTGAGAACGTCGGCATCGTGCGCAACACGACGATCATCAACCAGACGGTCCTGGTCAACAAGGCGCCGCACGTGCGGCTTGGCAATCAGGTGGTTGCAATCAATGCCGGACCCCGGCTGCAGCAACTCCCGAAGCCCGTCATCGAGTCGATCAAGGCGGCAAAATTGGTTCCTCCGCGCAAAGGCGTGTTTGCCAGTGCACGGCTCGATGCTTCCAGGGGCGCCGAGATCAAGAGACTTGCCGGCAATACAAAGGGGAACGGGCAAATCGTGGCGGGCTCCAAGACTGCGATCGGCGGCAAGGCCATTTCCCCCGGCGCGGTGGCTGCCAGCAATCCGGCCGTCGTGAAGCCTGGCGACGCCGTGAGCAAGCGGATGGTCGCCGGCAACGGCGCGAAGGCCGATGCGCTCAAGCTGCATGTCGACAGGACCGCGGGCGACGGACGCATCGTTGTCAAATCGTCGCCCAAACCGGTTTCGCCCAAGCCGGTTTCGGGGCAGCGTCTTGCACTCGGTGGCGGGCAACAAAAGCCGCATCAGCAAGCGTTGGCAATGCACATGCCCCAGCACCATGGCCCGGCAAGGGTGGCACCCCACCATCCGCCAGAGAAGATGGAGGCCAGGAAGGCGTCCAAATGCGATCCACGCGTTTCCCGCTGCAAGGCGCCGGGCTGACACCGCAGTCGCGCCTGTACGCTGTGCGCGCCGGCGCGATTTTTCCCGTTGACAGGCTGCCTTGCCCGCCCTTAGTGTCCGCCACCATGAAAACGGCACTCATTCTCGTAGGAAAGCGCGTGGGCAAGGCGGTGTAACCGCCGGGCAAAAACCCCCCATGCGCAAGACACAGGCTCCCTCGGGGGCCTTTTTTATTGCCTGAAACACGACTAAACGACCAGCAAACGCCCAATGGCGACAGTACGGGACCAGACCGATGAGCAACGGACAGAACGAGCGGCGCGAGATGACAGGTGCCGAAATGGTGGTGCAGGCGCTGAAGGACAATGGCGTCAAGCATGTCTTCGGCTATCCCGGCGGCGCTGTCCTTCCGATCTATGACGAGATCTTCCAGCAGGACGATGTCGAGCACATACTGGTGCGCCACGAGCAGGGCGCCGGCCATGCAGCCGAAGGCTATGCGCGCTCGACCGGCAAGGCCGGCGTCATGCTGGTGACCTCCGGTCCCGGCGCCACCAATGCCGTGACGCCGCTGCAGGACGCGCTGATGGATTCGATCCCGCTGGTCTGCCTGACGGGGCAGGTGCCGACCTCGCTGATCGGCTCCGACGCTTTTCAGGAATGCGATACGGTTGGCATTACCCGCCCCTGCACCAAGCACAACTGGCTGGTGAAGGACGTGAACGAGCTCGCTGCGACCATCCACGAGGCTTTCCATGTCGCGACCACCGGCCGCCCCGGTCCGGTCGTCGTCGATATCCCGAAGGACGTGCAGTTCGCCAGGGGATTCTACGTCCCGCCGCAGATCGCGCCGCGCACCAGCTACCAGCCAAAGGTCCAGGGCGACCTGGAAAAGATCAAGGCGGCGGTCGAGCTGATGGCCGGTGCCAAGAAGCCGATCATCTACAGCGGCGGCGGCGTCATCAATTCCGGCCCGGAAGCGAGCCATCTGCTGCGCGAACTGGTCGATCTCACCGGTTTCCCGATCACCTCGACGCTGATGGGCCTCGGCGCCTATCCAGCATCGGGCAAGAACTGGATGGGCATGCTCGGCATGCACGGCACCTATGAAGCCAACATGGCCATGCATGACTGCGACGTGATGATCTGCATCGGCGCGCGTTTCGATGACCGCATCACCGGGCGGCTGACCGCCTTCTCGCCGAACTCGAAGAAGATCCACATCGACATCGATCCGTCGTCGATCAACAAGAACGTCCACACCGAGGTCCCGATCATCGGCGATGTCGGCCGGGTGCTGGAGGATATGGTGCGTTTGTGGCGTGCGAGCGCCAAGGCCGACAAGAAGGCGCTCTACCCCTGGTGGGAGCAGATCGCCAAATGGCGTGCGCGCGACTCGCTCGCCTACAAGATGAACAACGACGTGATCATGCCGCAATACGCCATCGAGCGGCTCTACGAACTGACCAAGGGTCTGGACACCTACATCACCACCGAGGTCGGCCAGCACCAGATGTGGGCGGCGCAGCACTATCATTTCGAGAAGCCGAACCGCTGGATGACGTCGGGAGGGCTGGGCACGATGGGTTACGGCCTGCCGGCGGCACTCGGCGTGCAGATCGCGCATCCAGGCGCGCTGGTAATCGACATTGCCGGCGACGCCTCCGTGCAGATGACGATGCAGGAGATGAGCGCGGCCGTGCAGCACGACGCGCCGATCAAGATCTTTATCTTGAACAACCAGTATATGGGCATGGTGCGGCAGTGGCAGCAGTTGCTGCACGGCAACCGGCTGTCGCATTCCTACACCGAGGCGATGCCGGACTTCGTCAAGCTGGCCGAGGCCTATGGCGGCCACGGCATTCGCTGCGAGAAGCCGGACGAGCTGGACGACGCGATCAAGGAGATGATCTCGGTCAGGAAGCCGGTGCTGTTCGACTGCCGCGTGGCGACGCTCGCCAACTGCTTCCCGATGATTCCGTCGGGCAAGGCGCACAATGAGATGCTGTTGCCCGACGAGGCGACCGACGAGGCGGTGGCCAATGCCATCGACGCCAAGGGCAGGGAACTGGTGTAGCCGGCAGAACCAAGGCAGGGCTGTCGCGAGAAAGCCCCGCGCAAACAGAGAATTAGCTCAAGAGCTTGAAAAACGAGATTCATGTCATGAACGCACAGCTACAACCGACCGGCTCCGCCTATTTCATCGCCAAGGAGACGGAAAAGCCGGAAAACCACACGCTTTCCGTGCTGGTCGACAACGAGCCGGGCGTGCTTGCCAGGGTCATCGGCCTGTTTTCCGGGCGTGGCTACAACATCGAGAGCCTGACCGTCTCCGAGACCGAGCATGAAAAACACCTGTCGCGCATCACCATCGTGACGCGCGGCACGCCGCATGTGCTGGAGCAGATCAAGCACCAGCTCGAGCGCATCGTGCCGGTTCACCGCGTCGTCGACCTGACCGTGCGTTCGCATGAATCCGGCCAGGAGCGGCCGCTGGAGCGCGAACTGGCGCTGGTCAAAGTCGCGGGCACCGGCGAGGCCCGCGTCGAGGCGTTGCGGCTGGCCGATGCGTTCCGCGCCAGCGTCATCGACGCCAACACCGAGCATTTCATCTTCGAGATCACCGGCAAAGGCTCCAAGATCGACCAGTTCATCGCCATCATGAAACCGCTCGGCCTGGTCGAAATCTGCCGCACCGGCGTGGCAGCGTTGAACCGCGGCCCGCAGGCGATGTAGGACTTCGGCGGGGCTGGCGTCGAACGCGTCAGCCAGTTTCCATGGTGAGGCCGTCCGTACCTTTGCGGGGTCGCCGAGAAGAGACAAGATGCTGACTTGTCAGGGAAGATATCCATGTCGCTCGACGCATTCCTTGCCCTGCTTGTCTACGCCTTCGTGACGTCGATCACGCCGGGGCCAAACAATCTCATGCTTCTGGCATCGGGCGTGAATTTCGGCCTCGTCAGAACCGTTCCGCACATGCTGGGCATCAGCATGGGTTTCCTCGTGCTGCTGCTTGCCGTCGGTCTTGGCCTCGGCGCTGTGTTGACGGCGTTTCCGGCGCTGCATACCGCGCTCAAGATCGCCGGCGGCGCCTATCTTTTGTACCTCGCCTGGAAGATCGCCATGTCGCGCACGCTGACCGGCAAGGGCGAGACGAAAGCGCGGCCCATGCGCTTCATCGAGGCAGCCGCATTCCAGTGGGTCAATCCCAAGGCGTGGGTGATGGCGATCACCGCCATGGCCGTCTATGCCAATGCCGAGCACCCGTTCCTGTCGGTGGTGTTGATCGCCGTGGCTTTCACCATCGTCAATTTGCCGAGCGTCTCGGTGTGGGCTGGGTTCGGCACCGCACTGCGCGGTTTCCTGTCGGACCCGGTGCGGCTGAAATGGTTCAACATCGCCATGGGCGTGCTGCTGGCGGCGACGCTTTGGCCGATGCTGAGGTAGGCCCGGGGCGCATCATCTGATCTTTAAGGGACAGGATCCGGAGTCTCGGGCGTACCGCCCAGATCGGGATTGAGCCCGTGTTGCACATCCGTTGTGCAGTGCACATTAAATCTTCGTAATGCCGCCTTTTGGCCCTTTTCCGACAAAGGCGTGTCCTATCTATTCGGCGAAATCGCGGCAACGGGCCGCGTTGGAATAGAACCATCGGACCACGACGTGTCGGGTGGAGAGGGCCTTTGACCATGCGTGGAAAAGTCGTTCTTTCGTTGCTGGCCGTCGCCTGCCTGGGTGCGGCCGGGTGGCTTTATCTCTCGCCTGATGCGCTGGGCAGGGTCCAGCAGGTTATCGGCGCAAAGCAGGTTGCCGCGCCGGACAAACAGGCCACGGCTTCGGACAAGAAGGCCGACAATGCCGGGCGCTCGGCCTCGATCCTCTCGGCCGTCGCCTCGACAGCCGATTTCCCGATCCGGCGCTACGCGATCGGCTTCGTCTCCTCTCCAGCCGTCGTCAACATCAATGCGCGCGTGTCCAGCCAGATCGTCTCCATCGATGTCAAGGACGGGCAGATGGTCAGGGTCGGCGACGTTCTGTTTTCGCTCGATGACCGGGCGCTGAAGGCGCAGCTTGCCAAGGATCAGGCGGCGCTCGCCAAGGATCAGGCGATGCTCGCCAGCTCGCAGTCGGATCTTCAGCGCGCGAAGGATCTGGTCGCCAAGCAGGCCGGCACGCAGCAGACCTACGACCAGGCCGTCGCCGCGCAGAAGGCTGCCGCAGCGACTGTCGATGCCGACAAGGCGACAATCGACGCCGACAATGTCCAGCTTGGCTTCGCCACGATCACGGCGCCGATTTCCGGCAGGCTGGGCGCTGTCAGCGTCGCCGTCGGCGATCTCGTCACCGTCAGCAATGGCAACAGCAGCACGGCCACTCCGCTGGTGACCATCACCCAGATGGACCCGCTGCAGGTCAACTTCAATCTTCCCGAGAGCAATCTGGCCCTGCTGCACAAGGCGCTCGCCAACCCGCAGCAGGGCGCGGTGACGCTGACCAAGGATGGCGACCCGACGCCGATCGGCAAGGGTACGCTCGATTTCGTCGACTCCAGCGTCGACACCGCGTCGGGCACGATTGCCACGCGGGCAAGCATTCCCAATGCCGATCTTTCGCTATGGCCCGGCCAGTATGTGAATGTCGTGCTCGACGCCGGCATCATGCCGCAGATGACATCGGTTCCCACGGTCGCGGTGCAGCCAAGCCAGAAGGGGCCGTTCGTCTATGTGGTCAAGCCGGACAACACGGTCGAGATGCGCCCGGTGCAGGTGGCGCTGACCGAAGGCGACAACAGCGCCATCAGCCAGGGGCTGAAAAGCGGTGAGAAGGTTGTCACCGAAGGTCAGACAAGGCTGAAGGACGGCGCCGCCGTGCATGAAGGCAAGGCCACGGCGAGTGCAGCCGCGCCCAAGGTGGCCGAGGCGACCAACGCCGGCGAGGCGGCCCAATGATCTCCGAATTCTGCATACGCCGACCCGTCGCCACCCTTCTGATGTCGTTCGCCCTCGTGCTGGGCGGGCTGTTCGCCTACAAGTTCCTCCCGGTGGCCGCACTGCCCAGCGCCGAATTCCCGGTGGTCAATGTCTCGGCTTCGCTGCCCGGCGCCTCGCCGGAAACCATGGCGACATCGGTGGCGACGCCGCTGATCAAGCAGTTTGCCACCATCGCCGGCATCGATTCGATCTCGACCACGAACTCGCTTGGCCAGACCTCGATCGCCATCCAGTTCGTGCTCAACCGCGACATCGATGCGGCGGCGGCCGATGTGCAGGCGGCGATCGCGCGCACGCAGAAATCATTGCCGCCGCAGATGACGGCGCCGCCGAGCTATCGCAAGGTCAATCCGGCCGACGCGCCGATCCTTTTGATGTCGCTGGTCAGCGACACGGTTCCGCTGACCGATCTCGATGCTTTCGCGGAAAATGTCATCTCGCCGTCGCTGTCGACCATCGACGGCGTGGCGCAGGTCTCGATCTTCGGCCAACAGAAATACGCGGTGCGCATCCAGATCGACCCGACCGCGCTTGCCGCGCGCGGCATCTCGATCGATCAGCTGCAGGCGGCGGTCGCCTCGGCCAACAGCAACACGCCGCTGGGCGTGCTGCAGAACGACAAGCAGCAGCTCACCATCACCGCCAACACGCAGCTGACCGACGCCGCCGGTTTCTCCAACATCATCATCGCCACCAAGGACGGCCATCCGGTACGGCTGGGCGAGGTGACCCGCGTGGTCGATTCGGTGCAGACCACCACCACCGCAAGTTGGTACGATGGCACCCGCGCGATAATCATGGCGGTGCAACGCCAGCCCGACGCCAACACTGTCGACGTCGTCGACAAGGTCAAGGCGATGCTGCCGTCCTTCAAGGACCAGATGCCGGCCGCCGCCGACATCAAGCTGCTTAACGACCGCTCCAGTTCGATCCGGCAGGCGGTCAGCGACGTGCAGTTCACGCTGTTGCTCACCATTGCCCTGGTGATCATGGTGATCTTCGTGTTCCTGCGCCGGGTAACGGCGACGATCATTCCGGCCGTGGCTGTGCCGATCTCGCTGATTGCCACGCTCGGCGCGATGTTCCTGTTCGGCTTTTCCATCGACAACATATCGCTGATGGGCCTGACGCTGGCGGTCGGCCTCGTCGTCGACGACGCCATCGTGATGCTTGAAAACATCTTCCGCCATATGGAGGAGGACGGGCTGTCGGCCTTCGACGCCTCGCTGAAGGGCGCGCGCGAAATCGGCTTCACCATCATCTCGATCTCGATCTCGCTGGTGGCGGTGTTCATCCCCGTGCTGCTGATGGGTGGCGTCATCGGGCGCATCTTCAACGAGTTCGCCGTCGTGGTGACGGTCGCCATCCTGGCGTCGATGTTCGTGTCGCTGACGCTGACGCCGATGCTGTGCTCGCGGCTGCTGTCGGTGACCAAAGCCGACCGTGACAAGCATGGCCCCGGTCATAAGCAGGACCTCGTCACCCGCGGCTACGACAGGGTCTTGAGCTTCTGCCTGCGCCACACCTTCCTGGTGTTCCTCGTCTTCGTCGGCACCGCGGCAGCGTCGGTGTGGCTGATCCAGACTTCGCCGAAGGGTTTCTTCCCGCAGGAGGACATCGGCCAGATATCGGTGACCACCATCGCACGTCAGGACATCTCTTTCGATGCCATGTCCAGGCTGCAAGGACAGGTCGCCAGTGTCTTCTCGCATTCGCCCTATGTCGACCATGTGGCGTGGTCGGCGGGCAGCGGCAACAATGCGCTCAATCAGGGGCAGCTTTTCGTCCAGCTCAAGGGCAAGGACCAGCGCCCCGATATCGAGAAGGTGCTTTCGGATCTGCGCAAGCAACTGGCCGGCGTGGCGGGCATCGAGACCTACATGCAGCCGGTGCAGAATTTGAGGCTGGGCTCGCGGTCGTCGGCAAGCGCCTACCAGCTCGTGGTTCAGGGCCTTGATACCGGCCTGACCGATATTTGGGCGCAGAAACTGAACGACGCGATGGCTGCCGACCATGCGAACTTCACCGACGTCACCAGCGACCTGCAGAACAATGCGTTGCAGGCGACGCTGGTGGTGGATCGCGACAAGGCCGCCCAGCTCGGTATCGACACCGACACGTTGCGCTCCGCCCTCTATGGCGGGTTCGGCACCGACCAGGTTTCGACAATCTTCGGTTCGGCCGACAGCTACGAAGTTATCACCGAGCTCGATCCCAAGATCGAGTGGTCGCCCGAGCGGATGCTGGCCATCCAGATGAGAACGGCGAGCGGCAGTCTTGTTCCGCTCGGCGCCTTCGCCCGGGTCGATCGCACGGCCGGCGCCCTGACTGTCAACCAGCTCGGCCAGCTTCCAGCCGTGACCATCTCCTACAATCTGCCGCAGGGCGTGGCGCTGGGCGACAGCGTGACGCGCATCAATGCGCTGAAGGAGCAGATCGGCATGCCGACGGTGATCTCGACCACCTTCGCCGGCACGGCCAAGACCTTCCAGGATTCTCTTGCCAACCAGGGTTTTCTGGTCGGCGGCGCAATCCTGACCATCTACATCGTGCTCGGCATACTCTACGAGAGCTTCATCCACCCGCTGACGATCCTCACCGGCCTGCCGTCGGCCGTGCTAGGAGCGGTCGTTGCGCTGCGCTTCGCCGGCATGGATCTGTCTGTCATCGCGGTGATCGGCATCCTGATGCTGATCGGCATCGTCAAGAAGAACGGCATCATGATGGTCGACGTCGCGCTCGAACTGCGACGAGAAGGCATGTCGGCGACCGAGTCGATCCACAAGGCGTGCCTGATGCGGTTCAGGCCGATCATGATGACGACGCTGGCGGCACTGATGGGCACCATCCCGATCGCGCTCGGCACCGGCGCCAGCGCCGAGCTGCGCCAGCCGCTGGGCGTTGCCGTTGTCGGCGGCCTGCTTGCCTCGCAGGCGCTGACGCTGTTCGTGACGCCGGTGATCTATGTCTACATGGAGAATTTCTCGGGCTGGCTGGTCGGGCTTTGGTCAAGTCGCAAGGGCGAGCCGAGCCCGGTCGAAGATGTCGACCAGCTCTCGCTGTTCAAACCAAGGGAAGACATGCTGCCCGAACCGCAGCGGGCGGCGGCCGAATGATGTGACAGGGCCAGCGCCATGTGCCGTTGGCCCAAGCCGTTGCGCTTGCGGCGGCATCGCTGGAAACGTAGTTTGCGGCCATGTCACACGATCATGGCCACGACAACGAACTCGATCCGTTTACCGCCCGCGTCCGCGCGCTGGAAACCATCCTCACCCAAAAGGGGCTGATCGATCCGGCGGCGATCGACGTCATCGTCGATACCTACGAGACGAAAATCGGACCGCGCAACGGCGCCAGGGTGGTGGCGAAGGCCTGGAGCGATCCCGCCTATGCCGAATGGCTGAAACGCGATGCGACGGCGGCGATCGAATCGCTGAGCTACACCGGCCGTCAGGGCGAGCACATGCAGGCGGTGTTCAACACCGAGGAGACGCACAATCTCGTCGTCTGCACGCTGTGCTCCTGCTATCCGTGGTCGGTGCTCGGCCTGCCGCCGGTCTGGTACAAGGCGCCGCCCTATCGTTCGCGTGCCGTCATCGATCCGCGCGGCGTGCTGGAGGAGTTCGGGCTGACGCTGCCGGCGGACAAGAAAATCCGCGTCTGGGATTCCACTGCCGAGCTGCGCTATCTCGTCGTGCCGATGCGGCCCGAAAATACCGAAGGCTGGAGCGAGGAGCGGCTGGCGGAACTGGTCAGCCGTGATGCGATGATCGGGACCGGCTTGGCCCAAAGACCTGAAATAGAGGGGCAGCCGGCATGAACGGGCCGCAGGATCTCGGCGGACAAATGGGGTTCGGTCCCGTCGCGCCCGAACAGGACGAGCCGTATTTTCATGCCGCATGGGAGAGGCGGGCGCTCGGCGTGACGCTGACTGCCGGCGCCATGGGAGCCTGGAACATCGACGAGAGCCGGCATGCGCGGGAATCACTGCATCCGGCCGACTATTATGCCTCCAGCTACTACGAGATCTGGATCAAGGCGCTGGAGGTGCTGCTCAAGCGCCATGGGTTTGTCAGCGAGCGCGATTTGGCTGAGGGCCGAGCGATTGATCCGGCTGCGACACCGAAAAGGGTGCTGAAGGCGGAAAACGTGCCTGCCGTGCTGGCCAAGGGCGGGCCTTGCGACCGGCCGGTGGCACAGCCGGCGCGGTTCAAGGCCGGCGATCCTGTGCGGACCAAGAACTTCAACCCGACCGGCCACACGCGGCTGCCGCGCTACGCACGCGGCAAGCAGGGTAGAATCGAGGCCGTGCGCGATGGCTTCGTGTTCCCCGACAGCAACGCGCATGGACACGGCGAAAATCCGCAATGGGTCTACACCGTGGTTTTCGAAGGGCCGGAAATCTGGGGCGAGGGCGCCGACCCGATGCTTGTTGTGTCGATCGACGCCTGGGAGAGCTATCTTGAGCCGGCGTGATGGCTTCGTTGGCGATTTGCCTCCGGGCGTCGATGCCCCTGTTTTCGCCGAACCATGGCAGGCCGAGGCGTTCGCCATGACGGTGGCGTTGCACGACAAGGGCCTGTTTTCGTGGAGCGAGTGGGCGCAGGCACTGTCGGAAGAAGTGAAGAGACCGGGCGCCGCAGCGGACGGCCATGATTATTACGAACATTGGCTGGCGGCGCTGGAAAGCCTGCTTGCCACCAAAGGGCTGGCCGCGAAGTCGGATGTCGACGCTATGGCTGAAGCCTGGGAGCGCGCCGCGCATGCCACGCCGCACGGCAAGCCGATCCTGCTAGAAAACGATCCCCAGCCGATTCGATAAGGTGTGGGATGAGCTTGTATGTTCCCTTTACGTTCTTGTCTGTGCCTGATAGCCTGACCCGTCGGCGGCATTGAAGCGTCCCGGCGCATCGATGATGGTGGCAACCGATCTTGTCTTTCCCCTGCGAATCCGGTCTGTCGCACTGATGGAATTCTCTCCCCAACAGGACGACGCGCTGCAGGCGGTCGCCCAATGGCTGAAGACCGGCCAGCCGCAGCTGTTCCGGCTGTTCGGCTATGCCGGCACCGGCAAGACGACCTTGGCGCGGTATTTCGCCGAACATGTCGACGGCCAGGTGCAGTTCGCCGCCTTTACCGGCAAGGCGGCGCAGGTGCTGCGCTCCAAGGGTGCAGTCAATGCGCGCACCATCCATTCGCTGATCTATCGGCCGAAGGGCGAGGAATCGGTATCGGACGAGGTCACCGGCAAGACGTCGATGTCGCCGACCTTCTCGCTCAACCGCCAGAGCCCGATTACGCGGGCGAAACTGGTCGTCATCGACGAATGCTCGATGGTCGACGAGCAGCTCGGCCGCGACCTGATGAGTTTCGGCACGCCGATCCTGGTGCTGGGCGACCCCGGCCAGCTGCCGCCGATCTCGGGCGGCGGCTTCTTCACCGACCACGAGCCGGATTTTTTGCTGACCGAAATCCACCGGCAGGCGCGCGACAACCCGATCCTGCGGCTGGCGCTCGATGTGCGCGAGGGCCGTGAATTCATGCGTGGCGACTATGGCACGGCGCAGGTGATCGGCAAGGAAGACGTCACCCAGGAGCTGGTGCTGAAGGCGGACCAGGTGCTGGTCGGCACCAACCGCACGCGTCGCCGCTACAATCAGCGGCTGCGCGAGCTCAAGGGCTTCAACGCCGATTATCCGCAAGCCGGCGACAAGCTGGTCTGCCTGCGCAACGATCCGGCCAAGGGCCTGCTCAATGGCTCGCTGTGGAAGGTGATGACCTCGTCGCGCGAGACGGTGAAGCCCGGCATCAACCTTCTGGTGTCGCCGGAAGAGGACGATCCGGATCGTGGCGTCGCCAAGATCAAGCTGCTCAAGGCGGCGTTCGAGGATCCCGATGCCGATATCCCCTGGCAGCAGAAGAAGCGCTTCGACGATTTCGACTATGGCTACGCGCTGACCGTGCACAAGGCGCAGGGCTCGCAGTGGAACGAGATTGTGCTGTTCGATGAAAGCTGGGCCTTCAAGGAAACCCGCCAGCGCTGGCTCTACACCGCCATCACGCGGGCGGCCGAACGGCTGACGATCGTCAGGTAGGGGCTCCGGATGCTGTTGCCCCGATAGGCTGTGCGGCAAGCCATTGCCAGGCGGCAGCCTCGTCCTCCGCCCTGAAATGCCTGATTTCGATGGGCGGTGAGGACGGCAGAAAGCGTTGTGCGTCCGCTATCCAGTCCGGTTCGCCGATGGTTGCGCAACGGCCGACATGTTCCAATGCATGAATGGCACCCTGCTTCAGGGTCTCGTCCGCGATGTCGGCCCAGTCGACGCCATCGTGGTCGACGAGGCGCACCAGCACATTGATGCGCGGGTGCAGGGCATAGGCTGCCTCCAGCAGCCCGAAAAGATTTTCACCGTCGGCCGCGGAAACGTGCCCGACGACATCGATGGCGAAAAGGTCGTCGCGGCTGGTCTCGATACGGCGGATTGCCGGAACCTCATCGAGAAAATTCATCGGTGCGTCCTTTCCCGGGTTCGCTCATCAGGCTTGGAACACGCGAAACCCCCAGTCTGTTCCCACCAAAGGCATTACTGTTCCCGTCAAAGGCATTATAGGTGGGCGCGTTGAATGATTTCCGAGGCCACCCGCATGCCTGCAAAGCTCTCCGTCAACCTCAATGCCATCGCCATGCTGCGCAACCGGCGCGACCTGCCGTGGCCAAGCGTGACCGGCCTCGGCCGCATTGCGCTGGCGGCCGGAGCGCATGGGCTGACGGTGCATCCACGCCCCGACGAGCGGCACACAAGACACTCCGATCTGCCTGAGATTCGGTCGCTGATCGACGACGAGTTTCCGCGCGCGGAATTCAACATCGAGGGCTATCCGACCGAGGATTTCCTGGTGCTTGTGGAAAAGCACCAGCCCGAACAGGTGACTTTGGTGCCGGACGATCCGGCCCAGGCGACATCGGACCATGGCTGGAACTTCGCCACCCGGGCCGCGTTCCTCACACCGATCGTCAAGCGTCTGAAAAAGGGGGGCTTTCGCGTGTCGCTGTTTTCCGATCCGGACCCCGATTGGGTGGCGGCCGCCCGCGATGTCGGCGCCGACCGTATCGAACTCTATACGGGTCCATATGGTAGCTATCACACAGATTCCGCCAAAGCGGCCAAGGAGCTGGAAAGACTGGGAAAAACCGCCGACGCCGCGCTTGCTGCCGGGCTTCAGGTCAATGCCGGGCACGATCTGGTGGTCAGCAATCTGCCCGCACTTGCCAAGCGCATTCCGGCATTGGCCGAAGTGTCGATCGGACATGGGTTGACAGCCGACGCGTTGGAGTATGGCATGGCCGGCACGGTGGGTCGGTTCCTCAAGGCCTGCGGATGGTAGCGATGGCAGCCTCGCGTGGCAGGCATGGCAGCCATTACGCGACGGCACTTGATATTGCATTGCAGCAAGCGTAGAGCACCGCGCGCTTATCGGAGTGTCGTCCATGGCCCTTACCAATACTGGTAGTGAGGCAGAACCCGTCGAACAATCGAGCCATTCGGAAGTCGAGCAGCACAGCACCAAGGTTCTGATGCTGGGCGCGCTCGGTGTCGTCTATGGGGATATCGGCACCAGCCCGATCTACGCCTTTCGCGAGGCGCTGGTGGCGTCGTCGGGCGGCAATGTCGCCGAGCGCGGCGATATCCTCGGCGTGCTGTCGCTGATCATCTGGTCGCTGACGATCATCGTCACCATCAAGTACATCATGTTCGTGCTGCGGGCGAACAACCGCGGCGAGGGCGGCGTGCTGTCGCTGATGGCGCTGGCGCGCGGCAGTTTCCCCAAGCGCTCGGCGCTGATGCTCGGCATCGGCATTGTCGGGGCATCGCTTTTCTTCGGTGATGCCGTCATCACGCCGGCGATATCGGTGCTGTCGGCGGTTGAGGGCATGAATGTCGTCACGCCGACCTTCCAGCCCTATGTCGTGCCGCTGACATTGGTCATCCTTGCCATGGTGTTTGCGGTGCAACGTTTCGGCACGGGGGGTGTGGGGCTGGTCTTCGGTCCCGTGACGGCGGTGTGGTTCCTGGCGATCGGCCTTTCCGGCCTCAACCACATCATCGCCGATCCGGAAATCCTGTGGGCGATCAGCCCGCACTACATCGTCGCGTTTCTGATCAATTCGCCCGACGTCGCTTTCGTGACCATCGGCGCCATCTTCCTCGCCGTCACCGGTGCGGAAGCACTCTATGCCGATCTCGGGCATTTCGGCCGCAAGCCGATCGTGCTCGCCTGGCTGTGGGTCGTGTTCCCGTGCCTGCTGCTGAACTATGCCGGGCAGGGTGCCTTCGTGCTGGCCAAGAACGGCGTCGTCGGCCATCCTTTCTTTGAGATGAACGAAGGCTGGACGCTGATCCCGATGGTCGTGCTGGCGACCGCCGCGACGGTCATCGCCAGCCAGGCGGTGATCTCGGGCGCCTTCTCGCTGACCAGGCAGGCGGTGCAGCTCAACATGCTGCCGCGCCTTGAAATCCTGCACACCTCGGAGAAACAGTCCGGCCAGATCTACATGCCGCGCGTCAACCTGCTGCTGGCGCTGGTGGTGATGATGCTGGTCGTCGGCTTCGGCGAATCCAGCAGGCTGGCGTCGGCATACGGCATCTCGGTGACCGGCAACATGCTGGTGACCACAGTGCTCTTGTTTGTGGTCATGACGCGGATTTGGAAATGGCGGCTGTGGGTGGCGGTCGCCATGACGGCGCTGTTCGGCTTCATCGACGTCGGCTTTTTTGCCTCCAACATCGTCAAAGTGTTCGAGGGCGGCTGGGCCTCGCTGGCCGTGGCCTTCACCATCGTGCTGGCCATGTGGACCTGGGTGCGCGGCAGCCGCTATCTGTTCGACAAGACCCGCCGCAACGAAATCCCGCTCGATTTCCTCGCCGGCAATCTCCTGAAGAAAAAGCCGCAGCTGGTGTCCGGCACCGCGGTGTTCCTGACGAGCGATCCACTCAGCGCGC
>NZ_JAMYOI010000044.1:0-39671 GCF_040319775.1 Mesorhizobium sp. M0870
CGGCGGCGAGCGCCGGGCCGAGCTTGCGGGCCAGCATCGAGGACGGGAAATTCCACGGCGTGATGGCGGCGATGACGCCGACCGGCTCCTTGGTCACCAGGATGCGGCGGTCCGCCCATGGCGAAGGCACGACATCGCCATAGGTGCGGCGACCTTCCTCGGCGAACCACAATATGTAGGCCGCGGCAGAGCCAATCTCGCCCTTCGATTCGAACAGCGACTTGCCCTGTTCGATGGTCAGCAGTTCGGCCAACACGTCCTGATTGTCCATCATCGCGTCATGCAGCTTGCGCAGCAGCTTCGAGCGCTCGAGCGCGGTCGTCTTGCGCCAGGTCTTGAAAGCTTCCGCGGCGGCTTCAATGGCGCGGCGGGTCTCGGCCCTGCCCGACTTCGGCACGGTGCCGATCTTGAGACCGGTGGCCGGATTGTTGACGTCGACCGTCAGTCCGCTGTCGGCCTGCACCCACTCGCCGTTGATGAGATTGGCCTGGCGCATGAAATGGCTGGTTTTCTGAAGCATGGTCTGGCCTCCGTTCGGATAAGACAATCAGGATCCTGTATGCTGGCTGCGGCTCGCGCTTGCCCAAGCGCCTTTCGCGCGGCCGGCCCCTCCAGCGACGTCTCGCCGCCTCGCCGGGCGGGTTCATGCCGACTGGTCAGTCCGCGCATGGGCCGCCGCGGTCTCATCAAGAGCCGCGCGAATGCCATCAACCATGTAATCGATCTCTTTAGGGGCGATGACGTAGGGCGGGCAGATTGCCAGCACGTCGCCCATGTTGCGGATCATGACTCCGTGCTCGCGGCACCGCCGCTCGACATCGGTGCCAATTCGCAGCTCCGGCGCAAAGGCGCGACGGGCGGCGCGATCCTCGACGATCTGGATCCCCGCTATAAAACCGCGGCCGCGGACCTCGCCGACCAGTGTATGGTCGTTGAGCGCGTCCGCGAGCGCTGCATGCAGATAATCGCCGAGACGGCGCGCCTGGCTCACGAGATCGATCTCGCGGTAGATCCTGATCGCCTCGGCGGCGACGGCGGCTGTCACCGGATGGCCGGAATAGGTGAAACCGTGGCCGAACACGCCGACCTTGTGGGCCTCGTCGGCGACGCACTGGTAGACCTTGTCGGAGATAATGACGCCGCCAATGGGCAGATGACCGGATGAAAGCCCCTTGGCGACCGACAGCATGTCCGGTTCCATGCCAAAAGTCTGGCTGCCGAACCAATTTCCGGTGCGTCCGAAACCGCAGACCACCTCGTCGGACAGCATCAGGATGTCGTATTTGCGCAGCACCGCCTGAACCTTTGGAAAATAATTCTCCGGCGGTACCAGCACGCCGCCGGCGCCCATGACTGGCTCTGCGATCATCGCGGCAATCGTCTCTGGCCCCTCCGCCAGGATCAGGGCCTCGAGTTCCTGGGCCAGGCGCGTGGCGTAGTCATGCTCCGCCTCGCCCGGCAGACCGTCGAGATAGTGGAACGGCCGCGCGGCGAATATGACTGGTAGCGGCGGCAGGTTGAAGGACTTGTGCATGTGCGGCAGCCCACTCAGCGCCGCGCCCATGATCGTACTGCCGTGGAAGGCGCCAAACCTGCTGATGATCTTGCGTTTCTCCGGACGTCCCCGCGCGGCCTGGTAATACCAGGCGAGCTTGACCATCGTGTCATTGGCTTCCGACCCGGAGCCGACCAGAAAAACGCGCGCGTTGTCGAACGGCGCCAACGCGGTAAGCTGTTCGACGAGTTCGACGGTGGGCCCATTCGAGCGGTGATTGAAGGTGTGATAGACGGCGAGCTTGCGCATCTGGCGGTCAGCCGCGGCGGCCAGCCGGCTGTCGCTGAAGCCGAGCGAGGCACACCAGAGTCCGCCCATGCCCTCGATATAGCGGTTGCCCGCGTCATCCGCGACGGTCGCGCCTTCGCCGGCCACGATCGTCAACGGACCATGATCCTCATGCAGGCGTGGATCCGTTTGGGAATGAAAGTGCCTGGCCATGTCCAGCACGCGCGATTCGTTGTTCATCAAAATTCTCCTTGCGACCAGATAGGCGGTTGCTTCGGCGAGGAATATCTTATAACTTATAAGTTGTCGAGAAAAAATGATCCCGAGAGTGACGTCCAATGGCCAACGCACCCACTCCTTCAAACAACACCCTGCCACCCGACGCGGAGCGGATCGCCCTGTTGCGCGACAGGGCAGAGTTCGTCCGGCTCGAGACGCTGCGCCTCATCCAGATCGCCAAGGTGGGCCACTATTCGTCGGTGTTCTCCTGCGCGGAAATATTCGCCACGCTCTACTACGATGCGATGCGGCTGAGGCGCGGCGAGCCGCAATGGCCGGACCGCGACCGCTTCCTTATGGGCAAAGGGCACGCCGCGGTCGGCCTTTATCCGCTGCTGGTCGACTGGGGCTTCTTCTCCAAGGACGTCCTCGACGGCTATACCCGGCTCGGCAATCCGCTTGGCGATCATCCCGACATGCGCAAGGTGCCCGGCGTCGATTTCAGCTCCGGCTCGATCGGCCATGCCCTGTCCGGCGGCCTCGGCATGGTGCTTGGCGGCCGTGCGGCCAACCGGCGCTTCGATGTCTATGTCCTGCTCGGTGACGGCGAGATGCAGGAGGGCCAGGTCTGGGAAGCGGCGCTCTCCGCCGCCCACCATAAGGCCGGCAATCTGATCGCCATCGTCGACCGCAACGGATACCAGCTCGACGGGCAGGTCGACGACATCATCGGCATCGAACCGTTGGCCGACAAATGGGCGGCGTTCGGCTGGCAGGTGCACGAGGTCGATGGGCACGACGTCGTCGCTCTCGCGACGCTGCTGCGACAGTTGAAGGCCGAGGCAGACCGCACCCGGCCCGTCTGCATCATTGCCAAGACCTCCAAAGGCAAGGGCGTTGGTTACATGGAAACCGAACCCGGCTGGCATCTGGGCTATCTCGCGCCATCGGACGAGGCCTTGGCCGCCGAAGAGATCAAGCGTGGAGGCAAAACACAATGAACGGCCCGATCGATACCAACTCCTGGCAGTACCGCCAGATCAACGCGCGCGCGCCTGGCCTGAGTTACCTGGCCAACGCGCTCATTGAGCTGGTCGAAGACGGTTATCCGGTCGTGGCCGGTACGGCCGACCTTCAATATTCCAACGGGCTGGTGCGGTTCGCGCAACGCTTTCCCGAACGCTTCACGCAATTTGGCATTTCCGAGCAGAACATGGTTTCGGCTGCTGCCGGCATGGCCAGCACCGGCGCCATGCCGTTCGTCGCTACATTCGCTTCTTTCCTGGCGCTGCTGTGCTGCGAACAGATCAGAACCGACGTCGCCTATTCGGCGCTGCCGGTGCGGCTGATCGGTCATCATGCCGGTATTTCACTCGGCTTCTACGGCACCTCCCACCATGCGACGGAAGATCTTGCCATCATGCGAAGCATCGCCGACCTCACGGTCGTCGCGCCGGCTGACGGCCCGCAACTGGCGGCCGCCGTCAAGGCGTCTGTCAATCATGCCCAGCCAATCTACTTCCGCATTGGCCGCGGCCAGGAACCGCTGGTCTATGAAGACGACGGCGTCGACTTCCAGTTCGGCAAGGCGATCGTTCACGGCGAAGGATCGGACCTGACCATCATCGCCTGTGGCTCGATGGTCCATCCCTCAAGGGAGGCTTACCGCGCGCTGCGCGCGGCGGGCAAATCCGTCGGACTGATCGACATGCATACGGTGAAGCCAATGGATACGAAGGCAGTGCTCTCGGCCGCGGCTCACTCCCGCTTCATTCTAGCCATCGAGGAACACAATATCCTGGGCGGTCTGGGCGGCGCCGTGGCGGAAATCCTGGCGGAGGCGGGCAGCCCGGCACGGTTGATACGCCATGGCATCCGCGACGAATACAGCCTGATTGCGCCGCCAACGCATCTCTACAAGCACTACCGGCTGGACGCGGCGGGAATCGAGGCCACCGTTCTTGAAGCCCTCGGCTGAGCCGGCGGACAACCATAGCCATGCACGGACATTCCGATGACCGATCAGAATAACACCGCCCGACTCATTGAGCGCGCCGGTGCGGTGATGCCGGGCGGATTGCTCAGCCCGAGCCGCAGGCTCGGCGCGCCGCATGTATTTGCCCGGGCGCAGGGTGCGTTTCTCTACGACGTCGATGGACACCAGTACACCGACTTCCACTGCGGCTTCGGCGCCAATGTGCTTGGCCACTGTCATCCGGCGGTGCGTGAACGCATCGCTGCGGTCTCCCAGGACATCGATCTTGTCGGCGCGGGAACGATGCGGCTGGAGATCGAGGTGGCGGAGGCGCTGGTCGACTGCATCCCTTGCGCGGATCTCGTCGCCTTCTGCAATTCCGGATCGGAGGCGACCTATCATGCCCTGCGCCTTGCCCGTGCCGCCACCGGTCGCAAGCGGATCATCAAGTTCCAAGGCGGCTATCATGGCTGGCACGACTATGTCGCCATGAACGTACAGTCGCACGCGCAGGCGATCGGCAAGTACGATCCCATCAGTGCTGGCATCCTCGAGGATGCCGCCCGTCACACCATCGTGCTGCCTTACAACGATGCCGGCGCCGTCGAGGATTATCTCAAAGCCAATCCAGGCGATGTCGCGGCGATCATCATCGAGCCAATCGCTCACAATATGGGGTCGGTGATCGCGACGGATGTTTTCCTGCGCGAGCTGCGTCGCCTGACCAGCGATCATGGTGTCGTGCTGATCTTCGACGAGGTCATCACCGGCTTTCGCCACGCGCTCGGCGGCTATCAGTCGATCGCCGACGTCACGCCTGATCTCGCGACCTTCGGCAAGGCGGCCTCCTCAGGCTATCCCGTTGGCGTGGTGGCCGGTCGTCGCGATCTCATGGCGCTCGTCGGCCGGACCGGGGAAGGATCCGTGTTCATGGGCGGTACTTTCAACGGCACGCCGTCGACGCTCGCCGCCATGCAGGCGACGATCGAGGAGCTGTCGAAACCAGGCTTCTACGACCGTCTGTTTGCCCTCGGCGCTTTCATGCGCACGCAGCTGGACGGCATTATCGATCGCCTCGGCCTGCCCGCGCAGAGCGCCGGGTTTGGCTCGGTCTGGCTGATCTATTTCCTCAGCGGGCCTTACCGCGACTATCAGGACCTGCTGCGCAACGACGATGTCTTCGATCTCGCATTCCGCAAGGAGATGGTGGCGAACCGGCTGATCGGTCAGCCGCTTCCGCTCAAGCGTCTCTACCTGTCAGGGAGCCATGACCGGGCGACGGTCGAGAACTCGATTGACGTCATCGAGACAATCCTGCGCAAGCTCTCCGCTGGGAAACCCGCCAGCTCCTAGCCATGTTTCGCAACGGACTTATAGGATATAAGAGCGTCTCGTACCTATCCGTTGCCGATTCGGTGCGGCCAAGATTGCAGCGGTGGACCATGAGCACGATGCAGCCAATCGAGCAAGGCAGTCTGTCGGCGAGAACCTATATTTCGCTGCGCGAAGCCCTGATCGCGGGCAATTTCCGGCCCGGTGAAAGGCTGTTGATGCAGGATCTGGCGCAACGGCTGGGCACCAGCGTCACGCCTGTGCGCGAGGCCTGTTTCAGGCTCGTCAGCGAGCAGGCGCTGGAACTGCGGTCGGGGCGGTTCATCACCGTTCCAGAGCTGACCCGGTCGCGTTACTGGCAGGTCCGGCTCATTCGCATCGCGCTCGAGGGGCTAGCGGCCGAACTCGCCGTCGAGCATGTTTCGGAGAAGGACATTGCAAAACTGGTCGAGATCCATCGCGATTTCGTGGCCGGCGAAACGTCCGGCGATGCTGACCGCGCCCGTCGCGCCAATCGTGAATTCCACTTCGGCGTCTACCGCCTGTCCAAGATGGATATGCTGATCGCCCAGATCGAAAGCCTGTGGGTCTCGATGGGCCCTATCCTTAACGTGTATTATCTGCAGGCCGAGAACGATTACATCGGCGCGGAGGAGCACGAGACGCTGATCGAAGCGTTCCGGACCCGCAACAAGAAGGTGGCGCGTAAGGCGATCGAACGCGACATCGTGCGCGGTGGCATGAACCTGTTGCGGTATTTCGACGAGCAGGACGCGGCCGCCAAGCGGGCGTGATCGAAGCCGCCGGTCATTTGCTGGCGACCTCTCTTCGCGCTGGCTCAGGCCGCCCGAAGGCGCGCGGTGGCATCCTGGTCGACGACCCAGACGCCCTGCTCGGCGTCCAGCACCAGGGCCACCTTGTAGGATTGGCGAGCCGCTTCGCTCGTCAGCCAGCCGCGGTCAACGCTGGCCGCGACACGGCGGACATCGCGCTTGGTCGGGTCGCCGTAGCCACCGCCGCCACAGGCAACGAACTCGATGCGCTCGCCGGCGCGACACGCCTCCTCATGGAACGCGGGCAATTCCACCAGCTTGCCGTCCGTGCCGCGCTTGGCACTATGACTGGCCTTGGCGTCACCGCCGCCGAGCACGCCACGCGGCGGAAAGGTTGTGCCGTCGGCCGAGTAGACCAGTGTCATCTCGTGGTCGACGGGATAGAAGACACCGCCCACCGCGGGAGCGCCCTCGAACTCGCCAATGCCTTGGGTATCCGCCACCACGCCGCGCGATTCAATGATGATGGGATACATGGATTCATCCACCTCGACGGAATCCAGCGCGATCAGGCCGCCATTCGCCGGCCCGCAATATGTCAGCCAGCCGTCATAACCGTGACGCGCTCCGCCGCCGGCGTAGCCAATGAAGACCTGGTTGACGTAGGGCTGCCCATCCTTGAACGGATCCTTGCCTGAAATCACACCGATCCCCGCTGGCAGGTGCGAGCCGCTCTCGGCCTGGCCGTAGGGTTCTCCCATCGTCGAGAACACGCAATTGCCGGCGATGATCAACCGGTCGTTGACATTGGTGGTCGCCACCGAGGTGCCTACGGGGTAGCGAGGTTTGCCAACCACGCTTCCCTCGCGCATCAAGACTTTGATCCGGCTCTTGGCACCCTCGTTGTGCGGGATGCCGTCGTCGAGATTGTTGAAGACGCCAATGCGGCACGAGCCCGTGCAGGTGTTTTCCGAAAGGTTGAGACCTCCCGGGACGTTATCCATGTTGTCACGCACATCGACCGTGATCTCGCCGGCTTCAGGGTCGACGTCGATGGTGATCCTGACCGGGATGCCCTCCTCCGCCACGCCGGGGACCGGGTCATGGCGAACCTCATAGGAGAACTTGCCCTTCGGCAATTTGGCGATCTCGGCCATGGCGCGACGTGCACCGTAGTCGAACCAGTCCTCGACGAAATCCAGCAGCGTGTCGCGGCCGTATTTTTCAAGCAGTTCCAACAGACGGCGTCGACCGGTCCTGCAGGCGCCGATCTGGGCGCGCACGTCGCCCAGCCAGATGTCTGGAACACGGTTGCGCATCATGCCGATGCGCAGAATGTCCTGCTTCTCCCGGTGCTGTTCGACCACGCGCACGCAGGGAAAGTGGATCCCTTCCTCATAAACGTTCTTGGCAAATGGCAGATAAGTCGAAGGTGTCGGCGCGCCAGTATCGGCGTGATGGGAAAGCGCCACGGCCCAGAACAGCGGCTTGCCGTCGAAAAAGATCGGCATGGCCATGATCAGGTCGGCGTGATGGGTGCCACCCGTGTATGGGCAGTTGTTGAGGAAGATGTCGCCGTCGGCGATATCGTCGAACAACTCCGTTATCGGACGGGTCGCCAGATCCATCGACATGACGTGGATCGGCAGCGCGTCCTCGGTGGAAACGAGGCGGTGATCATAGGTCAGGATCGCACAGCTCAGGTCGCGGGCGTTCTTGATCACCGCCGAGCGGCTGGCCCGCATCACGACCAGCGTCATTTCCCGCACGACGGCCTCGAACCGGCTTTTGAGAACCGACATCAGGAACGGATCGACGCGGCGCGTTGGCGTCTCCAGGCGAATGACAGGTGAATTCATTTTATGATGCCTTGCTCGGGAAGATTGGTGTCAATCGACAGTCACGACGATGTTGCCTTGCGGGTCGACGCGCCCGCGGTGTCCGTCCTTGAGGAAGGCGGTGAACGTCGTCGCCTCCACCAGGCATGGCCCATCAAGCGCCGCCCCCGCGCCCAGCTGGTCCATGTCGTAGACGGGCAGAGAGCTCGTCCGCCGAGTTTCATGCAAATAGGCTGGCCGATGGGTCTTGGCGACCGGCGCTGTCGCCTGGTCGGCCAGCCTGAAGTCTTTCCAGGCATCCTGATTGGCCCGCTTGCCCACCGCGCGCAGCTTCCAGTTGGTGAATTCGACAACGTCGCGGTCGGATCTGATCGAATAGATGCGTTCGTGCATCTGATGGAACGCTTCGACGAGACCTGGCAGTTTTGCCGGGTCGAGGCGCGCCTCGTCGGCCTCGAAATGGACCTCGATCTCCCAGGACTGGTATTCGTAGCGACCAAGAAAGGAGAACTCGAAACGCCGCAGGTCGGGCTCAACGCCGGCCTGTT
Source organism: Mesorhizobium sp. M0870 (assembly GCF_040319775.1). Classification (NCBI taxonomy): domain Bacteria; kingdom Pseudomonadati; phylum Pseudomonadota; class Alphaproteobacteria; order Hyphomicrobiales; family Phyllobacteriaceae; genus Mesorhizobium; species Mesorhizobium sp. M0870. The sequence goes on from NZ_JAMYOI010000044.1 coordinate 8,469, forward strand.
CGAGGAATGCCTCGCCCGACACCTTCAACCGCGCCAGGATGTCGGAGACGCCGGCGGCGTCGAAGCGCCGGGTCGAGGTCAGGAAAACCGCGCTTTCCTCGCGCGTGATATCAGAGATCAACCCGCCGAACGCGCTCAACCCAGCCATGAAGCGCGGGATCATGTAGCGTTTCAAGCCCAATATGTCGGCCATCTCGGCGATGTGGATGGCGGTCGCACCGCCGCCGCAGACAAAGAAACTGTCGCGTGGGTTTATGCCCTCGCGAATGGTGATTTCCTCGATGGCCCCGACCATGTTGTGGTTGCTGGTGGTCTGGATGGCGTAAGCCGCGTCGAGCAGCGGGATGCCGAGCCGCGTCGCGATGCTCGCGACCGCTTTCTCGGCCAGTTCGCGGCTGATCTTGATCCGGCCGCCGAGAAAATAATCGGGGTCGATGATGCCGAGCACGACATTGGCATCGGTGACCGTCGGCGCGGTGCCGCCCGCTCCGTAGCATGCCGGCCCCGGCCGCGCTCCAGCGCTCTGAGGTCCGACCCGCAGCAGGCCGCCATCATCGACCCAGGCAATGGACCCGCCGCCGGCGCCGACCGATCTCACATCGACCTTCGCGATCCCCAGCGAGTCGTCGTGGATCATGCTGTCCGGGGTGACGATGATCTGGTGGTCACGCAAAGCCGAGACGTCGAAGGTGGTGCCGCCCATGTCACCGACGATGACGTTGGCTTCGTCGCTCAGCGCCAGCGCCGCCATCGGCGCCAGCGTCGGCCCCGACATGACGCTGTAGATTGGCCGCCGCAGCATCTCGGCGGGAGGCATCATTCCACCGACGCAGTTGGCCAGCAGCAGCTCGCCCTGGAAACCAGCCTGCGAAAGTGCTTGCCGCAAGTCCTCGATATAGGTTCGCACGATCGGATTGATCGACGCGTCGATGGCGGCCGCGATGATGCGCTTGTACTCGCGCGACATCGGATTGACTTCATGGCTAAGCGTCACCGGGATCTCGGGCCATGCCTGCGCGATGATTTCGCGCACCGTTGTTTCATGGATGGGATTGACGACCGACCAAAGCAGACCGACCGCTATCGCTTCGACCCCATAGCGCCGGAAGTCGGCTATCGCCGCCTCGACATCGGATCTCGACAGAGGCGTGAGCTCCCGCCCGCGCGCATCGACGCGGCCCCGCGCCGTCTTCGTCAGGTGGCGCGGGACATAGGGCTCGGGATAGTCGAGCCGCCACTGGAAGGCGCCCTTGCGCGGCCCCTCGCGCAGGACGAGGATGTCCTGATGTCCCTCGTTGAGGATCAATCCGACCTTGACGGTCTTGCGCTCGACCAGCGCGTTGGTCGAGACGGTCGAGCCGTGTACGATCAAGTCGATCTTGGTCATGAACGTCGCGGGATCGAGCCCGTATCCGGCCGCCGCCACGTGCAGCACGTTGATGAACCCCTTCTCGAATTCGCCGGGCGTGGTGGGCGATTTGAAGATCGAGATTTTCCCACCGGGCTCGGAAACCAGGCAATCGGTGAAGGTTCCGCCGATATCGATGCAGACTTGATAAGCCATTTAAGGTCCGAAGCTGTTAGCGTTTCTTGTAATCGCGGCCCAGTATCAGGCTGGCCAGAATGATGAGGCCCAAAAGAACCTGCTGCAGATAGCCGTCGACCTGCATGAGGTTCATGGCGTTGGAAATGACCGTGATGAACAGGGCACCGAGCAGAGCCGCGGTGACGCCTCCTTCGCCGCCGGTCAGGCGCACGCCACCGACCACCGCCGCCGCTATCGATTCCAGGGTCAGGTTGCCGCCAAGATTGGGCTCGCCCGATCCGGTGCGCGCGGTGAGCAGCATGGCGCCAATCGCGGCCAGCAGCGAGCAGACCACGTAGTCGATCGCAACGACGCGTCCGGTTCGAACGCCCGCCGCCGTCGCCGCGCGCGGGTTGGCGCCGATCAGATACAGGCCGCGGCCGAACACGGTGAAGCGCAGGACCAGGAACAGCAGTGCGAAACAAAGCGCGGCGAACAGGATGGGCGCCGGAACGCCGATCAGCCGTCCCTCCGCCAAGGCGTCCGTGAAGGCCTCGGGAATGCCCGGCACGGGAAAGCCGCCGCTGACGGTTGCCGCCAGCGCCATGACAATGTTGGCCATGCCGAGCGTCGTCACCAACGGGTTGATGCCGATACCGGCGATGAGGACGCCGTTCAGCCCGCCGATCAGCAGCCCGACGCCGAGGCCGGCGGCGATTCCCCACAGGATCGGCATATCGCCGGTTCCGGTCATCACCATCGCCGATATGACGCTGACGAGCGAGACGGTGAAACCAAGCGACAGGTCGAAGCCGCGCGTCAGCAGCACCATGGTCTGCGCCATGGCAAACAGTGCGAGATAACTCGTCTGGATCGCGATGTTCCAGAGATTGCCGCTTGAAACGATACGCGGGTCGAGCAGACCGAGAACCAGCAGGGCCAGGAATACGAGCCCCGGCAGCTTGGCCTGCGCCGCGAACTGGCGGATGTCCGGGCGAGCGCGGTCAAGAACAACTGGAGCCGCCATGTCTGGACGATCAGACATTGGCCCGCCTCCCCTGAACAATTCGGTCGAAAGCCAATGCGCCGATGAGCACCGAGCCCAGCACCAGCGTCTGGAATTTGCTGTCGATCTGCGTGAGGTTCATCGCATTGGCGATGATCGTCAGGCACAGCGCCGCCATGGCGACGTTCTCGGCGCGGCCTGAGCCGCCGCGCAATGAAACGCCGCCGATCACCGCCGCTGCGATCGTCTCCAGTCCGAGCGTCCCGCCGATCGTCGACTGGCCAGAACCGATGCGAGCGGTGACCAGCACGCCGGTAAGCGCGGCCAGAAGACCGGAGAGCACATAGGCGGTTATCAGCACACGGTGTGTGCGCACTCCCGACAGCCGGGCGGCGCCGACGTTGCCGCCGACGGCGTAGAAGTGGCGCCCGAGCGCGGTCCGACGCTGCAGAATGATGGCGATGGCAATCACCACGATCGCGAGCAGCAAGACCGGCGGCAGGCCAAGCACCTGCCCTCGCCCGATGGCATCGACAAAAGCGTCGGAAACGCCATAGATCGGGATACCCTGCGTGTAATAGAGCGTAGTTCCCGCGACGATCGACAACGATGCCAATGTCACCATGAAAGGTGATAGGGAAAGCCGCGCCACCAGCGTGCCGTTTACCAGGCCAACACAGGCGCCGCTGCCCAAGGCCAGCATCACCGGCACCAGCAGCTGGAGCCCATGCGCATCGGGCATCGTGGCCATCGCCGCTGCCGTGACCACGGAGGCCAAGGCCATGGTGGCGCCGACCGACAGATCAAAACCGCCCGTGGTCATGACGATCATCTGGCCGATCGCCGGAACCGCCAGGAAGGAGAAATTGCGCAGGACGTTGAGGATGTTCAGGCGGTTCAGAAAACGCGGTTCGATGATCGCGGCCGCGGCCGCAACCGCGACCAGAAGCAGGATGACGATCCCGCCGGTTTCCAGAAAACGGCGCCGCAGCGTGTCAGGGCTCATGCTGCCTCCGTGGCGCCGGTTTCGGCGTCGAAATAGTGACGCAGCACAGTGGCCTCGGTGATGCCGTCGGCTTTGAGTTCGGCGACTATGCGCCCTTCGCGCATGACATAGACGCGGTTGGCCAGGTGAACGAGCTCTGGCAGTTCGGACGATGACAGCAGAATAGCCGCGCCATTCTCGACCAGGCTTTTCATAAGCCTGTAGACCTCGCTTTTGGCGCCCACGTCGATGCCGACCGTCGGTTCATCGAAAATATGGACCGAGACAGGACGCATCAGACCGCGCGCCAGCACGAGTTTCTGCTGGTTTCCTCCCGAAAAGGACGACGCCGCGCGTTCGGGGGCCATCGGTCGTAGACCCAGTGTCTTCAACGGCGCGGCTATCGCCCGGCGCTCGCGCCAGAACTTGAGCAGTCCGGCCTGGGACAGTCTCGGGTCGTCGAGCGCGGCCATGGTCACATTCTCGCGGCCTGGTCGGCCAAGCGCCAGTCCCTCGGCGCCGCGATCGGCCGGGTAGTAACAAAGTCCGGCACGCAACATGCTGTGCGGCACTGGCGCTCGAACCACCGCGCCATGGAGCTCGATCTCACCGGACGTCACCCGCTCCAAGCCGAACACCGCCCGGCAAAGTTCGCTGCGGCCGCAGCCAACCAGGCCTGCCAGGCCGACGATTTCTCCAGCCCTGACCGTGATGGAGGCGTCCGACACGCTACCGGAGACACGCAGCCCCCTGGTCGCCAGCACGATTTCGGCGGGGCGCTGGCTGATTGACGGATAAAGTCGTTCGACCGGCTGGCCGACCATCATCTCGATCAGGGTCGCGTCCGATGCCGCGGCGATGGCCACTGTGTCGATCTTACGCCCTCCTCGCAGCACCGTGACACGGTCCGCGAGCCGACGGATCTCCGCCATGCGGTGCGACACATAGATGATACCGACGCCCCGCGCCCTGAGGCCCGCGATGGCGGCGAACAGTTTTTCCGCTTCACCGTCGGTAAGCGACGCGGTCGGTTCGTCCAGGATGAGGATTTTGGCATCCGAAAGCATGCCCTTGGCAATCTCGACCATCTGCTTTTGCGCCCGGGTGAGCGTTTCGATCTTGCTGGCCAGCTCGACGTGAAAGCCAATGTCGCGGAAGCGTTCTTCCGCGCGGGCACGCATCGCGCGTCGATTCAGGAAAAGCCTTCCCTTGATCTCGCGTCCAAGAAACAGGTTCTCCTCGACCGTGAGGTCGGGGACGAGACTGAATTCCTGGAACACAGCCGCCACCCCGGCATCGCGGGATTTCTGTGGGGTCAGCGCGGAAACGGTTTGGCCGTCGATACGGCAAGAGCCTTCGGTCCAGCCGTAGGTTCCCGCTATCAGATTGATGAGCGTCGACTTGCCGGCGCCGTTTTCGCCGAGAAGGGCATGGACCTCGCCGCTCAACAGCGAGAAGTCGACGCCGTCAAGCGCCACCACACCCCCGAAACGCTTCGTCATACCCGTAAGTTCAAGCATCGCTGACACCACCGAACTCGAAGCAAAAAGGGCGGCAGGCCAGGCCGAGGTCTGCCGCCCATCGAAGATGCGACTATTGTACCGAAAATTCAGGCTTCCACCCATCGGGCGCGAAAATCTGCGTCGGGTCGATTTTGTCGACGTTGTCCTTGGTCACGATACCCGGCGCGACCAGCAGAACCTTCTCATAGTCCTTCTTTTCCAAGGCGCGCACCGCGAGGTCGACGCTGATGCGGCCCATCATCACCGGATACTCGGCGGCAAAGCCAAGCACCTTGCCTTCCTTGACCAGCTTCAGCATCGTCTGGTTCTCGTAAGACGACATGATCACGACATCGTCGCGGCCAGCGTCGGCGACGGCGCTGACGGCCGCTTCCGCCGCAGCAGCCCCGCCCCAGATGACATTGAGATCGGGATAGGTCTGCAGGGCGTCCTCGACGAGGCGCAGGCTTTGCGGAACGCCGGGCTCACCATAGAGCTCGGCCGCGAGCTTGATGTTGCCGGTGTTGATGCTGTCGCGAAAGCCCGCCATATAGCTCTCCGCCCAACCCGATCCCTGCGGACCCGGCAGGCCGATCGCGGTCGTCTTTTTGTCGCCGAGATACTTCTTGAGGTACTCACCCTCCTGAAAACCCTTCTGGTAGGTATCGGGAGTGATGCGCGCGGTGATCGGAGTTTCCAGAATGGGATTGGCGACGGCGATCTGGACAAGGCCCTTGGCGTCGCCCTCCTTCAGCTTGGCCGCCAGACCGGCTTCCGAGATGGCGGCGACGAGGATACTCTGGGCACCGGATGCGACGCAATCGTCGTATTGCGACAGCTGCTTGGGCAGCGCGTCATAGCCGCCAGCCTGCAGGACCGTCACTTTGACACCCAGGCGCTTTGCTTCCTCAACGATACCATAGTCGACCGAGACCCAGTAGCTGTCCTTGAGGTGCGGAAACAAGACGCACAGGTTCCAAGGCTTCTCGGCCTTTTCCAGCGGCACATAGTCGAGTGCCTCGACTTTTTTCAGATCGCCGCCTTTGGCCGCGTTGATCTTGAAGGGCCACCAATCCTTGGCCTGGGCGGCGTTGGGCAGGACGGCCACGCCGGTGACGAAAGCCGCCGCGAGGATGGATTGGAAAGCGCGATACTTGGTCATGTGATTCCCCATTTGTTTCGTGTGTTCCCGGGTCCGGAGCCGGCGATTTCGCCGGCTCCGCGGTCTGCCTTGGGAGCAGAGGCTTGCTGGCGGATCGTAGTACCGTCTAGGCGAGTTCGCCTTCAGGGCCATCCGCGCCGTTGTTCATTTTCACAGTGCTACCGTACTACTTATAAGTTATAAGTCAATAGCGTTTTCATTAGCCGGTGCTCAGCCGGGAAGGTGTCTTCAATCGCGGTTTCGCTGCCTCGACCGGGATCACAATCCATTTGACGAAAGACGAGGTCGGAGACAGCAGCCATGCAACTGGCCGCGGCGATGTGGGCTTCCTCGCGACCGACCGGTATGCGGCTTGTCGATCGAGTTGCCTGACATCAAGCGCCGGCGAATAAGTCAAAGCGATCAGCGTGGCCTTCGAATACAGAGCCATTGGTCAGCAGCCGCACTTCGCTATCGACCAAATCGTCATAGGGTCTTTAGGGAGGAGATGTGGCCAGTGCATTCGCGTGCTGCAACAGCCGCGCTGAACCGCACCGCAGCGTGCCATAACACGCTGCGGTCGGATGATTGTTGAAATAAGGGTTCCCCGCGCACGACCGTGCCGCTTTCCAACTTCTCTCGTCTGGCGCTTGCCAGCCTGAGTTCTTCATCGGCGCCCGGATTGCGGGTGTTGTCTTGCGACTTCATTCTCCCGGCAGCCGGGCAAAGGCCCGCAACGTGGAGGCTTCTAAATGGAACGCGGGTTCCCGATGCTTAGTGGGTGGTGCTGCTTGAGCAGGGGCAGGGCAGCACAGCCTCCGCCGGCAAGCCGTCGCGGCCGGTTCCCTTGATGGCGTGCCGGCGCAAGTCCCGCGTCACCAGGCTCGCAAATCGCGATGCACGTCCAGCCATTGCGACATGGTTTTGCCAGCTGAGAGGCCGATCCCATGTGCGGCGAACAGTCGAAACACTGATTGGTCGGTGTGCGTTCTTGGCGTATTGTGCAGCACTTCTGGCATTACTGGCCTTGCGGGGATGACGAGTCGGTCATGCGACAGTATGGATGTCCCTATCGGAATAGCCGGTCCGCCTTATCGGTCGTCACACCCGCATATCGCTCCGCTTCTAGGGAACACCCCATCACGCGAGGAAAGACATGGCCACATGCGCAGTATCGCCAATCCAGCCGTTGGGCCGACGGCCCGGCGCTTGCGCCAGTCCACCGGCTTTAACCTGCGTCACAATTGATCCACTGATCCTAGGTGACGACAACGTTGTTCGTCATGATTTGATGGGGCGGGGATTGGCCCAAAAGCGAGCCCCCCAAACTGTGCGGTTGCCAAATACGTAATGGAGTGAATTGGAATGATCATCGTAACAGGCGCCACGCACGGGATTGGGCGGGCCTGCGTGGAGAAACTTGCGTCTGCCGGTTCCAGAGTGGTGGCGACCGGCCGAGATGCAGAAGCGGGCGCGGCGCTCGAACGCGCCAATCACGGTGTCACGTTCGTTGCCGGTGACATTATCCGTGAAGACGATTGCCGCCGTGTCGTCGACCGTGCGCTTGAACTTGGCAACGGCCGGCTCGCGGGGCTCGTGAACAATGCCGGCATGTCGAAGCGCATTGCCTTCGCCACCGCCACCCAGGACGATTGGGATGAGGTCCTTGCGGTTAATGCACGCAGCGTCTTTTTCTTCATCCGTCATGCGCTGGACGGCTTGCGGCTCGGGAGGGGTTCAGTCGTCAACATGGCCAGCATCGCCGGAAAGACGGGCGAAGAAGGGCTCGCTGCCTACTGCGCCTCAAAGGCCGCGGTCATCGGGCTGACGCAGGCCCTCGCGCTGGAGTTCGGCGAGGAGATCCGCTTCAACGCTGTCTGCCCCGGCCAGATCGAAACACGCATGATGGGCAACATCATAAGCGATGCACTGCGCAAGAAGCAGCTCGAACTGCGGATCCCTGCCAACCGCTTCGGTGCCCCTGAAGAGATCGCTGATGTGGTCGCTTGGTTACTTTCGAATCAATCGAGCTATGTCAACGGCACGGTGGTGACTGTAGACGGCGGGGAAACAGCCGGCCTGCGCACACCGCGCGTCGCGCAGATCGATGGTGCTTAGGGCAATTCAGCTCAGCCGGAGCCGCGCTCGTCGAAATAGCGCAGAAAACCATGTGAGCCTCGCTGGATGTCGTTCTCGATCGCCTCGCGGGCCCTCTTCCTGTCGCCAGTCCTCAAGGCCTCGATGAGATGGTCATGTTCTTCCGCGCCGGTGTACCCGCGCGGAATTTCCCGATCGTAAACGTTAAGGATTGGACCCATCGAGGCCCACATGCTTTCGATCTGTCCGATCAGCATCGGCATACGCGACAGGCGGTAGACGCCGAAGTGGAAAGCGCGATTGGAGGATCGCGCTTCCTTGATATTACCGGCCTTATGGCTCTCTACAAATGAGGCGCGGAAGGTCTCAAGCTGTTCGAGATCGGCGGGGGCAAAATGGTCGGCAGCGTGTTCTGCCGCAAGCCCTTCAAGTGCCACGCGGATCAGCTTGATCTGAATGTAGCGGGCGCGGCTGAGGTCTGGCACCGCGGCGAACCTGCCGGAGCGCAACTCGAGCGCCTGCTCGCTGACGAGCCGCAGACAGGCTTCGCGCACCGGCGTAATGCTGGTTCCGAGCTGCCCGGCAAGATCCTGCATAAGGAGACGATCGCCCGGCGCGAAATTGCCGATGATCAAGCCATCCCGCACCTTGCTGTAAATCCGCGCGGACAGGCTGCCCATCTCCTCGGGCTGCATCTTCATAGGGCCCATGGGACTCCCCTCGCCTCTGCTGCAGCTCTATGGAAATGTCGATTTACGCGTTTCACTACGTTTATAAGTTATAATCGCTGCCTATATTTCGTTATGCAGCGGCAGACAAGTACGTGCACGTTAATTGTCTGCAGCAAACATGTCCGTTTTCATAATTATTTGTGAAATTTTGTTTTTATAAAAAACAAGGAGACCCTTCTTTTCCGATTCTGACAATGGAATGTGACGACAGAAAAAGGCGCGATCTCATCTGCGTGGCATGAGTTGGTGTGCGAGAGATGATGACATCTGAAGGAGCCGGGAAGCTTACGTGTCAATTTCCAGTCTGATGGGCAGAAATTTCCGATTCTGAGGCGACTCCGAACCGGCTGGACCGACGATGACGTCGGCACCGTCAAGATGATCCGGCAGGCCAGCACGTCCAAAAGCTGCGTATGGCGTTTGCAGAGCGTTTCGCCGCCGAAGGGCTTCAAGGGCTGTTGCGCGACAAGACGCGGCCCTCGCGCATTGCGGCTCTCGGGCCCGAAAGCCCGCCGAGCGCAGCTCTGACAAGGCCGCGACAGGAATCGAACGACGACTGGCCAGAATTATGAAATCCCTTACACTATGCAATTTCAGACATTTCAGTAACAAATAGATTTAACATTCTCTTCACTTGCACTTTGGGGCGCGTTACCCGAATTAGCTGGAGCGGCCGAAACCCCCGCAAGATCAAGCGCGTAGTCGAAATCCAATCTTGCTGGTGCTTGTCGAGGGATGCGACGCGGTGGGCCGGCGCAGGTGCGCTGTGAAGCAGCACTGAGCGCGCCGAAAAACGGCTTCCCAACAGGAGATTGATTTGGATTATGTGCAGTATTTCGCCGGAAGAATCGAGCAACTCAAAGGCCGTGGCGGGTATCGTGAATTTGCCGATCTGGAGCGTCAGTCTGGCAACTTCCCAAAGGCCTGGCTCAATAGGCCCGACGGCCGAAAAGAGATAACCATTTGGTGCACTAATGATTATCTCGGTATGGGGCAGCACCCCAAAGTGCTATCGGCAATGAAGCGCGCCATCGATGCCAACGGCGCAGGATCGGGAGGATCCCGCAACATTGGTGGCACCAACCATTATCACGTGTTGCTCGAGCGGGAGCTTGCAGCTTTCCACAACAAGGAAGCAGGATTGATTTTTGTTTCCGGCTTCAGCTCAAACGATTCATCATTGAGTACATTGGCATCTTTGATGCCGGACACAATTATATTTTCTGACGAGCACAACCACGCTTCAATTATTAGTGGATGCCGCAACAGCCGGGCCGAAAAGCGCGTCTTCCGGCATAACGACGTTGCGCATTTGCGGGAGCTTCTGCGCAGTGTAAATCCTGCAAGACCCAAGATCATTGTTTTTGAATCGGTATATTCAATGGACGGTGACATTTCACCGATCAAAGATATCTGTGACATGGCGGACGAATTTGGCGCAATGACGTTTCTGGATGAAGTTCATGCATCGGGAATGTACGGTCCGAAAGGCGCCGGCATTGCCGCGGAACTTGGCATCATGGATCGTCCAACCCTCATCGAAGGGACGCTAGGTAAGGCGTTCGGCTCGATGGGGGGTTATGTGACCGGACCTGCCTCCATTGTTGACAGCATACGAAGCTTCTCGATCGGTTTCATTTTCACCACGGCGCTTGCGCCAGCGCTTGCGGCTGGTGCGCTGGCAGCGCTGCGCCATCTTCGCGATTCAGATTCAGAACGAATTGATCTGCACCGGAAAACGAAACTTTTAGTCGGATTGCTGAAAGAGGCGGGCATCCCCGTCATGCCGACCCGAAGCCACATCATTCCTGTGCTTATTGGTGATCCATTCCGTTGCAAGGAAGCGTCCCGCCAGCTTCTAGATCAGCATGGAATATACGTTCAGCCAATTCTGGCGCCGAGTGTTCCGGTGGGAACCGAGCGGTTCAGGGTGACGGTTACGCCTGCCCATAGTACGACAGATATTCGGACGTTCGTCGATGCGCTCAGGCAGGTTCTGCTGCGGGACAATCTTGGCAAGGCTGCCTAATGTAAATGCTGGGAACGACAGGGCGCGCAGCCTCAGACCTGATTATATCAGCCGGGCTCGCCGAGGTGGAAGCGGCGGTCCGCGATCCGGTTCTGACGCCCGATCGCATCTTCGAATGTCATCGGAAAGCAGTTCCGTAACCCGCAATGACAGCTTTCGCGATCTTAAATGATGTGACTCCATGATTGAATGGGGCCGTTTGACGACTCGCTGCTTACACATCGGGCCGGTTCCAGATTCAGGGCTCACCATGAGCCGGTATGACCAGAGCGCATGTTCTTGTGCTGCGAGTTTGATGTGGCTTGGCGTGCCCTACCCGTGAGGTAGGTCACGCCCAGGCCCACGGGATCACACACGAGCAAGCCTCCGACGCCGCCCTAATCAACAACGCTGCAACAGATCCTTCAAATCAATTTACAAGATTTTTACAACCGTCAGTCGTTGACAATGGTACGGCACCGCGAGTCTGAGGTCCGGCACGGCCATAAAAGTGACGCCGGTACCCTCGGACCGCCGCCAGCACGCAACATCGGGATTAACAGCAATGGTAAGAAGAAGAGCGCTCATATTGGTCGAAGGCCATAGGGGTACTGGTCAGCTATACGTCCAAGCGGCTCAGTGTCTTGGTCTTCATCCAATCACTCTGACGGCTGATCCACCTCGGTACGACTATCTTTCGGCGGAAAACGTTGAGGCAATCCGTGTCGACACTGGCAATCTCGAAGCGTTGGTCCGCGAAAGTTCGCGGCTGCGTGCTACCCACGACATTGCTGGCATTACTGGCTTTGCCGGGGACCATGAATCGATCTATGCGACAGTTGGCAAGCTTTGCCGGCATTTCGATCTACCGGGACCGAACCCTGAATCGATTGAACGAAGCTGCGACAAATTCAAGCAACGCCAACTCCTCGCGCAGGCCGGCGTTCCAATACCGGCTTATCGGTTGGCAACGAATGCGGCGGAGGTAGAAAGCTCGGCTGCAGAGATCGGCCTGCCCGTGATTCTTAAGCCGGCAGTAGGCAGCGGCAGCATGGGTGTCCGATTGTGCCGCAGCCTCGAAGACGTAGCCGAACATACGACCTATCTATTGGGCGGAAAGCACATATGGCGGTCTACACCGAAAATACTCGTCGAAGAATTCGCACAGGGCCCGTTCTATAGCATTAATGTTATGGGGAATGAGGTCGTTGCGATTTGCGCCAATGACTTTGGTCCCCTCCCCCATTTCGTCATACGTGAGGTGACGTATCCGGCCCTGCTAACCGATCAGGAGCGTGAGCGCATCGCCGATGTTTCGCTGAGCTGTTTGCGGGCTCTCGGCCTTGGCTGGGGGCCAACTAACGTTGAACTCCGGTGCACGAAACGCGGTCCAGTTGTCATTGAAGTCAATCCGCGTCTTAGTGGCGCGCCCGACCCTCAACTGGTCCAGTTAGCTTACGGTGTCGACCTCGTCGCCGAGCACATCAAGCTTGTCATTGGCGAGGAATGGGATCTGCGCAAAAAGCATTCGCATACTGCGGCCGCGCGATTCCTGCTTCCTGATCAAGATGGCACCCTGGACTGGATTGGTGGCGACACTCAGGCAGCTGCTATATCAGGTGTGGCCGAGGTCAAATTGAATGTTGAACCCAAGACACCGATCGTCAGGAAGGGGGATTTCCGAGACTGGATTGGACATGTCATTGCCACTTCGCCCAGCCGTGCTGAAACCGAGGGCGCCCTTCAGCGAGCGGTCGACTTGATCGATTGGTCGATCACCCCTTTTCCGGCGACAATAAGAGGTGATCGAGAGCACGATGTTTGTGGGGCGTTCGGGCGGCCCACCAGTTCTGTTCCGATCAGGCATTGACGGCTTAAGATCCTTGAAACGCAGCAGTTCCGTCTACGTCAATGTCACATCAAGTTTGACGAGGCAAATGCAGCTTTGGCCACACCTGCCCTATCTGCCGCGGAACTTCTCCGCGACCCGTGGCGAGGCCGTCGGCCCAATTTGGGCCCAATTTGATTGCCGCCCACCGCCGCCGCAGGACGAACATGCGCTTGACAAGACAACGCCGGCCCGTTCAACTTGAGGCATTCACCAGGGGAGTCCCGGCAAGGGGCTGAGATACTGCTGGCTTTCGCGGCGCAGTGACCCGTTGAACCTGATCCAGTTCATACTGGCGTAGGGACGGTGCAAGCGCTTTGCGGGAGTTCAAGCCCGAGGTCCTGTTTCGGCAGGTCGACAGAAGCGTCTTTTCATCCTTCCGGCACAGAACTGGGTCTCCAATGCATGAGCAAAGGAGCCTCAAGATGAATGCCCTCACCCCCGCCGTGTCGACGGGACCGCTGCCTGCTTCGCGTAAGATCCACAAGCCCGGTGCCATCCACCCGCAGATCAGGGTGCCGATGCGCGAAATCTCCGTCCATCCGACAGCCGGCGAACCGCCCGTCACCGTCTACGACCCGTCGGGCTCCTATACCGATCCGGCTGTCGAAACCAGCATCCAAAAAGGCCTGGCCCGGCTTCGCCACGAATGGATCTTGGCCCGCGGCGATGTCGAGGACTGTGACGGCCGCCATGTCCGGCCGGAGGACAACGGATTCGCGACGGGCGAACGCCTGACGCCGGAATTCCCCATCCGCCACCGACCGCTCAGGGCCAAAGCAGGCAAGGCGGTGACGCAGCTTGCCTATGCGCGCGCCGGCATCATCACACCCGAAATGGAGTTCGTTGCCATTCGCGAGAACCTTGGTCGCGAGATCCTGCACGGCAAGCTTGAGCGCGACGGCGAGGCTTTCGGCGCGATGCTGCCCGATTTCGTCACACCCGAATTCGTCCGCGACGAGGTGGCGCGCGGACGGGCGATCATTCCCGCCAACATCAACCATCCCGAGAGCGAGCCGATGATCATCGGTCGCAATTTTCTGGTCAAGATCAACGCCAACATCGGCAACTCCGCCGTCACATCGTCGATGGCCGAAGAGGTCGAAAAGATGGTCTGGGCGATTCGCTGGGGCGCCGATACGGTGATGGACCTGTCGACCGGCCGCAACATTCACAACATCCGGGACTGGATCGTGCGCAACGCACCGGTGCCGATCGGCACGGTGCCACTCTACCAAGCGCTCGAGAAGGTTGGCGGCATTGCCGAGGATCTGACCTGGGAGGTGTACCGCGACACGCTGATCGAACAGGCCGAGCAGGGCGTCGACTATTTCACCATCCACGCCGGCGTGCGGCTGCATTACATCCCGCTGACCGTCGACCGGGTGACGGGTATCGTCTCGCGCGGCGGGTCGATCATGGCAAAATGGTGCCTGCACCATCACCGGGAAAGCTTCCTCTACGAGCACTTCGCGGAGATCTGCGACATCGCCAGAGCCTATGACGTATCCTTCTCGCTCGGCGACGGCCTTCGTCCCGGCTCGATCGCCGATGCCAACGACGCGGCGCAGTTCGCCGAGTTGGAGACGCTCGGCGAGCTGACGCAGATCGCCTGGGCGAAGGATTGCCAGGTGATGATCGAGGGCCCCGGCCACGTGCCGATGCACAAGATCAAGGCGAACATGGACAAGCAGCTCGCTGTCTGCGGCGAAGCGCCCTTCTATACGCTTGGACCGCTGACAACCGACATCGCGCCGGGCTACGACCACATCACCTCAGGCATTGGGGCCGCCATGATCGGCTGGTTCGGCACCGCCATGCTCTGTTACGTCACGCCGAAGGAGCATCTCGGCCTTCCCGATCGCAACGACGTCAAGATCGGCGTGATCACCTACAAGATCGCCGCCCACGCCGCCGACCTGGCGAAGGGCCATCCGGCAGCGAAAGTCAGGGATGATGCGCTTTCCCGCGCGCGCTTCGAGTTCCGCTGGGAGGACCAGTTCAACCTGTCGCTCGATCCGGAAACGGCGCGGTCCTTCCACGACCAGACTTTGCCCAAGGAAGCGCACAAGGTGGCGCATTTCTGCTCGATGTGCGGACCGAAATTCTGCTCGATGCGTATCTCTCACGACATCCGTGCCGAGGCGCAGAAAGAGGGCATGGCGGCGATGGCGGCGAAATACCGCGAGGGCGGCGATCTCTACCTGCCGGCGGACGAGACCGGCGCGCCGCTCATACCTCAGCCACGTGAGCCATCATGAAGGTCTTGGTCAAAGGGGCCGGCGTTGCCGGCCTCACCGTCGCCTTCGAGTTCGCCGCACGCGGCGCGGTGGTTACCGTTGCCGAGACAAGGCCTGCCCTTGGCGGCAATGCGTCGTGGTTCGCCGGTGGCATGTTGGCGCCGTGGTGCGAGCGTGAAAGCGCCGAGCAGCCGGTGCTGGATCTCGGACGCGACGCCGCCGACTGGTGGGACGCCGCAACGCCCGGCTTGGTAGCACGACGGGGAACGCTGGTCTTGGCCGCGCCGCGCGATGCGGGCGAGCTCGACCGGTTCGCCAGCCGCACGACGGGCTATCGGCGCGTCGAGGAAGATGAAATTGCCTTGCTGGAGCCCGACTTAGCCGGCCGCTTCCGCCGCGGATTGCTCTTCCCCGACGAGGCTCACCTCGACCCACGCCCGGCGATGGCGGCACTTCATGACAAGCTTGCGACCATGGGTGTCAAATTCCACTTCGGCTGCGACGCCCGGCCTGTTTCGGGTTTCGCCCGTCAGATAGACTGTATGGGAATGGCAGCGGCCGATGACAGGCTGCGCGGTGTTCGCGGCGAAATGCTGATTCTTCGCACGCCTGATGTCTCGCTGTCGCGGCCGGTCCGTTTGCTTCATCTACGCTTTCCGCTTTATGCCGTGCCGCGCACCGATCACCGTTTCATGATCGGAGCGACGATGATTGAAAGCCAGAGCGCCGGACCGGTGACGGCGCGTTCCATGATGGAGCTGCTGGGTACCGCCTATGCCCTCCACCCGGCCTTTGGCGAGGCCGAGATCGTTGAAACCGGTGTCGGCGTCCGCCCAGCCTTTCCCGACAATTTGCCGCGCGTCGAAACGAACGGTGAAATCATCGCGATCAACGGGCTCTATCGTCACGGTTTTCTCCTGGCTCCCGCCATGGCGCGCCAGACTGCCGACCTGGTTTTCAGTCACGACAGAACGAAGGAGCTTGCTCATGAAACTGATGGTCAACGGCGAAGCGCATGAGGTTGCCGCCACAACGCTGGAGGCGCTGCTTGCCGCGCTTGACTATGAGGGCGATTGGCTGGCGACGGCCGTCAACAATGACCTCGTGCACAAATCCAACCGGGCGGAATTCCAGTTGAACGACGGCGACCGGATTGAAATCCTCTCGCCCATGCAGGGCGGCTAGGCCATGATCGAGCTTTATGGAGCCGAGCTTCCGTCGCGCCTGCTTCTTGGCACGGCTCAATATCCTTCGCCGGCCATCCTTGCCGATGCAGTCAGGGCTTCGGGCACGGCGGTGGTGACCGTCTCGTTGCGCCGAGAGATGGCAGGCGGCAGGGCCGGCGAAAAATTCTGGTCGTTGATCCGATCGCTCGGCGTCAGAATCCTGCCCAACACTGCTGGCTGCCACTCCGTCAAGGAAGCTGTCACGACCGCGAAGATGGCGCGCGAAGTCTTCGGTACGAACTGGGTCAAGCTCGAAGTGATCGGCAACCATGACACGCTGCAGCCGGATGTTTTCGGTCTGGTCGAAGCCGCTCGCATCCTGTGCGAGGACGGTTTTGCTGTATTCCCCTATACCACAGATGACCTTGTCGTCGCCGAGCGGCTGCTGGAGGCGGGCTGCAAGGTCTTGATGCCCTGGTGTGCACCGATCGGTTCCGCCCTCGGGCCGGTCAACATTCCGGCGCTGCGCTCGATGCGCGCACATTTCCCTGAGGTACCTCTGATTGTGGATGCAGGGCTCGGGCGGCCGTCACACGCGGCGACTGTCATGGAACTCGGCTTTGATGCCGTTCTCCTGAACACCGCGGTTGCCAAGGCGGCCGATCCGGTCGGCATGGCGGGCGCGTTCGGCAAGGCGGTCGAGGCCGGTCGTGAAGCTTTCAGCTCGGGAATGCTCGAACCGCGCGACGTCGCCATGCCATCGACACCGACCATCGGCAGGGCAGTATTTTCATGAAGCTCGATCCCTTCTACCTGATCGTCGACAGCGCTGCCTGGATCGAAAGGCTGGTGCCGCTCGGCGTCAAGCTGGTGCAGCTGCGCATCAAGGATAGGGACGAGGCCACGCTGCGGACGGAAATCCGCCGCGCGAACGGCGTCTGCGCGGTCCATGGTTGCCAACTGATCGTCAACGACTATTGGCGCACGGCAATCGAGGAAGGCTGCGACTTCGTCCATCTCGGCCAAGAGGATTTGGCTGCGGCCGACCTGCTGGCGATCAAGTACGCCGGATTGAAGCTCGGGCTTTCCACGCACGATCATCTAGAACTGGAAACGGCCATCGCTGCCGAGCCCGACTATATCGCGCTCGGCCCCATCTATCCCACGGTCCTGAAGCAGATGAAATGGGCGCCGCAAGGGCTCGCGCGGATCAGCGCGTGGAAGCATCGGGTGGCGCCGATCCCATTGGTCGCCATCGGCGGCCTCAACCCCGATCGGCTCGACGGTGTCTTCGAGGCTGGTGCGGACAGCGCGGCAGTGGTGACCGACATCACGTTGAATGCCGATCCCGAAGCGCGCACGCGGCAATGGATCGAAAAGGCAGAGCGATGGCGCTAGGGCGAGAACCGCATGTGCTCGTGGTCGGCGGTTCGGACTCCAGCGGCGGAGCCGGAATAGCACGCGATATCGAGACGATCTCTTCCATTGGCGTGCGCACCTGCCTTGCTGTCACCGCGCTGACGGTGCAGACGCACCATGCGGTCATGGAAATCCACTCTATGCAACCCGGTCTGGTGGCCGGTCAGATGCGTGCGGGGTTGCAGGCCAACAAAGTGGCGGCCATCAAGATCGGGATGCTCGCCACGGTGGAGATCGTCATTGCGGTTGCCGGAGTGCTGCGCGAAAATCCGCAGGTGCCGGCAGTGCTCGACCCGGTGCTGGCGTCGACGTCAGGCCGGGCGCTCCTGGAAGCCGGCGCCATCGCCGCCCTGAAATGCGATCTGATGCCATTTTGCCGTCTGGTCACCCCCAATCTCTTCGAGCTGGCACTCCTTGTTGGCTCGGAGCGGGCAGTGGATGAGGACGGCGTAGTGTGGCAAGGCCAAGAATTGCTGGCAGCCGGCGCGCGGGCTCTGCTGATCAAGGGCGGCCATGCATCGGGACCGCAATCAACCGATATTCTGTTGCGCCCCGATCACGAACCAGTCCGCTTTGACACGCCGCGTCTTGCCGCATCAATGCGCGGGACGGGCTGCATGCTGGCCAGCGCGATTGCAGCGCATCTGGCGAAGGCGCAATCAATCGAGTACGCCGTGCGCCAGGGCAAGCTCTTTGTGTTAGAAAAGCTTCGGAAAACCCCTGCCGAATAGCCGTAGAGCCGGCTCAAGCGTTCAGCGGCTGACGCTGAAATGGAAGCCGTAGCCCTCCTGCCCTTTTTTCACAGGGCGTGACGGGATGAGGCCGCTTTGCAGATCGGAATTCAGCGGCGCCGAGACAAGCTGCCCTGCCAGGCCGGGAAAGTAACGGGACTCTTCCTGCGGCGAAGCGCACTGCCAGTCAGGCATGGGAATGCACTTGTGCGGTCTTATGTAGCAAACGCACCAACTTCCCGCACGACTTAAAGGGTAGGTTCCCATAAAATCCGGGGATGCCGAGAGTAGCGCCCACCGTCCGTTCCACCCGATACCAACACGCTATCAATACGCTGGTGGCCAAGCGATCCGAGATATCCGCGCGATCCGGTTCAAGAGTGCGGACCTGGCTCACCAACTACAGCACATTGACGCGGTGCTGCTCATCCTTGGCTACAAGGGCGATCCGTCGCTTATCGTGCCGCTACGGCGCACGCCAAGCCGCTTCCGCAAGGGCGAGCTTTACCGGCTGATTCTCAGGCATGAAGCGGAAGGCAGCGCGTCGAACCGGGAAACCGCAACGCGTATCGCTCAGGCGAAGGGATGGGATACCGCGCTTGTGAAGCCGCTCATGAATAACATCAAGACGGCGAAGGGCTGGCGACGGCGGCGGGCCGAAGCGGTCGGCCATGACAGCCGACCGCAGGAGTAGAAACTATGTCAAAGTTTCATATCGCTGATGAAGCGATAGGTGCGATGCGGGACGGGGTTGCCAGAGAACTTGACGTTCTTGCTCCCTCGGAACGCGCCGCTCAGGCTTTTCTGAAGACCGCGCGCCATCGCTTCCTCGGCATGCTTCGTGACTTCCCTCACGACGTTTTTGAGTGTGTCACTGCGCCCGCACCGGGGACACGCAATCACGTCATGGTCCTTCGCATTCGCGGGTCCTTCAAGGTCGACCTTGCAAGAGCCGCAAAGAAGTTTCACGGAACTACTAGCCATTAGGCAGCCCTCCTTTTCGAAGCGGCGACCTGTTCGGCACCTGCGTGTTTCCGCCCTTTGAGAACGTCATTCAACGCGGCCCGGATTGACGCCATAGACGGCGGCAATGTGATGCTGATATTGCCCAGCCCAATGACGTAGCCAAACGTCGACTGCATCATCATATGTGAGCTGGTATGGTGGTTTATTGTCGGTCGTCATTATCCTAAACTCCTTTTAGGACGCTTGGACGACTTGACAGCGAGTCGATTGCGAGTAGGGTCCCGCGTGTACATACGACTAGCCGCAAGCCGTCCAAAGCACTGCGGTTACCGATACGGAGCCGGGGTCGGAAGCCCCGGCTTTGTCGTATTGGGCGAAGGGATTCTTCCCCTCACGAGATGCATAAGAGTCTCGCGGCCTGCCGGAGTCAAGGCAGCGGCAAATGCACCCTGCCACATAACAGTGTGGGTGCAAAAAAGCTATCTAGATTCAAAGGCTTGGCTGGTTTCCTCCCACCGCGCCCGTTTTGCGATCTTCGCATATTTTGCGCCGTATAGCCTGATTCTGGCCGACTCGTCTAGATTGTGCATTGCACAAAATGCAACCTGATTCGACGCCAGTCTAGCGTTGCCAGTAGCCAGCCCAAACGCGACTCACGGAATGATTGAGCGCACCACCAAGCAGAGCGAAGGCATTGCCACCATTTGACCGGCGACGGTGATCTTCAAGCCATGCGGCATGATTGGCGTACTGGTAGAGGTAGCGGTGCGAAACGTGGTGGTGCTGACCGGCGACCATCCGACGAAGGCGGCTGAAATAGCTCTCCACCATGTTCGTATGCTTGCCGTGGCCGTCGCTGTAGCTTTCCGAGTGATTGATGCGGGTCGAAGCGTAATCAGCTTCCAGCGCGTCCCAATGGTTGGCTTCGTCCGCGAACAGCTTGGAACCGGCCAGCATACGAGCGCGGGCGATTTCGACGCCTTCGGCTTCGCGATGACGGACAAACGTCAAGGTGCGGCCAGCGCGCTCGCGCAGGGCGATCACAACGCGGCGGAGGTCTGACTGGTTCTCCTTCATGCGGCGGTCATTGCGGCGGTTCTCAGGGCGCACCACGCCGCCGAATAAGCGCCATCAATCTCGACCTCGCCTTCAAGGGTTCATTCCTGTTGCAGTGCCTAACGGTCATAGGAGCCGACACCATCCACTTCGACTGGTGATTTCCCTGAGAATCTGTCAAGCGGTCTTTTAAAGTTTCCCACAGCGTTCGCGGCGTTTCGCACAGGGACCGTCTAACCTTCTGTATTTATTGACGAAAAGTTAACAACTCGTCTGTTGACAAAGACTCAGTTTGAATTATTCTCGCGGAGCGCGCGGCGGAACAAAAGACCTTCAGCCTCGTTGGGGGTGGTTATCACAATGAATGCTTACCGAGCACGCCTTAGACTAGCGGCCGCCCTTAGGGACGGCAAGCCAATTTACAATGGATCGCAGGACCATGCGTCAGCCATAGTTGAAGCTATGTTTGAACACGCAAATGAATCTGTGTCTATTCTTTCTGGCAAGCTTAATCCGCGCGTTTACGGGCAGAGCGAAGTTATAGAGCAGGCCTCTCTATTTTTGGCTGAGCCCGACCACAAGCTGAGGGTTCTGGTCGAGGACGGCTCTGAATCAAGCATTCAAGACCATCCGTTTTTTGAAAAGTTCATTGCCTATAAGAATGTTGAGGTGCGCGAAGTTCCCGCTGCTTATCAAGACTTGTATAAATTCCATTTTCTAGTAATGGATTCGGACAGCTATCGATTCGAGGCGGATAAGAGCGAGTGTGTCGCCGTTGCCGTCTTCGGAGATAAGGCTGGGGCGAAAAACGTTGCAAATATTTTTGAAAGTTTGTGGGCCCCATCCACACCTATTGGCGCCTCTAGCCAGTCAGAAGCCATTAGGTCCGTCGCCTAGTAGCTGCTTGCACTGTGGGGCGTAGCTTTGTTGGCAGAGTGCGCCGCAGCAACTTCACTCGCACCAATGCTAGAGCCGGTTGCCGGCACAGCGTTGGCGGTAAACGTTGCATATCTGGCCCTTGTTAGATTCCGCTACCGAAGCAAAATACGCGATCACGCCAAGCAGAAAATTGAGAGCTTCCGAGGCGAGGACGGGCAGATTGCTGCAAACATATGCGACAACTTGTGGTTCCAGCGCGTAGCGCGGCTTGGTAGCCTATACGACAACGATGAGGACATTCCGGAGCCAAAGAAACGGCAAAAGATGCCAGATGGCTTTTGGGGTAAGTTCTATTCGAGCGTTTTCGAGTTTCACAGAGACGTAAAGGCGGTATCGGCCCTAGGATGTTTCTGTGCTTTCGTCCTCGCCGCTGGGACGGCCACCACGGTCAACCAATGGCTGTGGATGAACTGTTTATTTTCTACAGACTGGATCTGGATTTCGTTTTACCTGACGCTCCTAAGCGGCTTAGTCCCGGTTATGTGCGCACTCAGCGGGAAGAGAGTTGTTAAATGGGCTGCTGGCTACACGAACGAATGTGTTGGAGGCATAGGACAGCTTCTCAAAACCGAAGTGCAACAAGCTAAGCTTCCAGTGCTCCCGGTCGAGAAGGCAAAGGACCCGCGTTAAAGGCGCTTGGTGCGTTTGCTACATAAGACCGCACTTGTGCCTCCTGGCGAGTGTGAGGCCGCAGGAGCATTTCAGCGCGGCGGGGGCCGCCGGATCTGGCCCCGCAGTGCTGGAGCAAAGCAAAGGCCGGTTTGAGACGATTCCGGGGATTTCTACGAGGCTGCTCGCGACGCCGGCATTGAGTTCTACCAGCTCCTGAGCGGCATACGCGACCAAACCCGGTTGAGTGTCACCGCAGGGATGTTCCACGAGTGGGACAAACAGCTGCGGGACTGGCTGGTCCGCGAAGTACGAGACTGGCATCGAGGGGATACGGCAGCTGCGAAGGTCTGGTCAGCGGATTTCGCCAAGATTGCAGACCTCCTGGAAAGTTTCGGCTGGAAAGTCCGAAGCACGGACTACTTCAAGACGCTCGATGCGCGCCGGTTGGTGGTCAACGTCTACAAGCAAGGCGCCGGAAAATGAGCTATGACGGATTTTGGGTGACGGGGTTGATCAAGCGGCGCTTTGCGGCTTCATTTGATGACCTCGATCCCGTCCTGGAACCTCGCACCTGCGAGCAGTTTCGGCAACTGATTTTGTCCCTTCAATCGATGCCAGTATTTGGCGGCGGCCATGACGAGCTTGAAGACCATCAGCCTGGCGGTCTTCGACGATAGGGAGCCGTTCGTGTGTACCGTTCGGCGGAAAACGGTGCAAAGACGCTCTCGATCGGGTCCGACGTTTGCAGTTGATCCCAGTGTTCGACGGGGGAATCGTAGAACGCCAGCAACGTCTCGCGATCCTTCTTCAGGCAGTCGACCGCCTTGTCGACTTCGCGCCCTATTTCTCGGCGAACACATCGATCGCCAATTCGGCTGCTGAGCGTGTCGGCGCCGTAAATCTCACGCAAATCCGACTTCATGTTGGCCTGCACCGAGAGCGGCACCTTGTTCAGCACGTTGGCTGTCTTATGACTCACAACGTTGGTGCCTGGGCCGGGAAAGACCTCGTCGAGCGCCGTCCAGTAGCCGAGCGCGCCATCGCCGTCGGCAATATCGGGCGCGATCTTCAAGCCATGCCGCTTCACGTCGACCAGCAACTCGCGCCAGCTCTGTGCGCTCTCGCGAACGCCAGTCTATAAACCGACGAGTTCTTTCCTGCCCTCGGGCGTGGGGCCGATCAGGACCGAGCATGCATTCGGCTTGGTCTTCTATCCGCGCCTGCAGATAGACCCTGTCCGCCCAAACATAGACATCGACGCGCCGAAAGATCGCGCTTTTGCCAACGCTCGTAGTCAGCGTTCCACTCTCCCGCAGCCGCGTGATCACCGAGGGTGACAGGTTCGGCGCGTCCTTGCCCACAAGCGCGCTCAGCGCTTCCTGAAAATCGCCCGTCGAAACACCGCGCAGGTAGAGAACGGGAAGCAGCGCATCCAGACTTCGCGCCCCGACGCGCCGATTTCGGCAGGATCGATGAGGCGAACCGCACCCGATCAACCTCGCCATTCGCGCCGCGATCCCGGCTTCACCCGCCTGACTGGCACCACCGATGCCCGTCTGGATGCTCCGCTCCGGGGCTTAGGAAACTCTATGCTCACGCAACAGGCGATGACCGGCCTCGCGAATATGGAAGTCCTCGTCCTCCCGTAAGCGATGTGCCCAAGTAATGATGTCGTTTCTGCCAAGGAAGGGCTCCTTCAGCAGTGAGATTACCCTTTCTCGCTTTCCCGCCACTGGGCTGTCGTACCACGTCAGAAGTCGCGCAAGTCGATCAGGCGTTAGTAATTTTGGCCGTTTCAGCAGTAGGTCTAGAGCGGATAGACCCAGTCGACCATCGACTATCGCCTCAAATATGCGCCCGGCGGCCATTGGATCTGCTTCAAGGCGCTTATCTAGATGTTCACGCGCCAAAGTGGACACTTCGCTACGGCGATCCCCACTTAGCGCAATCAATCGATCAAGCTGTGGTGGCTTTAGAGAGCGAAGATCGCCCTTAGCAGGATGTGTCTCGGCGTGGGCGGAACAACGTTGTTTTCCTGTGTGGGACGCTCAGTCGTGACCCAATGTTCATATCCCGCTTCAAGCGTCTCGGTAAGTTCCGTGCAACCTTGTTCGGCGCCACAGTTATTGAGGCGGCCGGCTTGGAAGCAGTTCCTTATGGCCCTCATGCATAAACCAGAGCACCCGTTTGAGATGACTGCGAAGGGCCTTACGGGCGCGGATGGGCTCTTTGACCGGATCGATACCCAGTACATCCAGCGCCATCTCCTCTTCGCTGGCACTGTCGGCGCAAGCGTCCATGAGCTTCAAATAGAGCTCGAAATGCTTGTCATCATATGCGGTTAGGCTTTCCGACCAGGGGACTTCCGTTGCAATGGTTGGATCAGGCGTTGGGCGCGATCTGCTTTTCATCCATGTCTCGCTTTGGCGATGAACCAGGCCCCCGTTCCAATTCAGAATATCTCCATCTAGCGCACTTTCAACCGTTCTCGGCCTTCTTCGGACAGTGCCCAATCGTTGCATATGGTCGTGGGTTCCAAATTGGCGCGCGGCTGCTCGCGACTAATACATCCTCAACTCGGCGAGGCGATGTAACGCCCGGCTGAACCAGAATGGCGCGGCTATTGAGCATCGCCGATTGGATCGAACCTCTTATTTTAGCTTCGCGATAATCTTGTCTGGATGCTTGCAAGCGTCATCATGCCGCCGTACATACGCTTAAGGATCTCGCCCATCACCGTACGAGCAGCGAACATTTTCAAACTCGATCTTGCAACTTGAGGCTTTGCGTTACTGCATAGCTGCATTGCACAAAGTGTGTTTGCGCATTGCACAACTTTTAGCCATTAAGCTTACAGCTGATGCACGCGATGGTTTCCTCCCATTCCATCGTATCAGCTGTTCCCCTCTGAAGGTTCTGACTTTACACCTAAAGGGCCTCGGTTTTCCGATGGCCCTTTTTTTGGCGGTCGCCACGTCGTCAATTGCAACGCGGCGCGATCGCCGGTTCAGCCATCAGACTTTGGAACCATTTCTGCCCGGCCAATCCCTCCCGACAAAAGTCTGATCTTCACCAGCCTTCTACGGGCAAGCGTTCGCGCCAGGAGTTCAAAGCCGCGTCCGTAACATTCGACAATGAAAGCCAATGTCATCAGGTCGAGCAGAAACTCGTCAATCGCATGTGTGAGCGCATCAGACTTTTGTTCGAATTGAAGTAGCAGGGCGCGGGCGTCTTCGATCGCGGCGTGGCAATCGTCTGCGTCAAGCAGGGAATTGATCCTGTCAAAGATCTGCAAGCGTCCTCACTTTTCGGAAGCCACACTCAGCATCGAACGCCGCTGATGAGTGAGTTTCCAACAAAAGAACAGGGTAACGTTTCGCGAAAAATCGCTCGGCAGCGCGTCGATGGAAAATGGTGCCTCAAATGACATGTGAATCCCGGCTCACCAAGATGTCGTCGAAGGCGAGTGAGCCGGCCCATGTCTGCGTCCCGGCCGCCTGACAACTGGTCAGGAGGAACTGTGGCCACATTCGTCGTAGGCAAATGGACCATCTATTCTTAAGCCGCCACGGTTCAGCCTAGATTACATGGGAAGCGACAATAACGGAAAGAAAAGGTTCGCAAAATGAGTAGGGTGGCTGGATCAAACGAAGATTTGGCTGCACCAACGACCTTTGGGCCACTTCTGCAGCCCACCTTTCGCTCGATCTGGCTCGCCACGCAGGTTTCAAGCCTCGGCTGGTTGATGCAGACTGTCGCCATCAGCTGGCTGATGGCAACGATCTCGACTTCCGATCTGATGGTTGCGTTGGTTCAGGCTTCATCGAACCTGCCCGCCTTCGTCTTGTCTGTCTTCGCCGGGGCTCTCGCTGACAATTTCAGCCGGCGCCGGGTCATGTTCGCCGGTCGGTGCCTTATGGTGATAGCCTCCGCGATGCTGACCGCATCGGTGGCGCTGGGCTTTGTCAGTCCGTGGATGATCCTCGGCTTCAGCTTCTTGATCGCAAGCGGCGGTGCTCTCAATGATCCGGCCTGGCAAGCGTCGGTTGGCGATATTGTGGATCGACGCGATGTTCCCGCTGCCGTCACCCTGCTTTCTGTTGGATTCAATACCGTCCGGACTGTGGGCCCGGCGCTCGGCGGCATTGTAGTTGCCTCGTTTGGCCTTATGGCGGCATTCGCGGTGACCACGCTCACCTATTTCGTACCCTTGGCCACTATTTGGCGCTGCAAGTGGAAGGTTCGTTCTTCCCCTCTTCCACGCGAGTCGATGAGGACGGCGATCTATGACGGGCTGCGCTTCACGGCGATGTCATCGGAAATCAAGGCAGCGATCGCGCGCGGAACCCTCTTTGGCTTGGCGAGCATCGCCATACTCGCGCTGCTGCCGGTGGTTGTCCGCGATCAGCTGGGAGGAGGCCCGCTCGCCTATGGCGCGCTCATGGCCGGCTTCGGGACCGGAGCCGTCTTCGCTGGCCTCTCCAACAGCCTGTTCAGACGGAGCTTGTCGCAGGAGCGGCTGATGAGGCTCTCCTGCGTCGCCTGCGCGGCGTGCTCACTTTCGCTGGCACTGACAACTTCGATCGGGGTGGCGGCAATTGCACTCGCTTTGGGCGGCGCGGGCTGGGTCACCGCCTGGTCAGGGGTCGGTGTGAGCGTGCAGCTGGCAAGCCCGCGCTGGGTCGTGGGGCGCACCATCTCGATCTACTATGCTTTGATAGATGGTGGCATCGCGCTCGGCAGCTGGGTGTGGGGCACGGTGGCCGAAAACCATTCGCTGGCCCTGGCGCTGGAGGGTTCCGCTGCCTCCCTGATGTTCGTCGCTGCAGCCGGCGTTCTGTTTCCTCTTCGCGAGCGCCGCGACTCAGAGCCCGATCCTCTGGAGGAATTCGATGCCCCGGCTGTCGCGCTCAACCTGAAGCCGAGAAGCGGCCCGATCGTGGTCAAGGTCGAATATCTGATAGCCGAGAGAGATCTCGAGGCTTTCCTCGACCTCATGCGGCAGCGGCGTCATGTACACAGCCGGGTCGGTGCTCGGAATTGGACGCTCCAGCGGAACTTGCAGAAGCCTATGCATTGGACGGAAACGTTCCGCACGCCGACCTGGACGGACTACCTTCGCCTCAATCATCGTCTGACGGAAGTGGACAAGGAACTGGACGAGCGTGTCTTCCAGTTGCACGCGGGAGAGGAAGCGCCTCAGATGACACTTTCCATCGAGCGACCGACAAGCTCGGCCCGCAAGCCCGAGCACTCAGCTTTTCGCCATCCCCGTCATTGAAGCCCGGCCGGCACAGAAACGCGATTCTTGTCTATCGCGCTCAAACCGGTGCGGGAGACGGACAATCGACCAAAATTCGATGTGGGTGGCAGAGAAGAACCACAGGCTGAGAGTGCGGCCGATCGGTCCCACCGTGAAGCGGAGCCTGGGGCTGCAGCGGCACGCGACTATTGCCGCGTGTCACCTTTTGAATTTAAAGGTCTTCCTCAGCCCGCCTCGCTGATCCGGGCCAAGGCTATCTCGAGGTTGGCATTTTGTCCCGCCAGCTCGCTGAGACGATCACGTTCGGCGGCGACCACATCCGGACTGGCGTTGGCAACGATGCACCCGCGCGGAGCGTGCTGTTGCTGGAAGCAGGAAGGCATGATCGGCCAAAGCCGGGAGAGGTGCTGCCGGCAGTAGCGAATGGGCTGCTGCGTCAGCTTGGTGTCTGGACGCCGTTCGCCGAGGCCGGCTTCGTTGAAAATCGTGCGCTTGTTTCGGTGTGGGCCAATGAGGTTCCCAGCGAGCGGCACGGCATGTTTTCCGCTCAAGGTGCCGGCTGGCAGCTCGACCTACGCGATTCGACCGGCTGATGGTGCAGGCGGCCAAGGCGGCAGGTATGGACACGCGGTTTGGCTCGGCCGTGGGTTCGGCAGTGCGCGACGATCAAGGCTGGCTGCTCAAACTGGCCGATGAAGCTATCGTTGCCCGCGCCGTGGTTTTGGCGACCGGTCGCAGTTGGAGCGCCCCGGTGCGCGGTCGAACAAGCGTGTGTAGGCGGCAAGATGTCCGTGCACGGTGAGCTTGGCGCCGAAACATCGCTCCAGCGATTGCAGCATGGTCGTCGAGGCGCGTCCCGCAGGCTGGTGGTACAGCCCCGACTTCCCGGACGAACGCCGTGTGGTCGCGTGCCTCACCGATCCGGATCTGGGCAGCGAACTGCGCAAAGCCGGACATTGGTACCGCGCTTTAGCCGCAACGCAGTCCATCGCGCCGCTCGTGCCACCCAACGCAATCGAGACCGCCAGCATGATCAAGGCGGCGGGAACCGCAACGATCTATCCCGCCGCCGGTGACCGCTGGGTCGCGGCGGGCGACTGCCTGTTCTGTGCCGATCCACTGTCATCACGCGGGATCGTGCATGCACTCCGCTCAGGCATCCTGGCGGCCTAACGCGGCATCGGACATGCTGGACGGGCGTGGCGATTTCGCCTGCGCCTGCTATGCAACGATCGCCACACGCGGCTTTGCCGATTACCTCCCAGCGCTGGCTGCCCACTATGCAGCCGCCGCGCGATGGGACACGCCTTTCTGGCAGCGGCGGCGCAGCCATGTCTTCCACGCGTCTAGCATCGAAGGAGGGAGATCAGAGGTGGTCTCGCGACGGGGTGCTCGGCATTTATGAACCGACCGAGCGCCAGCGAGTGGTCGTCGGTGACCTCCCTGATCACACCGACTTAATTCAAATTTGTGTGTATATATTGACGATTGAACTACCTTCACCTCGTAGACGGCAATGCGGGCGGGTAGAGAGGGTTCTATGATATGACAAGCGATTTTTCCGCCGCCCGAGTGCATTTAGATCGAGCGTATGACTACCTTTGTGGGGATGACCCGATGAGTCAAAGGGGCCGCGAAGCCTTGGACCTGCTAATTGAGGCGGTTGCCGTCGAAGAGTTCAAGCAGCCACGCCAAAGCGCGGAGGTGCTAAGGTTTCCGATCGGGCGCCGCTGCTGAGGTAATCTCCACGGCCGCCATGTAGCCTGGCAGGTGAGGCGCTCACGGCAGGGACTCGCTGCCCCGTGAGGGCCGGGAACGAACGCATTGGCAAACGGAAAGCCCACTTGCCAGACCAGCGCCCGGCCGGCATGGCAAGAGAGCTGGCGGGTTCCCAGGCGGAGACATTGATGCCGGACTATGACGTGCTTTGCATCGGCAATGCCATTGTCGACATCATTGCCTAGTGCGACGAGGCTTTTCTCGAGACCAACGGCGTCATCAAGGGTGCGATGACCTCATCGACACGCAACGAACAGAGCTGCTGTACAGCCGCATGGGTCCGGCGATCGAAGCCTCGGGCGGCAGCGCCGGCAACACCGCCACCGGCGTAGCCCGCTTCGGCGGGCGCGCCGCCTTCTTCGGCAAGGTGTCGAACGACGCGCTCGGCGAGATCTACGCCCACGACATCCACGCCCAGGGCGTCGCCTTCGACACCAAACCCCTAGTGGGACAACCACCGACGGCGCGCTCGATGATCTTCGTCACGGCCGATGGCGAGCGCTTATATCGGCCTGCATCGAACTCGGGCCGGAAGACAACAGATAGCCCTCGAATTTCACCTTGGCGCCCGACGCCTTGTCGGGCTCGATGTGGGACCCGCCGCGCGCCAAGGAAGCGATCCGGCAGATCGCGCGCCTGGCGCATGCCGCCGGACGCGAAGTGTCGATGACGCTGTCGGATTCGTTTTGCGTCGACCCCTACCGCGACGAGTTCCTCGAGCTGATGCGCTCCGGCGCGGCAGCAGCAGGTCGTCTGGATGGCCGGAACTATCCGGGTGAGTACGTCGGCGATTGGCCGAGTGGTCGAGGCCATTGAGCTTGCAGGTTCGATCAGCGACGCAATGATCGCCAGCGCTCGGCGCCTTCATCCGAGCCTGCAAGAGCGGATTCTCGCCTTTAGGGCGAAGATTGCTTCATTATGCTCCTCCCCAAATGGCGAAAACAGCGATCCTAGTTTAGTTGTCGTGGAGGCAACGCGGAGTATTCGCGCCAGTTCGGTCATGATCCCCTCGTCTTCGAGGTCGCTGGGGCGGTTCTGACAGGGCGCGCCGCGCATGATCTGCGGCGGGCAAGAGGACAGATGCCGCTCCTGAAGGTGGGGCCGGATACCCGCTGCGAAAGAACCACGGCCGGTTCACGTTAGCCGCGCCCAATTCGCTCTCACCTGGAAAAAGACGGGCGAGGTTTGCCTTGAGCTGACCGTGTTAGCCTGCGGCCCAGGTCGGGGGCTAGGGTCTCGAACTTTTCGCGCAGTTCCTCCGTCAGGGCCCTTGCGTCGGCGCCACTGTCAACCACCCGGGTATTGAGCAATATCAAGAGCTCCGTCCGTTCCTTGGCGTATTCCGTTCTGCGGAACAATCCCCCCAAAAGCGGAATATCTTTCAGCACAGGAACCCCAGAATTGGCACGGTTGGTGCTGTCTTGCATCAATCCGCCGATAGCGATCGTGTCGCCGCTTTGGGTGGATACGGTACTCTGGAGGCGGCGCACCGAAATCACCGGGGATTGAACATTGGTTAGCGTGTTCCTGTTGGCGGTGCTGACCTCCTCGAATGTATCGAGTGTTATACTACCCCCGGCACCTATTCTGGGCGTAACAGCCAAGATCGCACCTGTGTCGCGCATTTCGACGTCGCTCACGATCGGAGAGTTCTCGCTTAGGACAGATTGCGATGATCGCGCTAGGACGGGGACCTGATCGCCCACCTGGATCGTGGCCGTTTGATTGTCGACCGCAAGAATGCGCGGCGCGGACACAACCTTTACCTCCCCAAGCGCTCTTAGCCCGTGTAACACAATGTTGGCGTCTTTGCCGGGAAATACATACGATAAACCATTTTGAACTGCGCCTAAGCCCCTGGTGGAGAGAAGATAGTCCACGCCGTAACTCAGACCATCATCCAGCCGAACCTCGGCGATGATGGCTTGTATGAGGACCTGTCGAGGCTTGAGATCGAGTTGACGGATCGCGGCCTCCACGATCTTGTAGTCGTGGGGTGCTGCGAGTACTACCAGCGCGTTCTGTCCGGGGTCCGCCCGAATCCGAACCGGCGCCGAGAGGCCGAGACGGTTCGCTGACACGACCGTTTCGTCCACCGAATCCGTTGTGGAGACGGTCGCATCTGGCATTTCGGCCGGCGAAGCTGACA
>NZ_JAMYOI010000045.1:0-33646 GCF_040319775.1 Mesorhizobium sp. M0870
GCCTGGTCGCGGCGATCGGCGAGGTGATCCCGGAAGCCGCATGGCAGCGCTGCTACGTCCACTTCCTCAGGAACGCGCTCGATCACCTGCCCAGGAAGCACGGCGACGATTGCCTGCAGGAACTGCGCTGGCTCTACGACCGGCGCGATCTCGCCGAGGCCAAGGCCGATCTCGCCGCATGGCTGTCCAAATGGTCCGCCCGCTACCCGCGACTGACCACCTGGGCGGAAGAAGCTATAGAACAGACGCTGACTTTCTTCCGGCTGCCGCGTCAGCATCACAAGCACCTAAAGTCCACCAACATGCTCGAACGGCTCAACGAGGAAATCCGCCGGCGCACCTATGTCGTGCGCATCTTCCCAAACGCCGAAAGCTACCTGCGCCTCGTTAGGGCGCTCGCCGTCGAGACCAACGAAAACTGGATGGAGGCCAACCGATACATCAACATGGACGACCTGCGCGAGCACAAGAAGCTCGCTCTACGCCAAGCCGCATGACCAGCTTCATGATCGCCCATTTTGCAGAACTTGACGCACACAACCTCAATTTAGGGTCATGTTGAATAAAATGCAGAGTGGAACTCAACGCCGACCTGTGCCAGGGTCCCGCCTCATCACAACCAGTCCAAAGAGAAGATCGCCCCCTTTCACCACTCTTTCCTTCGCGGCGCCCAACGGCAGGCCGTGGCCCGCCCGTTCAGTCATGCGCTCCGGATTGCGGCGCGGCCAATTTAACGGTCGATGTAATCCCCCGTTTACCGCTCTGGAGTGCGTGGCGGCACCTGATCTAGGAGTGCGATCTCATCGGTCGCTGCTGGCAGTTCGCCCCTTGGCGTCAGCTTGTCGACCGCCTCGGGCAAGTCTTTAGTGATCCGGGCAATCAACTCATCGCGCGACAGACCAGTTTGCATCGAAAGCGCAGTGAGAGTGTCCTCGTCAATTGCCGTCTCCACGTCCTTCGGGTCGATCGGTTCGTTGGGTCCGGTACTAACCCACGAATCGACCTTCGATCCCGCTCCTGCATTTCTGAAGCGGTCGAGGATGTCCCCAAACGCGGTCCCGGAGACGCCCTTGGACAGCTGATCCAAGAGCCCGCCTTGTGTGTTGTTTGGATCTCGATTTCCCGCGCCGCGGATCAAGTCACCGATCTTATCGCGATTTTGGTAAGCAAGAATGCCAAGCATCGCGACAGCCAGTCTTCCCAGATTTGCCATTGGTTTCCTCCTTAGCTAACAGGAAGAAGGCTTCGAGGCTCGCAAGGTTCCGCCTGCTGGAGTTAATAGACCTCTGGAACACGCTCAGCCTTCTCCTCCCGGAATTCTGCAGCGAAGCGCGCCGCAAGTTTTCCTCGCCGCGCCAGTGCTTCACACGGCAATCAACCCTGGGGTTTTAAGCGGCGCAATGATAAGGAGGAGGGAGCGGAACCTGGCCAGCTCGCTGTCGCTGTCATTCCCAACGTTTGCCCAACCAGTCTTCAAGCCCGTTGTCCGGCTCCTATCTTCAACCGAGTGCCGCTCTCACGCCCCATCTTAGCCTCAAATTACACACCCGCTCTTCGGAGGTGCATTGAGCTTCTCTAGCTGCGGGACATATGAAGCGCAACACGATCTCGTCCTTCCGATTTGGCACGAAACAGAGCCAAATCGGCGGCATTGACGAAATCGTTTGGCGTCTCGTTCTCGGTGGGCACCGCTGTTGCGGCGCCAACGCTGATGGTCACGCGATCCGGGCCGTGGGGTATGTTCAATTCCCGCACGCTCTGGACGAGCCGCTCTGCGATCGCGCTGGATTGTTCCAGTAAAGTGTCGACCAGCACGATGACGAACTCTTCGCCTCCGTACCGCGCAGCGAGATCGGTGGAGCGGCCGGAACCACTCTGGATTACGCGGGCGATTTGCTTGAGCACCTCGTCGCCGGCCATATGGCCATAGGTATCGTTGTATCGTTTGAAGTTGTCTGCATCGATCATCAACAGCGACAATGGGGACTGTGCGCGAAAAGCGCGCTTCCATTCAGCCGCCAGATATTCGTCAAAATAGCGCCTGTTGCCTAGACCCGTCAGGCCATCGATCCGCGTCAGACGTTCAAGCTCGAGATTTGCACTGATCAGCTGTCGCTGGCTTTCCCTTAGCGCTCGGTACGCCGCGTCTCGCTGGACGTGATCCAGATAGGCCCGCGTGTGATATCGAATACGTGCAATCAGCTCGATACGGTCCGGCAGTTTGACGAGATAGTCGTTCGCTCCCGCAGCGAACGCCTCGCCCTTGGTGGCTGGATCTTCCTTGCTCGACAGCACAATGACTGGGACCGCGCGTGTCGACCCATGCTTCCTGTATTCTCGCACCAGATGCAGCCCATCGACCCCGGGCATGACGAGATCCTGCAGAATAACCGTTGGCTTTACCTCATCCGCGACCGCCATCGCTCTCAATGGGTCGGTGCAGAAGTGTAAGGAAATATCGGGCGCGGTGGCTAGAGCGCGCCTGACCGCCTCGCAAACCATGATCTGATCATCGATGAGCAGAACCATGGATGAATAATTATCTGCGAGTGGCGGGACCAGCTCTGGTTCTTGCGTCATCGGACGGGCCCTTTCACGTGGAGCGCTCGCAGGCTTCGATTATACGTGAGCCGATAGCACTCAAAGGAAGAATATCAACAGCCGCGCCGATGTCGGCGGCGGCCTTCGGCATGCCATAGACGGCACTGGTTGCTTTATCCTGCGCGATTGTGAGATGCCCCTTGTCGCGGAGCTGTCTCAGCCCGCGCGCACCATCCCTGCCCATGCCTGTGAGCAGAACACCAGTCACCGAGCCGGGCCACCATTGCGCCGCACTTTCGAAGAACACATCTACGGACGGCCGATAAACATTGTCCTTGGGGCTGGGCGTATAGCCAAGTTGCCGAGCTGACTTGAAAACCAGATGATCCGCAGAACTGGCAACGAGAACGGTGCCGGCTTGAGGACTATCCCTTTCCCGCGCCGGACTGATCGGGAGAGGCGTATGCTGCCCCAGCCAATCAACGAGGCCTGGAACGAACTGAGCATCGAGATGCTGGACGAGTACAATCGCGCCGCCAAAGTCAACGGGAAACGAACTCAGGACTGCGGCAACGGCAGCCGGCCCGCCCGCGGAGGCACCGATTGCAATCAGGCGTCGAGGTGTCGGCTCAGCCGCACGTGACATCCGCCTTTTTGCCTGGGTCGGCGCATCACCAATCAGCTTGCCGATCGTCCCTATCTTGTTCGTCAAAAGCCGGGCGGATTGCGAGGACGCGTTACCTTCGATGCCCACTGAGGGAATATCGACTGCGTCAAGCGCGCCATGACCCATTGCTTCGTAGACGCCGGCGAGGTTGGCTTCGATACTAGCGGTCACCAGCAAGATTGAGCACGGGGTTTCCGCCATGATTCTGCGGGTCGCTTCCACGCCGTCCATCTCTGGCATCGCTAGATCCATGAGTATGAGATCCGGCAGATCACGTCTGCAGACCTCGACCGCCTCTCGCCCATTGGTCGCGATCCACGCGACCTGATGTTCGCCGGTCGACAGGACCAGTCGACGCAGAAGTTCAACCGCCATGGGCATGTCGTTGACCACGCCGATTCTCATTCGCTGGCTTCCCATCTCGTTCTCATTCAACCGCCTCGCCAATCATGTCCACGACGGCATGGATCAGCGCCTCGTCCTGAAAGCTACTCTTGGTCAGATAATAGTCCGCACCTGCGTCGAGCCCGCGCGCGCGATCTTCTTCCCGATCCTTGTATGAAACGATCATGATGGGTGTGTTCTTAAGATGAGCGTCCTTTCTGATCGAACTCACCAGCTCGATGCCATCCATACGAGGCATGTCGATGTCGGTGACGACGAGATCGAAAGGACCAGACCGGACGGCATTCCACCCGTCCATACCGTCGACCGCAACTTCGACCTCATAACCGTAATTGCCCAGCATCTTGCGCTGGAGTTCGCGAACCGTCAGTGAATCGTCAATCACGAGCACGCGCTTGCGCCTGCTCGCTTCGGGACCGCCCGCGGCGCGCCGAAGAGTTCGAAGTCCGCTGGATGATGCAAGCTTCTCCACCGATCGGATCAGATCGTCGACGTCGAAGATCAGAACAGGCGAACCGTCTTCCATCAGGGCTGCTGCGCTGATGTCCTTGATCTTGGCAAACCGTGGGTCCAGAGGTCTGATCACCAACTCGCGTTCCCCGAGAAAACGGTCGACGATCAGGCCGTACGCATCGCCCCGACCCGCATCCACGACGACGACCGAGAGTTCGTTCGGTTCCGATCCGGGCTCACCTCGATCCAGCACCTCGCGCGCGGTGACCAGCCCGATCTGTCGATCATTCAATCGAAAATGTGGCCGGCCCTGCAGGAGATTGATCTGCGTCCGCTGCAGTTTCAAAGTCTTGGAAATGGCAGCGAGTGGAAAAGCATAGGGCTCCCCATCAACATCGACGAGCAGCGTGCGCAGGACCGACAACGTCAGCGGCAATTGCAGTTGAAATCGGGTTCCGTGCCCAAATTCTGAGGAGACGCTTGCGACTCCCCGGACTTCCTTCGTCATGGCTTGCACTGCATCAAGCCCCACACCGCGACCGGAGACGTCGGTAAGGCCCGCTTTCATCGAAAAGCCTGGCAGAAACAGGAATGCGAGCAATTCGGTTTCGCTGAGTGTGTCAGCACTTTCCCTGGTTGCAAGTTGCCGGGCGACGACGGTCTCGCGCAGCTTCGAGAGCTCGACCCCCCTGCCGTCGTCCACCACGGCTATCTGCAGCAGCCCGGCATTATGCCTCGCTTCGAGCCTGATGAGCCCCTCTTCGGGTTTCCCCATCGCGATGCGCTCCTCAGGCGGTTCAAGCCCATGGTCTACAGCGTTGCGCAGGAGATGCCCCAAAGGGGCATCAAGCTGCTCGAGAATATCGCGGTCGATGCCGGTCGAGCCGCCTACAATCTCCAGTCGCACCCGCTTGCCAAGGGTACGACCGAGGTCGCGGATCGTTCTCGCATAGTGTCGCACGCCGTCCTCAAAAGGCCGCATCCGGCTCGCCAACGTTTCATCGTACAATCTGTTGGCAAGATCAGTCGCTTTCCGATCCACTGAATCCAATTCATCGAGACGCTCCGCCAGGAACGCTTGGTTCAACCGAAGCTTTCGCTGCGCTTCAGCCAGCGCCTTCACCACCGCCGCATTGTTTGAAACCGGCGGCAGCATTGCATGAAGATTGTCGAACGAACTCGCGAGGTCCGCTTGAAGTCGCTTCAGCCGTAGCAGCCCGTCAGCGAATGGCCTGAGTCGCCGAGCTTCCATCAGCGACTCGCCAGCCAACCCGAGCAATCGGTTCAGGCTGTCTGCCGTCACCCGAACCATTCTATCAGAGCCGATGCTGCCCTGGGCTTGCGGTTCCGCCGCAACTAGGAGGTTCGCTGAAGAGGTCGTCGCCAGTTGCTCCTGGGCATGATCTGGAGTTGCGAAATCAGCTGCAGAATCTTGGGGCCCGGGCTTTGCCTTGGGGAGGGACAATTCCTCGAACTTCGCGAGAAAGGTTTCGACTTCTGAGTTGGCGCTGTCGCTCGATGATCCCGATGCGATCAATTTCAAAAGGTCAGAGCCCTGCAGAAGCGCATCTATATGCTCCCGTCGCACCCTCAGCTGCCCACGTTGCGCGGCGACCAGGCAGTCTTCCATCGCATTTGCAACTTTGACCGCGGGCATCAGGTCGATGATGCGGGCAGCTCCTTTCAGGGAATGCGCGGCACGCATGCATGCTTCCAGGGCGTCGGGGGCGATAGGATCGCGTTCGAGTGCCAGAAGCCCAGAGGTTAGAGCCTGTGACTGCGTCTCCAGTTCGGCCTGGAAGAGGGTGAGCATCGAAACCTGGCTGAAGTCTCCATCTGTCATGCGATGCTCCGGTCAAGCATCGTGAGCAGTTGTCGTGGATCGAGACAGCCAACGGCTCGTCCCTGCCACGGCAGCACGGCAACTGTAGCGGCCGACACTGCCTTGCCAATCGTGGCCGGAACATCGAGAGTGTCGCGTTCTTGGTACCGATGTAAGCCGTGGATCTCGTCAACCGTAAAAGCAACCCGCTTGTCGTGCTCGCCTACCACGACTAGGCGGCGAAATACCTTGGTGCGTGTGCCTTGTTCCCCCTCCTTGCGCTCGTCTATCCCGAGCAATTCGGCCAGGGACAGGCAAATGAGCAATTCACCACGGACATTCGCAATACCGAGCAGTGCACTGTTCCTGCGGTGTGGAAGTGAATGAACGCGACGAGATTCAGCCACTTCATGAAAAATACCGACCGGCAGTGCAAGCCATTCGTCCCCCAAACGGAAGAGAACGGCCGTCTGCAGCGCGTCGCTGTCTGTCGAATGGATCCCTGCACGATCAGCGTTATCATGCCATTCGTCGCGGTATGCCGAGGGCGCTGCACGGTCAAGAAGGCGTCGTGCAATCTTCTTGTAGGTCGGGCAATTCCGGCAGTGGAGATGCTGCTCCAGTAGCGGACATGACTTGTCGCCCCGTACGCCTATTTGCCGCCAGCAGTCGTCGATTGCAATCTCCTCCACCGGCTGAGCGATCTTTGTCGAAGCCGCCATCAGCCGCCGCTCCTTTTCTGGACCCGACCCAGCCGGCCGGCCAGCGCCTCGGCGCCGTTATGGTCGCCTTGCTTGCTAAGCAGCAAGGCCAGATGGACGAGAGCTTCTCGATGATTTGGTGCGAGATAGAGCGCCTTGCGATAACTTCGCGCGGCTTCGGGTGCAGAACCATCCGCATCTTGGACGAGGCCCAGCAGGTAGAAGATTTCCGCGGAAGGACCGAATTCCTTGAGATGCGCCAGGGCGACCTCCTGTGCCTCCTTTACCCGTCCTGCATTGGCGATCCGTTCAACCGCGATGAGGCTTTCCGAGGCCTGTGCAAGCGGCTTGGTCGGAGCCTGCCTACGGCCTTCATTGCCAATTGTCGGTCGGAACGGAAGAAGAGGCTCGCTCTTGTTGACCTTCGGGCTTGGCGCCCGCACCGGGACGGCGGCCGGAACTTTCGGCGCCGTGGTCTTGACGGCCTCCGATTTCAGAAAGGCAAAGGCCAATGGCCATTCAGCGGAAATAAAGCCATGCAACCTTGGAAGAGCTGCTTCCGCCGGACCGACCAGAAGAAGTCCGTCCTTGGCCAGCAGGTCCTTCAGGCAGCTCAATGCGCGATCCTGCAGCTCTCGATTGAAGTAGATCAGCAAATTGCGGCAAAGCAGGATGTCATACACCTCTTGCCCGAAAGCGCGAGAGCCGAACAGGTTTCCTACCCTGAACCGAACCTGTTTCAGCACCCCAGCAATAGGCCGCAACCCGCCCTCAGCCGCTTCGAAATAGCGATCTTTAAATTCGAGATGGCTCCCGCGAAACGAATTGCGCCCATAGATGGCGCGTTCAGCCGTGGCGATATTGCGACTGCTGACGTCCACGCCATCGATCTTGAACTCGTGCGCCTCAAAGCCGGCATCGAACATCGCCATGGCGACCGAATAAGCCTCTTCGCCGGTTGAACATGGCAGGCTCAGGACTCTTATCGGCTGAGCAGGCTTGTGCACGCGCGCATGCCGCGCCAGCATCGTGAACGCTTCTCGGTCGCGAAAGAACCAGGTCTCTGGGATCACCACCGCATTGATCAGCTCCTGCAGCTCCTGCGAGGAAACGGTCAAGTGTTCCCTATAGGCCTGAGGGTTGGTTATCCGGCATGCTTCCATCCGGTCTCTGACCGCCTGACGAACCACTGTCGGACCAACACTGGCACTGTCCAGTCCGATGGTTTCCATCAGGAGCTTTTCTATTGCGCCGGTCATTGATCACCTATTGCGGCCTGGCGGAGCAAAGCGGTACGAATCTCTTCCGAAAGCAGCGCTTCCACTTTGACCGACTGAATGATCTCCGAACCATCGGAAGCCACCGGCCCAAGATAGGGCGGGGTTCCTTGTTCAAGTCCGAACGGCGCGAAATCGGCAGGGTGTCGCTCGAGCGTATCCGTCACCCGTTCCGCGATCAGCCCCAGCAGGCGTTGCTCGCCATCATGCGCCGGATAGCGCGTCACAACGATCCGGGTGCTCAATAGGCGCTCCGATGGCCGGCCAAGCGCAAGATGGGTAACATCGATCAGAGGGATGGGTATTCCGTTATAGCTGACCAAACCCACCACACCAGTTGGCGCACCCGGAAGAACTTTCACATCGAAATAGGGCAGCACCTCTTCAATTTGGTGGACATCGATCAAGTAGCGATCCGGACCCATGCTGAAGGCGAGGAATAGCATTGTCACCTCCTACTGCCGACTCGCTATGCTCGCAGCTTGAACCTCGAAATGCTACTTCGCATGCCGCCTGAGACTTGATTGAGCTCGTCGATCGCGAGCGTCGATTGCTGAAGGGATTCGACTGTTTGCTGAGCTGCCTCGCTTAGCTGGGTTAGCGTGTCGCTGATCTGCCCCGCGCCGGTCGCCTGTGCTTGCATGCCTTCATTGGCGACTTCGAAACGTGGCACCAGCCCCTGAACCTGCTGAATGATATCGAAGAGTTGCCCGCCGACCTGCTGGATTTCCTGCATACCCCGGCGGACCTGCTCGGAAAACTTGTCCATGCCCATCACCCCGGCCGCGACTGCCGACTGGATGTCCTTGACCATCTGCTCAATATCGTAGGTGGAGACAGCCGTCTGGTCCGCGAGCCTTCGGATTTCCGTCGCTACAACTGCAAAACCCCGGCCATATTGGCCTGCCTTCTCAGCCTCGATGGAAGCGTTGAGCGACAACAGATTCGTCTGATCGGCGACTTTTGTGATGGTCGTCACCACCTGATTGATGCTGCCGGCTTTCTCACTCAAGATCGCGAGTTTGGAATTGATCGCGCCGGCCGCTTCCATGACTTGCTGCATGGTTTCTTCCATACGGGTCAGCCCGGCTTGACCTCCGCCGGCGACGGCAGCCGTTTGTTCGGCAACTGTGGAGACCTCGTTCATCGTGCGGACCAGCTCGTTTGATGTGGCGGAGATTTCCTTGGCTGTCGCGCGGATTTCTGTTGTGGTCGCTGCGATTTCAGTCGCAGTTGCCTGCTGTTGCTTGGAGGTGGCGGCGATCTCAGTTATCGACGTGCCGACCTGTATGCTGGACCTTTGAACCTGACCAATGAGGGTTGTGAGATCGTCCGCCATTGCGTTGAAGCCGTCGGCAAGCACACTGAATTCGTCTCGGCGCATCAGATCGAGGCGTTCGCTGAAGTCGCCTTGCCGCATCAATTGAACCGCGTTGACCAAACGGGTGAGCGGACCTGTAATGGCGCGAAACAGCTGGTAACCCAAAAGAAGGGCTAGCCCGAGGGCTACCAACAAGCCAACACTCAAACCGACTTCGGCCGTTCTAACGATCGAGCTGATCCGCTGGGTCGCACTGTTTGCCTCGCCTCTATGATCCTCAACCATGGCCTGCAGAGCGGACTGCAATTTTACAAAAATCGGCTCTACGGTGTTCTTGAGGGCCGGGCTTTCATTGGGAGTTTCACCTTTCGACAAGGCAGCCCGGCTTGTGTCCAGCACAGCAGTTTCAGCCAGACGGAATTGGTTGGCGAGTTCTTTGACGAGTGCATAATTCTGCTTGTCGATGTCGGAGACGATTGTTGCCTCATAGTCGTCCATCGATCGCTGCACTTGGTCGCGATTGGTCGTGATCGCGCTTTCAAGCGTGCTTCTGTCCGACGGGTTTTCCTGAAGGGCAAATTCCTGAAGCAGACTATGGGCCGCCATCTGGCCCGTCATGATCTCGGTGCTGTGATAAAGGTCCGGTAGGATGCCCTTCTCGACCTCAGTCGCCTCCTGGCCCGCCTGAAGAAACCAGGCGTACGCCATGACGGCTATCACGGACATGACCACCAGAACGGCAGCGAAACTGACGAGGATGCGGTGGCGTATTGTCAGACTCTTCATGGAACCGGTTCACCAATGGGGGCATCGTGGGCTGCGCGACAAGCGCTCGTTCCGACGTATTCGAAAAGGTGCGTCGAAAAGCGGCAGTCTGATGCTGAATGGTTTCTTTTCCGTTCCATCGCAAATGATGGAGAGGCGGCTCGCCAATCGGCGGCGCCAGAAGCGGTGGTCAAGGACGTCCTGCCGTCCACGCACATCAGCCCGACATCGGCTAGGGTGGCACGCCGCGTCAAGAGGAGCGTGTATGAGCTACTTGTGGCCATGAGTTGAATGACTGCTTAGGTCAGCTCGATGCCCGAAAGCCGACCTCCCGCTTGCGGCCCAGAGTCGCCAGTCTGCAATGCGCCTCATTTCGGCCAGAAGGTCGACATTTGCCGCGTCCAAAAGCGTACATCGTGATGATCGGCGTTCTGACGGTCTGTCTGCGCCAGCGACCGTCAGAACGCTGCTTGAGAAGAGGTACAGAATCACATCAAATATCCGTGCCTTCAGTCCGATCTCCCGGCTCTGCTGGATCAGCAAATGCCCTGCAGATCGCTCTGGGCGGCCTCGAATATTCCCGCGCTTTGCCTCCAGACAGGCCGCCGGAGGTAATGATCCTCGGCCCCGCGCTTTTGGCTAGTATTTGATAACGAAAAACCCGCTTCGGCGGCTTTTTTATTCAATATCTTTTTTTTAGTCCAGCGCGTTTCGTGTACTCAGCAAATTTCACTGTTTCGTTTCGGGTGGCGTCTTAGCTGGTCTAAATGAGCGGTAAATCGCGCCGAAAATAATCCCCACTGCTATCCCAACAAAAATGATTAGCAACGCTCCACCAGTGGTGTTTGGCGCAATGATCGTCATCGCAATGAGCCCAAGCACCAATCCCACCACTCCGGACACACCGAACCCGGCTATGAAATCTAGGAAGGGCGTCACTTTACACCGACGACTGAAAAGATCAGGGACCCGTAGTGATCCGCCCACTCGCGAGCTGTTGCGATCAAGCTTCTATCGAACGTTCCCGATCTCCAAAGCTCGGGCCTGTTTTCAATTTCCACTACCCACCGGTGCATGATGTCACTTGCCATCTTGTATTCGGTCACTGTTGAAAGGTCGGCTTTAAGAACCACAGCACCAGGCTTTCCGATTTGCGTCGGCGGTGCCCACGCAATCAGAAAAGGCCCGTCGCCGTCGACAGCAACGCCGCTTGCAACTGCATCGCGGACTGCCTTTTGCGAAACAGCCAGTCCATAATCCTGAAGGGCTTCGTCGCAGGTCCTGGTTATGTTCGCCTTGGTTGCGGCCTTTGCATGCTCGGCGCTGTCCATCGGCCATACCGTTACCATTTGGGCCGCTGTAGGGACGACGAGCGACGACGACGGCAGGACGGCATTCACAAACGCCTCGCACAGCATCTTTTGCCGTTCCTGGTCGTAGATGGTAACTTTCGATTTGAATGCCAGAATCCCATAAGCCGCGAAATTAGTGGGTGGATATTCGTTCGGTCCGGCAAAGATCCTAGAGGCGTGAATTTCGTGAGAGGTGTCTGGAGCGCCGGGCGAAAGTACTTTGTCGACCGCGTAGACCAAGCCGTTCGTCTGTTTCACGTCGCTGGCAACGAGACTGGCAATGTCGCCAAATTGGTCCGTTACAGAAATATTGCTTCCTGCCGCCCGAAAAGTGAGAGAGCATCCCCCGATTGTGTCGACCGAGTAGGCTCCGTTGTTCGCGGCTATCTCAGCGAGGATCGCGTCGGTACTCAGATCTCCGGAAATCACATGACACTTTAGGATTTTGGAGAGTTCGTTTTTAGCTTCGGGCGCAAGAAGAACCTGCACTGCACCTTGCTGCAATCTTGCAAATGCGGCGTCTGTCGGCGCGAGAACAGTGAACGGGCCTTTACCCTCCAACGTCTCAACCAGCCCGGCCGCTTTCACAGCTGCTATAAGGGTGGTGTAGTCCTTGGAAAGAGCGGCATTCTGGATGATATTGTTGTCGGAAGTCGTCTGGGCGCGTGCTACCGCCGTCTCAACCGTCTGGGCGTTTCCGACCGCCACCTGACTTATCAGGATGCACACTGCAAAAATCAGTCGACGCTTCATGCCAAACTCCGCCCAGAGAGAGCGAATTTATCATAACCATCAGTTTTGATAAGTGACCTTGGCTATTTGCCCAAGGCGCAGTTCTTTGGACGTTTGGCCTTACGATTGCGCCACCAATGAAACTGCGGGAGGCGGTGACATCACTACTGCAATGGCGCGCCAAGGATTTTCAACGCGAGTTTAGGGGCCGCGAACGGCCCCGTCTGAGGATCATCATACCGTAAGCTGCCTGTTCGCTCTCTGCCAGACAGGACGTTCGGCACGCCGACTCTTGATGTCGGCTTCGAGGCGCATTTCAGACATTCAGTCAGTCGAGGGCCGCATCGCACCTGCCTGAGAGTTTCGCTCGAGTTCGGCCGGACTCATCCTATCGCTGTCATCTTGAACTTTCCCCACGCTCGG
The DNA here is from genome assembly GCF_040319775.1 of Mesorhizobium sp. M0870. Classification (NCBI taxonomy): domain Bacteria; kingdom Pseudomonadati; phylum Pseudomonadota; class Alphaproteobacteria; order Hyphomicrobiales; family Phyllobacteriaceae; genus Mesorhizobium; species Mesorhizobium sp. M0870. Next base: position 12,460 of record NZ_JAMYOI010000045.1, read on the forward strand.
CGGTTAAAAGGAGCCGAGAGGATCAACGATGTCGAAATCTGATGGCAGAGGGTCCGACGGCATGCGGTCTTCCTGTGCAGCGTAGTGAGGGATCAACTGCTGAGCCATTCACCTTGATACCGCGTGAAGAGTTTTGGAGAGAGCTCCTGATGACCCGCATCGCAACATTCAACGTCAACGGTGTGAACGGCCGCCTGCCTGTGCTCATCAAGTGGCTGGGTCAGACCGACTATGACGTCGTGTGCCTTCAGGAATTGAAGACCTCGGATGAGAAATTCCCCGCCGAAGCCATCAGGGACGCCGGCTACGGCGCAATCTGGCACGGGCAAAAGTCCTACAACGGCGTAGCCATACTCGCTCGTGGAAAAGAGCCGTTGGAGCGCCGTCGTGGGCTCCCGGGCGATCCTGACGACACGCACAGCCGATATATTGAGGCTGAGGTGGATGGGATCGTCGTCGGCTGCCTCTACCTGCCCAACGGCAATCCCGCTCCTGGCCCGAAATTCGAGTATAAGCTGCGCTGGTTCGACCGCCTGATCAGCTACGGCAAGCTGCTGCTCAGGGAAGGCGTCCCAAGCATTCTCTGCGGCGACTACAATGTCGTGCCCACCCCGATCGATGCCGTGGTGCCGCAACGTTGGTTAGGCGATGCAGTCTACTTTCCGGAGAGCCGGCAAGCCTATGCCGAAATGCTTGATGGCGGCTGGACCGATGGCGTCCGCCGCATCCACCCGGAGAAAGGCGTCTACACCTATTGGAACTTCTCCTACCAGGGTCGCTATGATCGAAGTTCCGGCCTGAGGATGGATCATCTTCTGGTCAGCCCATCCCTTTCGGACAGGTTGTGTGACGCCGGCGTTGACGCTGACGTGCGCGGTTGGGAAAAGCCGAGTGATCATGCGCCAGCCTGGATAGAACTCGGCCGGTCCGGCAAAGACACGACGTGATCTCATTCGGGATGTCTCCGGCGAGCACTCTTCATTTCCGGCGTTTGCGCTCACGCAGCTTTTCTGAGGGCCGCCCTGAACGGACGGTCGATCGTGAAGGCATCTGGACGGATGGCTGCCTCAACCTGGCTCCAGGTCACCGGATGGGCGATTGGAAAACCGCGGCGCGCCCGTGGCGAGAAGGCGCCCACCGCAGTGCTGCCCCGACCATTGCGGAGGTAATCAATGAAGATGCGGCCTGTTCGAGCCGACGGCGAGGCCGAAAGTAGATAGCGGTCCGGATGCGCTTCAGCGAGCCGATTGGCGAAGGACCTGGCCAAGAGGCGGCCGCTGTCGTGCGTGATCTTGCTCTCCAGCGGGACCATCAGGTGAATGCCTTTGCCGCCAGTAACCTTCGGCCAGCTCTCCAGCCCTTCCGCTTCCAGGATGTCGCGGAGCGCCAGTGCGGCCTCGATGACTTGCTCCCACTCCACGCCCTCGCCGGGGTCAAGGTCCAGAACAATACGGTCGGCATGTTCGATATCGTCGACGGTGGCGTTCCAGGGATGCAGCTCTACCGCATCCATCTCGACCAGTCCCAGCAAACCGGCAAGGTCGTCCACCCACACGCGCACACCTTCGCCACCCTCGCGCTTCTGCAGCCGCAATTGATGCACTGCCGCCGGGATCTGCGGCAGTGCGCCTTTGTGATAGAAGGTCGCGCCATGAGCATGGCGGACCAGCTTCAGCGGTCTGTGGCCGAGATGAACCAGGGCATGATCCGCAACCCTCTCCCAGTAACGCGCAAGCTCGTCCTTGGAGGGCGAGACAGCGTCTGGCAGCAGTTGCAGGATGTTTTCACTGGGAACGCCATGTTTCCGGGTTGGCCCGCGTCGCTTTGATGGCGCTTGAGGCTTGGCCGGGATTGGCACGAGGTCTTCGCGCAAACCCTTGAACACTGCCTCGCGCAGCACCCCGCGATCGGTGACGCCGCTGAACTGGACCTCGGCCAGCACGTGTGGTTTCACCCAAGTCGCTTTCGGCTTCACAATCGGCTCTGACAAAGGCGACTTGCTGATGATCAGCGGGTCAAGCCGCTCTCGCACAAGTTTCGCAGCGCTCAAGGTGTACCCGCTGCGAGCCTTCCCGGCATAGAGCAGTCGGTTGCCCTCGCGGCGCCCGATATAAAGCGATGCAATGCGGCGCGGGTGAGCACCGAGTTTCTCTACGAAAGCCACGATAGGGAAGGTGTCGCTCTTGATGCACTTTACCTTCAACCAACTGGTCTGAACCCCCGAGCCGTAGGTCGCATCGACGCGCTTGGATACGATCCCCTCCAACCCCATCCGGCAGGCATGTTGAAACACATCCTTGCCGCTTACCTCCAGATGTTCGGCATAGGTCAGTGTCGGCGCGGTGTTCTCCAGTAGCCTCTCCAGGGCTGCCTTGCGCTTCACCAATGGCAGTTGCCGAAGATCGCGCCCGTTAAGGTGCAGCAGGTCGAACGCATAAAAGATGAGTCTCGCGGAATCTGGATTGCCCAACTCTCTTTCCAGGGCTTGGTAATCCGGAAGGCCGGTGTCGCCGAGAACGACAGCCTCCCCATCGATGATCGCGGTCCTCACCGGCAAGCCCGCCGCTGCTTCAACTATCCGGCGGTATCGATGCGACCAGTCGTAGCCACGGCGCGTGAAGGCCCGTGCTTTGCCACGCTGCATGATCAGCTCAGTGCGGTAGCCATCGTACTTGATCTCGTGAATCCATTCGCTGCCCTCGGGCGCCGTTGCGACCAGAGTCGGCGACTGAAACTCGACGAAAGAGAGCCCGTTTGCTGCCTTACTCATGCACCCTCCGAACCGCGACTCAAGGCTCAGTGCACCAATAGGTTCCAGGTTTTAGCGAAATAGTATGTTCGACTGCTTGCACCGGCAATCCTGGGCCAGCCGGCTGCAAGGGAGATCAACGACAGGAGAAATCGCACTTTCTTCGTCGGTCAGCGGGCCTAGCGGGTCTTCGTTGCAGGAAAATTGGGCTATCACTCGCCTACTAAGGGCCAACTGAGGCTAGCTCGGCTTTTGGGCCGGGAGCGGATCGGCAGCTTGCGGAGCCACGCAGCCGAAGAGCGGTCATTCCATGAAGTTGTTTACAGCCCCAGGAGGAGTGTCACTCCTCCCGGAATAACAACCTGCCATTCGTCAACGCCATCCTTCCAACCTGGGGAGAACCGCCGGAAATCAGGCTATCAGATTGCACACCGTCGCGTTGGAGTCATTCATCGCGCCAGTATGGGTGGGAACAGCTGAATTGGCGCGAGCCAACCAGACGGCGTTTGGTCCTCGATATCGTTCTTTGGACCTGCGGATCATTCGCGGTCATGTCGGGTACGACAGTGTAACCCTGATCGACAAGCTGCAGTTTCAGCTCCGCCAGGTGGCGCCTGAATCCGTTTTCAATGTAGCTGCGCGGATACCGCCATCCGTTCCTGCATGCTCGCACGAGAATGTCGGAATACAGTTCAGCGCTGGCAGCTTTCACCGTTTCTTCCGAAGTCAGTTTGCTGTCGGTTTGGGTACCTTCGGACAAGCATGGCCCCGCCGACACCAAAAGCACCAGTAGTACGGTCAAGACAGGCAACTTTGTCATGGAGCCCTCCGTGTTCTAAATCGACCAGGCCTGCCAAGCAACCTAACCTGCCCACCCGCAGAGACTAGGATGCTGACCCGTCGCATGGAATCGTGCAAATGCAGTGTTTTCGATATCGCATCTGTAGTATTTTCATCCTGATGTAAGGCCATCGGGTTCTGGCCACAGGTCGGCAGCAAGGAAAATGGAACGATGCTTCGCCCCGTAGGCAATCCTCTCGCCGGCTTATCGGATCGGGAGTTGATGGTCGCGGCAAAGTTTGCGGAGGGAATGACTTATCGCGAAATTGGCGAAACACTCTTCATAGCGCCTACCACCGTTCGGACCCATCTTTCGGCCATTTATCGGAAGCTCGATGTTCGCAGTAAAGTGGCGCTTGCTGGGTTACTTGCCGATCACCGCCAGCAGGACCGCAGCCATGCACCACCCGGAAGTCTTTCGACCGACGAGCCGGGTCCGCCGGTCCTCGCAGTTCTCCCGTTCGACAATCTAAGCGGAGAAGAACGCTGGACTCGTATCGCTGATGGTTTGTCGGCGGACCTCATAGTTGATCTCTCTCGCTACCGGGACCTTGCGGTGATCGCCCGCCAAACAATGCTTTCCTACAAGGGACGGCGTGTTGACGTGCGAGCTCTCGGACGAGAGTTGAATGCCGACTATGTGATCGAGGGAAGTTTTCAAGTGGACGGGCAGCGGGTGCGCATCCGCGTCCAACTCGTCGACGCCCACACAGGGGTCGATGTCTGGACGATGCGTTACGATCGTTCCGCGAACAACCTGTTTGCGATGCTGGACAGCGTGACCGAAAACGTCATCAATGTCCTTGCAACTTGCCACGGTCAGCTCGCCAATCTGCGACGCGATGCTGCTCGTCGGAAGGCTCCAGCAAGTTTGCAGGCCTATGACTGCTATCTGCTTGGGCTTGAGCAGAAGCACCTTTTCACCCGTGAGTCGAACAAGGAGGCGATACGGCTACTGGCGCGTGCGATCGAACTCGACCCGGGTCTAGCAAGAGCTTGGACCGCGCTGGCACTTGCGCATGCTGTGGAAGCCATCAACGGGTTTACCGACAACCTTTCCGGCTCGATCGAGAGCTGGAGCAAATGTGTCAAGCAAGCGCTGGCGCTCGATCCGGCCGACATTTACGCCCGCATAATGCTTGCCGATCTTCGGGCATTGCAGGGCGATGTCGAAGCTGCTGTCGAAGAACATGACCGAGTGTCGGTGGCTGCTCCAAATGACGCGGACTCACTTGCCTTTCTTGCGGGTAGCCTTGCTCTTGTTGGTAGCGACCCGAAGCGTGGCTACGAACTGGCCAAGCGAGCGGTCCGGCTAAATCCTTATGTTCCTTGGTATTATGGAATGCTTGCGCGATGCAGCTACGTTCTAGGCTTTTACCGTGAATCCCTGGTCGCGCTACGTCAATCTGCGCCAGATTCGCCCGCCACACTTCTGTTTGTGGCAATGGCTCATGCGATGCTCAATGAAACGCCTCAGGTCGCCAGGATCAATTCGCGACTGAAGGACGAGTTCCCGAATTTCACGGCTGAGGTGTTCATCAGAACCTATCCGGTTACCAATCCTGTCGCCACTGCTGCAATCAGAGAAGGCGCCCGTCGTGCGGGTTTGGCATAGCTTCTTCACTCCTGGTCACCTCAGAGGCGCATTGCTCCTCGGCAGCATTGGGGCCGGAAGCTGAATGGCAGCTTCAGCTCTGCAACTCCAAACAGCCGACGCTCAACGATGATCTACATCAGCTTGTAAGAGCCAAGCAACTCACCACTTGACGCGCAAGCCGAGCGAGCCGGTCAGTACATGACTGTCACCGAAGTCTTTGAGGCCCGTCCGGGCGATGGCTTCGCCGAAAGCCGAGAACCTGTCGTCGGCCCAGTTGATCGTGCCGCCAAAACCGAGGCCGCCCCAGAGTTGCTTCCTTCCCGGTGCACATCAAGCCGGCTCGTTGGCCGCTATCGCAAATTGTTGGATTCGTACGAAGCAGAGTTCTGTACGATTCCAACCCTTTAAATTTGTACACCCTGTTTTGTAATTCCGCGGCTGAGGGGACGCCGTGCATCAGTTTGCATTTCACTGTCAATCGCGCGCCAGAGGGCGTAAGTTCGCCAAATCGTCTGCACGTGTTTACGGGCGCGGACGGCAAGGAGATTGGAAAGCTCTTGCCCCAAGTGGGATTGAGCTATGACCAATCCACAGAACGATTCCTATAAAAACGAATTGCTGCGTCGGCTTAACCCTGGTGACCTGGCGCTTTTGCAGCCACATCTTGAGCCGTGTGCCCTCAAGCTGAAGATGACCTTAGAGAAAGCCGATTCAGAGATCGAGACGGTTTACTTCCTGGAGGACGGCATCGCTTCTGTGGTCGCGACGGCTTCAGGCAAGGAGGCCGAGGTTGGACTTGTCGGTTTTGAGGGAATGACCGGTGCCGCGCTCGTGATGGGCGCTGACTATGCCCCGCATGAATGTTACGTTCAGTCGCCCGGTAGCGCTTTCCGGATCGGAACCGAGCCCTTCAAGGATGCTCTTGCGAACAGCCCAACATTGCGCCTGTTCCTGTTACGCTATGTCCACTACTTCCACATTCAGACCAGCTATACGGCCCTGATCAACGCCAAATCAAACCTTGAAGAGCGTTTGGCGCGTTGGCTTCTGATGTGTGACGATCGGATCCACGGCGAACGCCTTGCGATCACCCATGAGTTTCTCGCCGTCATGCTTGGAGCAAGACGGCCAGGAGTTACCGTTGGGCTTCAAATGCTGGAAGGACGCGGGCTCATCTATTCTCGGCGGGGCGAAGTGCGTATTAGGGACCGCAGCGGCCTTGCGGCCTGCTCAAATGGCACCTACGGCAAGCCAGAGGCCGAATACGTACTGCTCGTTAAGACCATCGCATGCCGGACGTAAACCACTAAATAGCCATGACGAAGCTATCCGACCAGCACAGCGGCTAGCCTGCCGACGAGTCGCCGTAACACGCCTTATCCTCGAAGCCTCACGTAAGCTCTTGGAGAAAATTGCCAAGCACAATGACTCTACCCAACCGTAGGGAATGGCCGACGGACGCACACACAGGCCTTGGCTTCCGGGACCACACCTTAACTGCGCCTGGAAGAATGGCCATGTGTGTGTTAGGCGGCGGACCTGATGTCTGCTTGGCCAGCGCCGCACAGCCCAACAACTCCACATGCTGCCGGTACGCTCCCATGCCCTGCCGCGCGGCTACCTGTTACTCACCATCGAAAGTCGGCTCCCATTCGCGATTGCGCTTCCGTTGCTGACCCTCGTAATCGGGAATACATGTGAAGAACACCGGTCGATGGTCGCGACCCGCAGCCTTGCAATCCGAGCAGCCAAAAAGCCCGACCAGGTCCCAGTGCATCGATCCGTGATCTGGCCCGAGGCGATCTATCAGCGCATGGATGTCGAGCTTGATGGACTTGCAGCACATAGCATGCCCGCAATTTACATAGAGGCATTCGCGCGCGGCCAACGTATCGGCGAGGGTCTTCGTCATCCTTTGAAGCGCTCGGTATGCCAGGTGATCTTGCCGTCGATCTTCATCGGTTTGTGGATCAGCAGACGCTTCGGCAAGTGCTCTGGATGCACCTCCAGCAGCGTGATCTTGATCTGAGGTTGGCACCGGCTGCAATTGAACTTCAGCGTCTGCGGATCGACGCCGCCGCCGTAGACCATCATCAGGTCGGCCGATCGGCAGTAGCGGACATTGCCGCAGCTGCATTCCGCTTTCACAAGCATGTTGTGCCGGGTCGCTTTGCCCAGCGTGTCGATCGGTTCGTGTGCCATGAGAACAGAAAAGGAACATTTTCCTTGCCCGTCAAGTCTGACTGTGGAATCTTTCTGCCATGAGCGACGAACCAGCGAGACTAGCCGAAGGCATGACGCCGGCACAGCGCGACCACGTGAAGGTGCTTGGCCACACATGTGAGCGTAACGGTTGTGGCAAGGTCGCCGGCTGGGGCTTTGCCCGGCCGCGCAGGGAATCACATTGGTTCTGCTATGAGCACCGCGGCGACGGCGATCAGTATCTCTAGACGTCGAACAAATCGGTCGGCCCCAAACCGATCTCGTCGATGATGTCGGGCGTGTTGTTGCTTGGTTTCCCGACCTTGCTGTCGATCGGCCACATCTTCATGAGGTCGGATGGATAGGGCTTCATGAGGTCGCGAGGATCTGTTTCCGGCCCGAGCCAGCGCATGTAATCGGCCGGCGCCAGAATAACCGGCATGCGATCATGGATCGTCGCCATCAACGTATTTGGCTCGCAGGTGGCGACAGCGAAGGTCCGGATCAACTCGCCGGTCGCCTTGTCGGCATATTCTTCCCAGATTCCAGCCATGGCAAAAGGATCGTCATCCTTCATGGCGATAGCGTAAGCCTGTTTTTTCTTGCCCGAAGGGTCGAGCTTTTGCCATTCGAAATAGCCGTCGACAGGCACCAGGCAGCGGCGCGCGGCATATGCCTTTCGGAACATGCCATTGCTGGCAATGGTCTCGTAGCGCGCATTGACAGGCGGCGGACGGCCGCCGCCATCGCGCGCCCAGCCGGGAACAAGTCCCCACTTCGCAGAAACGAAACCGGCCATGCTCGTGGAAAGCTCTTCGCGGCTAATGATTGGATAGGTCAGGCTGGGCGCACCGTTCCAGATCGGGAACCCGTTGCCCAAGCGCTCGATGTCGCCGGGGTGCGCGAACTCGAAGCGCCGCACCATGTCCGGGATTGTCGATTTTACGAAAACGCGTCCACACATTTTAGGGTCGTCTCATTGACAAGGATCGAGGCCTGCCCAAAATGGGAACAGAGTGAGAACGAGTCAAGGCTGTCGTAGTGATGCCTAAGAAGCAAAAGGACGTGATGCTGCCAGGGGTATCGGGCGTCACAATCGATATCGACGACCGCGACAATCCCAAGGTCTGCCTGGTCGGGCTGTTGACTGATGAGGGGAAGCGATCCTTCACATTAAACGAAAACGGTGCGCGGATGATGGTGAAGGCGATGCACTCGTTTCTCGATCTTCTCGACGGAACTACGTCCGAGACGATGCCCAAAGGCCCCGCCAACTGAGAATGCAGCGCATGATCAATCCACCCAGGAGACAGGACGAATATCAGGACCGGGCAATTGACTGCCAGGAGGCAATGGAGCCCGGATTTCAGGCGATTGTCGATTGCATGATAGAGGCGGGATGGACGCGGGGCGAGATATTGCGGGCATTGAAACGGCTCATCGCCGCCGACAACATGACGCAGAAAGAGAACGCCAGGACGGAAACGCAGCTCGCGATTGCGCGGGCCATGATGCGCGCCGGCAAGCCGCTCTAATGCTCGCTGACGCCGGCCTCATCGACTTCCGCTTCCATCTGCTCACTGACAGGCTTGACCTTGCCGGCGTCGGCCAAAGGATGGTCATCAAAACCCTGCAGCCAAGCGTCGGCCTGTTCTTCCCAATACTCCGGCACTGAGCGCTCCTTACCGTCCTTGCGCGCTTGGGAGCCATACATCCAGGCATAGGTGATGCGCTCCTGATCTTTCTTGGCGACCGCCATTATTCCTCCTCCCGGTAATCGAGCAGCTTCGCGTGGCGTAGTTGCTCCTCACCTTTCAGGAACTTCACGCGGCCGACAAGACCCGGCTTCAGCCATTCCGCCTTGTCTCTCTTCAGGCCTTTCGGCACAGGGCCGCCCACCTTGCCCTGCACGCGGTCCCAGAGGCGCTTGCGTTTGTCGAATTTGAAATTGACGTTGGCGGTGCCGAGATAGCGGCCGTTGTCAGCCATAAGAACCCTTGCCGCCTGGCCCGGATCACGCTGAACGCCGATGATGTCCATCTCCTTTTCATCGTAGCACTTGATTTTGCGCCAGTTCATCGTCGGGCCGCTGCGATAGAGACTGTCCCGGCGCTTCGAGACGATGCCTTCTTGTCCAGTCTGGGTCGGCAAGGTAGTAAACCGCGTCGCCCGTGCCGGGCATCGCCTCGCTGAATTGGATGCGGCCGCCGGCCTCGATCATTCCCTGCAGGATCTCGCGCCGATCCTCGAGCGGCATGCTGCGGAGGTCGTGGCCGTTTAGGTGCAGCAAATCGAAGGCGACGAGATAATAGTCCTGATAGGTCTCGCGGCTGCTGACCGCCGACTGCAGCGCATGGAAATCGGAGCGTCCAGCCTCATCAACCACGATGGCTTCACCCTCAATGATGAAGTCGTCGGCTTCAATCGCGGCGGCTTGGTCGGCAAGGATCTGGTAGCGTGCAGTCCAGTCGTACCCTCTCCTCGTCAGCACTCGGATGCCGTCTTCGTCCTTGATGATCTGCGTGCGATAGCCGTCGAACTTTATCTCGTGAATCCAGTCGTCACCCTCTGGCGGGTTATCGACAAGCTCCGGCTCCATCGGCTTGATGAACTTCAAACGCATCAACTGACCCACACCCGCGATTCAATCAGCTTTAGCTAAAATAGTTCCAAGAAGGATGAACAATGCGACCCGGTGCGCGTTGCGGATCAACAACCTCTAGGAGCAACACCAATGGCCGACGACAAGAGCAAGCGTGATTTCCGCGACCGCGACCGGGTATCAGGCGACGAAGAATATGAGGTCGGTTATCTCGCCAGCAAGTTTCAGCTTACGATCCCCGAGGTGCGTGAACTTATCAAAAAGCACGGCAACGACCGTGAGACGCTAGAACGAGAAGCAAAAGCGCTGGGCAGTAGATGACCAAGCTATCCGACCTTGGACCACCCATCCCCGGCAGGCAGCACGGCGGCGAGCCAGCCGACGAGCGGGAGAATTTCTACACCTGCCCCACGTGCGGCCAGCAGGTCGACATGCGCGACCTACGCCAAGTCGCTTGGCATGAATTGCCAGGGCACCAGCCCTTGGAACCGGCTCTTTCCACCGGCAGTAGCAGACGTCGGCAGTAGTCGGCACGATCAAGCAGCCGAAGGATCGAGTGAGTGACCGTGCCGACCATGCTGGGCACGAGGGTGGGCCTAATGACCAGGCCCCATATGATACTAGACAATGGCGTCGCTACAATTACGCCTGATGGCCTATGCCGGATAAAGCGGAAGTCGCATGCTCTTGCCGCTGTGCAATTACATGGAACTGGCCTCCAAGTGGCACATTAACCCTACGAGCGGTCGATTCCCAAGGATGTAGCCGCTTAACAGGTCCGCCGCCGGCGCCCCAATAGGCGGCGGACTTCTAATGACGCTCCTTCAAGAATCGGGCTTCACGAAGCAGCGAATTCCAGTCCGTGCCGATAAGCTTGATCAGAGCGCGCGCCTCAGGTTCTGAAATGCCGACTTCTTCAGACAAACGACGGGCAAGCAGTTGCTGATTGCCTTTGTCTACACGCCCATCGCCTTCCTTTTTCATCGGCTCCTCCTTTGGGAAGCCAACTCACGGCATGACCGTTCGTTTCATCGAATAAGAAAAAAGCCCGCCGCCCCATTCACGGCAGCGGCAGGCCGTCCCAGGGATAACGGGACTCGCTGGGGTGTTGGTTTTCCCCTGCTGTCGCGGGCGATGCAAAACAGGTGCCACTAGGGTGAACCAACATGGCACAGCTTGCAGGCGGCGATAACATATATGTCGACTAACTAATGTAATGGAACGGCCGTTGGACAAGCAGAGAACCAACTGGCACAGCTTGGACCTTCGCTGCGAAATGCAAGACTATAGTCCTGCTATCAACCCGCCGTGCCGGCCTAGCACGACGGGTTTTTCCAATGCGGCGACATCCTGAGAATCGACCGCTATGCATCAACCTGGGACAGGTCAGGTCAGCAGCCTTCCGTGGTCTTCTTCACCTGGCCAGGAGCAGCCGAGTTAGCATCGGTATCCTGTTGACCTGGCGCGGCCTGCTTGGCGCTACCAGTTTGTTGACCCGGAGCGCAGTCCTTGGCGGAGTTCGAGTTCGTTCCACTCGTGGTGGTCGAATCCGTGCCCTGATCGGTCGTAGTGCTCGGCATGGTCTTGGTTGTCGAGGTCGACGATCCGCCTGTGGTCGTGGTGGTCGATTGCGCAAAGGCGAGGCCAGTTGACAGTGCCATAATGGCTGAAGCGAAAAGAACCTGTTTCATGATCAACTCCATCTCGGAACGTCCCTTCGGTACCGAACTTCGCTGCGAAACGACGGTTCCCAGAAAAATGACTAATCAAGGCGCCCGCCCCGCTTGCGGAGCGATGAGGGGAGGCCAAGCGCGTCGCTGTCATAGAACGAGCGTCCTGAACATCGTCGAGTGAATGGGCTAAACAGCGCGGATCCACACAATTGCGCCGCTGCTATCGGTCTTTCGGGGGAGAGTTCACAGTGCACTGCCTGCGGATTATGGTGGATCTCTCACGCGAAGAAGCGAAGCTTGCCTAAAATTCTAAGCTCGGAGGCACCTCGCGTGTCCTGAATAGCCCGTACCTCGGTGCCGTAGTGGCGCTATGCCCGATGCGTTTTGGTGGGCAGCTCAAATTTCTGCAGAGTCGAGTAAACGACTATCATAGTTAATTGTGGCTGCCGGTGACCCTATGTAATCAGAAGCTCAATGTAGCTTTCCCAGGGAGGACGGTATGTTATATCCAGGTCGGTTTTTGGAGCCGAGCGATATTATGGTGCTTGCCCATGTTTGTCGGACGGTCTGCAAAGAGCGCGGTGTACGTGTTGCTTCGCAGGACGGTGAGCGCATAGCTGCACACGTACTCAGACTGTTTATGAACGGCTTGACTGGTGAGAATGAACTCCTCGATGTTGAGCGGAATTGGGCTCGACGGAGTGGCCTGTCTTTCCAGGAGTTTCCCGTCAACGACGCAGAAATGAGAGATGCCGCCTGATTCAGTTGATTGTTGCAGCCGAAGGCGCCCCACCTGCGATAGGTCGGGTGATCGGGAGCAAACCTTGCCTTTGAGAGTTGGTAGAGCCGTTTCAACGGGCGACTAATCGAATGCTTCTTTCCGCGAATAATGCGATCTCGACGGCCGTTTTGGCTGGCAGAGGCGTCAATGCGGAAGTGTTTGGTGTGGTCGACCTCTCCACTAAAACTGAGGCCAAAATCGGTCCCATCACCTTGGGTATGGCCATTCAGTTGGTGGCCAACGCTTCGGTGCTTGGATACGATGTTCGCGGAGCCATGATCTTCTATGGCGAACCGGGCACCCCGAGTCTAGGGCAAGAGAGTGCGAACGCTTGTGGGCGCAGTTTGGCGGCGCGCTTTGCGACCGTAACCCGACGATCTTTCGGATTACACATCTCGAAGGGGAGCATTCTCCGTCCGGGTAAATGTTTGGCAGATCACCGGCACGACCCTCAATCCGACCAGTGGCCCAGGCTCTCACAGGGCCGAACAAACCGCTAGGAGATACGAAATGCCGACCCTCCGCACGTGTGCTGGCACGATCAAGAGCGCCCAGCAATGCCCTCAAGCGCAAGGCGCAGATCTAAGGGATTGGCGCCCTTCAGAACCTGCTTTGTACGTTTCCGGCCCTTGCCTTTTTCGGAAAGTGCACCACAGAATGGGTCATTGAGGTTCTGTCTCTCTGGGAGGATGGGATGGACATTCAAGCACCTGTTTGGCCTGCGCAGCTAGCGGCCAAGGAGCTGGTTCGCGAGGCCCTGTTGGGCTATCTACCGGGCGACATAATTTCCGTTAAGGCGACCATTGCATTGGTGCGCGAGCGCGGCCGTGACCTTCGTGAAACCGACTGCCAACTAGTCGAAATGATCGTCAATACAGCCTCCATTTGGCAGCTATTCGTCGCGTTCGACGTGCGCGAACCCTGATGCCCCATCGTTGGTTCAACCCGCCTGTCTACGTCAAAACCGACCGACCGGGATTCCGCCTTGGGATCAGCCGTATCGGCACTGCCGCCGAGGAACTATTGAAGTGGTCCAACCGTGGCCCAAAGTGGCGGTCGGCGGCGGAGGCATGTCTGTCTGCGATGGATGGCAAATGCCGATTGGTGACTTCCGGCTACTGTTCGAGGCTGCGGCCGACCAAGAGGAGATGCTGCTGCCGGATTAACAACGTTATGCGGGTCTGGTAGCTATGGCGGCGGCGAATTGACCAGCGCCTTTAAGGCTTCGGGTTCGCCCTTAGCACGGCCCGCTCAGCCTCTCCACCATGTCAGGTGGCGCCCGCAGAACGGTGACTTTGCGGAATTTCGACGCTATCAGGCGCTCCTAGGCAGTCGTACTTAGAGGTTACCTGGGGCGGCCCTTCGCTTCAGGTCGACAAGATTCAGAACGCTGACGAGATCGCGGGAATACTCCTCGTCAAGATACTCCGCCGGAGCGCCCCACGCGTCTGCTGGCTGCCCAGTGAACACGTCAAACACCGTCCAGGTTTCGTCGGGCTCCTTCCTGAGGTCGTATCTTTGAGAAGTCATGCCTTCGCTATTTTATGTCTGCGGTCGGGTTCGTCAAGCTGTGACCGGCGGATCGCGAAGGGCTTGGCTGAACGGATTATGAGCGAGCCAGCAGGCTCAGAAATCGGCACCTGTTTGCGCAGCCCTTTGGTGCAGATAGGTAGAGTCAAAATCTGCAGCGCGGACGAGCCCTGCCCAGTCGGTCGCATGAAAACGCGAGCCAACGGTGGATATCAGACCGTCGCGTCTAAGTTCCTGAAGCACCCGGTTCACGTGCACGGTGGAAAGCCCAAGTGCGTCGCCAAGTGCAGCCTGCGTGATCGGAAGGTGGGCCACACGATCCTCAATGCGGCCCACGGAGTGCAGGCGGACTATCAGTTCGCAAAGAAGGTGAGCCATACGAGCATAGGCGTCGCGTCTCCCGACGTTGGTGACCCACTCTCGATAAATCGCCGCATCGATCACCGTCGAGCGCCAAAACACTCTCGTTATCGAAGGGTGCTGGTCGCAAATATCGTGAAGAGCGTCATGCCGCATGAAGCCCACCCGCGTCGGCATGAAAGGTGTGAAAGTGGAATCCATGACCGACAAATGCAAACCATGCAGGTCGGGAATGTCGCCCGGAACAAAAAAGGAGGAAATCTGACGCTTGCCGTCGCCGGTTAGTTTGGTCGAGCCTATCAAGCCGTCCAGAACGACGAAGGAAAGGGTCGGTTTGTCGCCCTCGCGCAGAATGTCTTCGTTGGCATGATATTCCTTCTCCTGAATCGAGATGTTCCCCAAGAGCGCAATATCTGACGGTGCGAGTTCCGAGATGGTCTGGAGCTTGCGGATTAAAATGTTCGAAGAGGGAGCCTGTGCCATCAAGAACCTGTTTGGGGTTGGCCCTAACTTGCTGGGGGCGCTAATGTTCTCGAGGGCGGCATGGTTGGTGACCTTAGATTGTGCTTGATGCCTTTGGCCTCCCGCATCAGGGAGGACCAATTCGCTCCTAGAAGCGATATCAACTCCAGGGCTTGCGCCTCTGTGATGTCTGTCTCTCCGATAAGCCTTGGGACAAGGCGACGCTCGAGTCAGACCTCAAATCGTGCTCCCCTATGACCTACCACTCAGAACCCTCCAAACTATAACATATGTTTATAAGTTCCTATCTAAATGACTGTTTTGCGTGAGGCTCCTCCCTTTCGGCTGCGCCCTCCGAGTCCCAGCCCGCTTTCGCCGCATTAACATATGTTATTGTCTAAGGAGCATTTTCGGGCCTGCGGCCGTTGAATTGCCGAGGAATACTCAGGGAGGCATACCTTTCAATGCCGTCGGTTTCCGTACTGGTTGTGGAGATGAAAGCATCATTCTCTTGGACATCGAAAGCTCCCTCCGGGAGGCCGGGTTTGAGGTGATTCCCGTCTCAAAGGGCCTTGAAGCCATTGCAATTTTGATCGTGAGCCGGAGCGAGTTGCGGCTCTGCTCACAGATATCAGGCTTGGAGACGGCCGAACCGGGTGGGATGTGGCCAGACACCTCCGAACCGTCAATCCCACTATGCCAGTGATATACATGAGCGGCGATGGCGCGGACGACTGGCCGTCGCTTGGAGTGCCCAACAGCCTGATGATCACCAAGCCGTTTGTTATGCCGCAGATCATTATCGGGCTGGCAACTCTCCTCAATCAAGAGAGCGTGAAGCAGCTACCTGCCTCAGAATAGCTGCGAGGTGGTAGCTGGTTAGTCATAGGGTCTTCGCGCAGCCGCGTCGGTCAGGCGTATCGGTACGGCCGTAGCTTTCATGGCCAACTCGAAGTCTATGCCAGGCTGTTCAGCAAATCCGAGCCAGGTCGGGCGCCCTGATAGTAGGCCAGCCGACCGACACTGCGATGCATTGCCAAGGCCTCCCGAAATGTGCGGCACATTCGAACGGCAAGCCAAAGATCGCCTTCGTCCATGTGGCCTTCTTGAAAGTGACGGATCACCGCCGGAGCGATGTGCTCTGCTTCTTCGCTCGTATGGTCGAAATTTCGCTCGGAACAAAGCCGCTCGAAGACCCGTTTGCAGGTCTGCAAATCATCGGGGGAAAGGTTTGGGTGATCGAGTCGGTTCAACATCAAGCGCCTCAAAACGCAACGTGCAAGAACGTTCCCTCAGAACCGATTTAGAGATTGCAAGGGGCGCGAGTCAATGAATGGTTAAGGACGTACATTTCGGGTTTTGTCTCGGTTTGAAATACAGAAAATCGACGGCGGCGTTGCGGGCGTCTCAAAACCCCGAACGCTTCGAAGGTCGTAACTGATGGTGTGGGCGCCCGAAAACAATGGCAACGAACCCTCCGGGTGCAGATCGCGGCGGCTGTCCTGACCGTAGCCTTTCGCGCTCTGCTACAAGCTGCGATCATTGAGCCGACAACCTCAGTATCTCGGATCGTCTAGCGGCATCGGCGTGCTACATCGTCCGTTCGCTTTAATGTCCGCTCCTCGGATGCGGCCGGGTTCTGCTCAACGTCGTTATGTGGGCGCAAAGCTGACATTTCGCGAAAGCGCCCAGATTTTGGAGCAGGACTTCAAAATTTGCCGATATAGAACCTTCCCGTAGGCTTGTCGTCTTTCATCCAGATCAGCGCCTGCGTCATGGAATCGACTTGGTCGTCGTGCCTGCCATGCGGAAATGCGAGCACCTCAAGCAGGAAGTCATCTCTCCAATGTGCGTCTTTCGGAAGATTGACGTTGCCGTTTTCGATCATCGCGGCAACGCGTGACAGCCGACTTTCCTTGTCGGTTCTGGCTTTTACCGGCGTCGTGCTGATGTCTTGGCTTTCCAAGTCGGCGATGAGGCTTGAGCCAGAGCCGGCATCTTCAATGAGGATGATGTCAGGGTCGTGCTCCAAAAGGGAGTTTTTGACGGACTTGATGAGGTCTGGATAAGCTGCCCTGACGCGCACGAGATCAAGGAGATAATAGTTGTTGTCATCCTTGGCCCATGTCGTTCCGACGGAGTAATCGCTGGAGGGGTCGCCCTTAAGGGCGGTGTCCCAGCTTTGAACGATGGTCATCGACCGACGGTCGAACTGATGCGGATCGTAGTCGCGAAACCACACCCTCTTGACCATGTTGCCGTCCGGTGGGGCAGGGGATTGTTGGTACTGCGCGGAAAAGTTGAGCGATCCTAATAGGCGCTTTAGACCGTCCAGTTCCGCGTGTCCCAGACGCGCGGGGTGGAGCAAGTCGCCAAACTTGCGATCGTGCCAGCGATTTACACTTGTCTGGACGCGTTCGTCCTGCTCGGCAATCGCCGACAGGTTCAAATGCTCCCAGCCGCCAGTCTCCAGAAGCACGCCTGCCAGGTCGTCGACATGCAATCTTTGCATGACAAGGACGACGGCACCGGCAGCGGGATTGTCGAAGCGCGACATCAATGTCGTGCGAACCCAGTCGGCGCACCTATTGCGAGCCGATTCCGAATGCGCTTCATCTGCCTTCAAGGGGTCATCGATAATGATGATGTCGCCACCGCGGCCGGTTAGCTGACCACCGGTCGAGGTCGCCAGGCGCCCACCGCCGAGCGTGGTCTGCAGCTCATTTTCAGTGTTCTTGCGCGGGCTAACCTTGAAGGTCGGAAACATCGACCGGTACCAGGCGGTGTTGACGACTGTTCGAAAGTCGTTGGCGTGCTTGACCGCAAGAGGTTGAGCATAAGAGACGCAGATCATTTTCTTCGACGGATCGCGGCCAAGAATCCATGCCGGGAACGCGACCGAGCTGGTGACCGACTTCAACGATCGCGGTGGCATCGTAATGATCAAGCGCTTGCACTTGCCCGCTGAGACGCGCTCGAGCTGATGCGCAATCGCTCGGATGTGCCAGTTGGGCAAATACTTGGCACCTGGATCGACAGCGGAGAAAGCCAGCGCCACGAAGGTCGCCAAGTCATCGCGGGCCGCGCCCAACAGCAGCTGAAGGGCAGTCGGTGCAACGGGCGAGGAGGATGGTCGGCCCGGTAGGGGGAGTGGAGCGTTCATTCCTCGTCTCCCTCGTCGCCGGTCTTGGAACGGGTCTCGGTATCATTCTCTGGCGAGTCCTTGTGGTCGAGATAATCCCGCATCATGTCGACCATTGTTTGCGGATCGAACACGTCGACCTCTGCATCGGGTTGCCGGCTTTCCTCAAGTTCGGCACAACGGGATGCGAGCTGAAGAGCATGGGCCGCCGACCGGAAATCGCCTGAAAGCGCATTGTTGCGCATTTTGAGGAGGATGGCCTCGAGTGCCGTCACCGTCGTCGTCCTGCCATTCTGCTGGATTTGGATCGGCCCAAAGAGCGTCTCACGTACAATAGTGTTCATGTTTTTTTTGCCTTTCGGTCGCCCTTTCGGATTGCCTGACATTCCTTTCTGGAACCGGGTTTCAGTTGGAGGCTTGCCGTAGCCTATCGAGTAGTCGGCAGGTTTCTTTCTCCGTGTCACAGCAGGCCTCCCACAGTTTCAGGCGCCGGGGTCGCGGACGCTGTTTTGGCGCGTGCGTCGGAAGATTCGAGGCTTCCACGCTGCTCGCACAGTTCCTCGAACGTCTCGCCCGTGGTGGCGAGCGTTGCCTGCTTGCCCGTATGCCTTTCGAAGCGGCGGATGATCAGATCGCAATAGTGAGGATCGATCTCGATAAGGCGTGCATGGCGCCCTGTCTTGTGCGACGCGAGTAGCGTGGTCCCCGAGCCGCCAAATGGGTCCAGCACGACGTCGCCGCGGCGGCTGACGTCCAGCAGTGCGTCGGCAACCAGAGCGACAGGTTTGACGGTCGGATGGGCTTCGAGCTCTTCCATCCGCGTCGTGCCAAAGCTGTTGGCGCCGCGGTAGGTCCAGACATTGCTGCGGTGACGTCCGTGTTTGCCGAGTTCGACGTTGTTGCGATGCGGCTCTTTCCCGTTTTTGAACACCAGCACCAGCTCGTGCTGAGAGCGGTAGAGGCTGCCCATGCCGGCATTAGTCTTATTCCAGACGCACAGATTGAGCAGATCGCCGAACGTCTGTTTACCCGCCAATGTGGTCTCTGCGATATGACGCCAATCCATGCACACGAAGGCGATAGCGCCCGGCTTGCTCGACCCAGCAATCAGTGAGAACGACTGTTCCAGGAACCTTGCGAACTCATCGTCGGACATCTCGCCGGATGCCATTGCAAATTCCCGGTGGCTTGTCTTGCCAAGACCACTGACGTGTCCGCCGATCGGAACATTGTAGGGCGGGTCTGTAAAACAGACGGATGCCTTCTCGCCCTGCATCAGCATATCGAAATGCTCTGCCGAAAGCGCGTTGCCGCAAAGCAGTCGATGATCGCCAAGTAGGAATAGATCGCCAGGCCGTGTTACTGCTGGCCCCGCCGATTGCTCCAGATGTTCCGCTTCGTCCCCTTCGGCTTCATCATCCTGATTGTCCGGCGAGAACTCGCTGATGATCAGATCGACCTCTGGGATGTCGAAGCCGGTGAGGCTCACATCGAAGTCGAGATCGACCAGCGCCTGCAACTCGATGGCCAGGATCTGCTTGTCCCAGCCGGCCTTCTCGGCGATCCGATTATCGGCGAGGATGTAAGCGCGCTTCTGCGCCTCACTGAGATGGTTGATCGAGAGGGTTGGAACGTTCTTCCATCCCAGCAGGCGCGCTGCTGAGAGTCGGCCATGGCCGGCAAGGACGTTGTTCTTCTCGTCGACCAGGACCGGATTGGTGAAGCCGAATTTTTCGATGCTGTCGGCAATTTGTCGGATTTGTTTCTTGGAATGGGTGCGAGCGTTGTTGCGGTAAGGGGTGAGTGCGTGGATCGAAACTGTGGTGATGTTGGTGGCCATGAGATCCTCTGAATGCCAGCCCAGGAACGACCGACATCGGTATGTTCCTGAGAATTACCCAGAGAATAGCGACCATTGACTTGGCGCAAAATACCAAATCTTCGGATCCATCGAACGAAACTTGAACTAAATGCATTTTTCTTTGTGTTATCACGACTTGAGATTGCAACAAAATATTTTGTCGCTCGGCAAAAGTGATGCCGAAGGCCGACAAAATATTTTGTTGGCCTTTATCTAGGCCGAACCAATACATGCTTTTTCAGCGACCTCAGCGTCGCAAGCTGATTCGCAAAATGCTGAGCTAAAGGGCCTCCTGTTTGAGCCGCAGAGCCAATGCCTTGGCCTCTTCCGGCGTCAGTTGATTGAGAGCCACACGAAGCGCTTCACACAGTTCGTCGAGAATTGGGTCATTGTCTTCTGATCCGGTATGGCGATGGGCGCGTTGCTGGAAGAACAGGCTGAGCCAAAGGTCGAGCGCGCTGCCTTGCCATTTGCCCGTCTTGCGAGCTTGCCCCGACATTGCGATGGCAAGGCCGGCTAGAGCGTCCATTCCTCCGGCGACCTCGTACCCGTTGAGGAAATGGGCGAAGCGGCCGGATTGATCCCACTTAAGGGGCGCGGGCATGGTTGAGAAGTCGCCCTCCAGGGCCAGCCGTTCCCATTTGAGCAGCCTTGTCATTCGGCAGCCTCCGCCATCAGGCTGAGCCTTGGGCGGATCAACGAAACAAAGCGATTAGCCGCATGGCAGAGCCAGTCGAGCTGCTGGCCTTCGTCTGCGAAGTCTGACCTTGGCCTAAACACGCCCAACTCCGCATGAAATGGCCTGTCCGATTTCAGCCGCGCGACCAAATCAAGGCCGGTTTCTCCGCGCAATTCTGCAATGTCGTTGTGGAATTCATCAAAGAGAGCCTGACCATCCTCTTCGCGGAAGGTCAGGAACAGGCCGACTTCGGCTCTGCTGCCAGTCGACCGAAAGGCAGTCAGCCATCCTAGCGGGTCGGGCAGGGGAACTCTCACCCAATTGTCGCCGCCGTGGCGTGGTGCCAGTTGGTCTGCGTGGTCGAACTGTACCTCATCAATGAACCGCTGCCAGAATGCACGGTTGATGCCCCGCCGGTTTACTCGGTCGGGATCGACAACATTCTCCATGGTGTCAGCGGGCGGGGCGCTGATAGGTTCTGGCGTTTCCAAATAGAGCGGCATACCGGCGAGGTCGACCAAAACTCTCTGCTGCAGGACTTCGGTCCGCAGCGGCACCGTAGGCATAACGATAATATTTCCAGAAGTCGTTTGCCAAATCTGGATTTCAAGTAGCGCGAGTTGGGCTAGAGCGTTTCATATTTTGACGGAAGCGTAGCCTGCGTTTTCGAAGTAGTTCTTGCATTCGGCTGCCTCGATGGTTTCGACGA
>NZ_JAMYOI010000046.1:0-30513 GCF_040319775.1 Mesorhizobium sp. M0870
CTCGTCGAAACCATCGAGGCAGCCGAATGCAAGAACTACTTCGAAAACGCAGGCTACGCTTCCGTCAAAATATGAAACGCTCTAGGGCGAAGCAGGAGCGAAGCTCCGTCGCGGAGACCCTAGGATCCATGCCGCGACGGAGATCGAAGGACGCGGCGGTGCAGACCCAGCGTCTCGCGCTTCCCGTCTTGGCCGAGATTGGTCATCGGTAGAAGCGCTCCGGCCGGTCGAGCTATTCACCGCTGCGACGCTTCAATGTCCCGGCATGGATCCTAGGGTCTGCGCCGCGTCGCTTCGCTCCTTGCTCCGCCCTAGGATGACGAAGAGAGGGTGGCTTTCGGCTAATCCCTGAGGTCAGTGATTGCCACTGGTGGTAGCCTTCAACCGACCTACTCCGGTATAACCAAGCCAAGCGCCTCGATCACCGCCGGGTCCACCGCCCGGGTGGTATCGTCCATCATGCCCATGCCGTCGAAGAGATCCCACAGTGCCCAGGCGAAGCCGAGTTCCTCGGCGCTCCGCCTGACATCGGCGATGTAGCGCCCGCGATCCGGGTTGGGCGCGGCGACATAGCGGGCGTCGGTGCGCAGCGCGCCGAACTCGCCCATGATGATGCGTTCCGGCGCAAGGCCGTGGCCGTCGGCCCAGTCGCGAACCTGGCGAAGATATTTGTCGACAAACCAGCGGTCGGGCCGGGCGTCGAAATAGACTTTCAGCACACGCTCGGTCTCGGCATAGGCTGCCTGCTTGGCGTCTTCAGGGGTTTCGGTGTCCTGCGCCATGCGCGCCCTGACCGATGCCAGCGTCTGTTGCAGCGAGCCGGCGGATGCCGGCCACGGCACATTGTTGAGCGACCGGTAGACGGGCTCGCGCATCCAAGGTGCCCCCTGATGGCTGAACAGATAGGGCTCATAGAAGTGGAAGGTGAACAGGATCGGTTCGAACGGGGACAGCGGTGCCGGATCGAGCGCGTTCAGTCCGCTCACCATCGAGCCGCAGCCGCCGGTGACGACCAGCGGCAGGGTCGCGGCCGAGGCTCTTGCCGCCGTCAGAAGTGAAAGCTGGATCTGCGACCAGACGTTCGACGCGCAGGCCTGCGCCGGCTCGTTGACCGGCTCGAGCGCCACCCTGCCGGGCTGGAACCGCGCCAGCCTGCCGGCAAGCTCGCCGACCAGCCCGCGGTAGAGATCGAAGGCGGGCGCCGCGGTGCTGGAGACCATGCGGTCGGGGTTCCAATAATGGGTGGCGGCATTGGCCTGGATGTTGACGATGATGCCGAGACCGGCGTGGAGGGTGGCCGTGACAGCCGCGTCCAGCATGTCCAGCAACCGGCCGCGCGTGGTGGCGTCGGCGGCCAGGAAAGGGCCGGGATCAACAGGCAGACGGATGAAATCGAGCCCGGTCCTGCGCAGCCGACGCAGGTCGTCCGGGGTCGGCACCGGCCGTTGCGACTGGAAGGGCGGCCAGTCATAGTCGGTGCGCGGAGCGGGAAATTCGCGCGTCAGCGAGAACCAGGGCCAGGCGTTGACGCCGCGCCGAAATCGCGGCCCGGCGGCTGCGCGAGCGATTGGTGCGATCGGGAGCGAGCCGAGAGCCGCCGCGGTGGACAGCGCCGTCCGCAGCACCCGCCGGCGCGACCAGCCTGTCATACGGTTCCTGGCGATGCGTGATCCATCGCGGTGGTCTTGGCGGCGGTCATGCCGAGCAAATGATAGGCCTCATTTTCATAGGCAAGCAGGACATCGTCCCAGCGAAAGGCTTCGCGGGCGCGCGCCCTGGCGGCAACGCTGCAGGCCTTGACCAGGGCATCATCGTCCAGCGCCTGCTGCATCCGCTTGGCGCAACTGTCCTTGTCGGTGAAGTAGATCGCGGCAGCCCCGGCGGTCCATCTGTTGTAGGGATTGTCGTGGGCGATCACCATGTTGCCGGCCGCCAGCGCCTCGACCAGCGAGGGGTTGGTGCCGCCGACCGTGTGGCCATGCAGATAGGCGCGGGCGTGGTATCTGAGCGCCTTGACCGTCGCATGGTCGTAGATGGCGCCCGGCAGGACCACCGAGCCATTCGCCGCCTTGCGGATGGCGGCATGATAGGGGATGTCGTCGGACAGCGTTCCCAGCACCACCAGCTTCATGTCGCGCTTGGCGGAGCAAAAAGCTTCGACGATCGGCAGGATGTTGTTGTCGGGTTCGATGCGCGCGATCGAGATGAGATAGCGCCCGGGCTCGAGGCCGAGCGCCCGCACCGGCGCCTCGGGCGCCGATGCCACTGGATCGGCGCCATAGGCGATGGTGGCGATGGCGCTGCGCGGCCGGCGTGTCGCCAGGTGATCTGCGATGGCGGGATGATCGGCGACCAGCCGATGCGAGGCCCATGCGCCGATCCATTCGTTGACCCAGAACCAGGTTCGCGCCGCCATTCCCCATTTTGGGCGGCGCCACTCGATGCCGTCCATGTTGGTGAAGATCTTGCGTCGCTTCAGCCTGAGCCAGGTCAGGAAGACCGCGCCATTGTAGCCGAGCACCAGGCAAACACCCGGTCGCCGGGCGGCGTCGCGGGCGCATTGCCAGTCGAATTCCAGCGTCGCGCGCGGTCCCTTGGAGGCGACCTGGATGTGAATGAGCTCGATGCCGCGCCAGGTTTCGCTGCGCACCCTCTGGTCGATCCGCTCGACCTCATCTTGGCAATAGACGCCAACTTTCCAACCTCGCCCGACAAGAAACAGCGCCAGTTTTTCGGCAAAGGTTTCAAAGCCGCCATGGGCCGCGGGTATGCCGCGGGTCCCCAGGATCAGAATGGCGGGCGTTTCTGGTTTCATGGCCGGCGGCACTTTCACATGTCTCATATATTAGATATTGCTTAATTTATAATGAGCAGGTGGCAACTTCCGTGCCACCTCCCGATTTCGGTACCCTGCGAGGGATCATCGCGCGGGGTTGTAAAAAAACGGTGTTGAAGCCGATGGTTGTTTCATTCTCGGTCAACCCTTCTGTGCGTAGCTGTATCGAAACGAAGCAATGCCTGGGGCGTACGGCCGGCAGTCGGGCGTATCGAACCGATAGTCGGATATATCAACCGATAGTCGGACGTTTCGAACCAGGCATGATTCTTGCGGACGGGCTTCTGCCACAATCGCCCAGCGCGATGGTTGTAGCACCCGGCGGGATATAAAGATGCGGATTGCCTGCGTTCATCAGGGTTATGAACTCTATGGTTCTGACCGCAGCTTCGCGGAGAGCGTTGCCGCGTTGCGCGCCGCGTTTCCGTCGGCCGACATCGAAGTGGTTTTGCCGCGTAGCGGGCCGATCGTGCGGATTCTGGAAGCGCATGCCAGCCGGATCGTCTTCGAACCGCTCTGGGTGCTGAGGCGCCAGGCCATTGCGCGCCTTGCGACCGTCGAGATGGCGCGATTGCCGGTTGCCGTGTTCAGGGCGTGGCGGCGCCTCAAGCATTGCGACCTCGTCTATGTCAACACCTCGATCGTGGCCGACTACGCGCTGGCCGCACGCCTTCTTCCCCATAAGGCCGTCCTGCACATCCACGAAATCCCCGAAGGCGCCATGCGCAGGGTACTTGTCGGCCTGATGCGCTGGAGCCACGCGGATCTGATCTTCAATTCACACGCGACACGCGCCGCGTTTGGTGATCCCAAGGCGGCGCGTGCGTATGTCGTCTACAACGGTGTTGCCGGGCCGGCGGCGGTCGAACCGATGACATATGACGGCAAGCGTCCATTGCGGGTGCTGCTGCTTGGCCGTATCAACCGGATCAAGGGGCAGGAAATCCTGCTGGAGGCGATCGCCTCGATGCCGGCGGAACTCCAGGCGAGGATCGAGGTGCGGCTGGTCGGCGGCGCCTTCGAAAGCACTGAGCGCGAGCATGCGCTTGCCGAACTGGTCGAAACCATGGGGCTTACTGGGCGCGTCAGAGTCCTGCCTTTCATTCCCGACCCCTCTGAGCATTATCGATGGGCCGATATCGTCACCGTGCCGTCGCGGCGTCCGGAATCGCTGGGCCGCGTCGCCATAGAGGCGATGGCTTACGGCCGGCCGCCACTTGTGTCGGCGATCGGCGGGCTGGTGGAAGTGGTCAGCGACGGGGAGACCGGCTGGCATGTTCCGCCCGGCGACGCAGCAGCTCTTGGCGCGAAATTGCAGGAGATCATCCTCGCCCCTGAGGCCTGGCGCGGGTTTGTCGCTGCCGGGCGCGCGCGCTACGAGGCAATCTTCAGCGAGCCGGTCGCGGCTGCGGCGATCACCGCGATCGCCGCCGACAAGCTGAAGACGACCATCGCGCGGCCGGGCAGGGTGCCTGCTGCCCGCGAAGCGGAGACGCGGCCGTGAAGTTAGCGTTTCCGAGCCATCTGGTTCGACGCCTCGTGCTGATGATCGGCGGTGAGGCGATGCAGAGCGGCTTTCATTTTGCCCTCAACATCATGCTGTTGCACATGCTGTCGGCGCAGGGCTACGGCCTCTTCGCCATCGGCATGGTGATGGGCGGTGTCGGCCTGTCCTATATCAGGTCGCTCACCGCCGTTCCCGCCAGCATCTGGATGAGCAAGAGCACCAACAGCGCCGGCGTCGACACCTATGACGTGGCGTTCGGAACGGCGGCGCTGATCGTGGCTTTGCTGATGGCCGTCGGCACGGCAGTCCTGATGCATGTTCTTGGCGATCCAAGCGGAATTGCCGCCGGCTGCTTCGTCGGTGCCTGGTCGTTGCGCAGCCATATGCGCACGGCTTTCTTCGCACGGCGCCAGCAAGTTGTCGTCTCCGTCAGCGATGGCGCTTTTACAGTCGCCGGCTGTGTCCTGACCGGGCTGTCGATATGGTTGGTCCAAGACCCGCTGCAGACCGTGTTCTATGCACTAGCCGCGGCAAATGTGTTCGGCATTTTCGTCCTGGTCCGGCTGGCTCGGCGCTCGCTTCGCATCAGCTTCCGCATGCCGACGCGGCGACGCTATGTCAGACTCTGGCCCCAGCTGCGCTGGTCGGCATTCAGCGCGACCACCACCAACATCCAGGGTCAATGTCTGGCGCTGCTGGTCGCCGGCATTGCCGGTCCTGCCGCCTACGCACCTCTGGCGGCGGTTCTGGTGCTGTTTGCTCCGCTGCGCATCATCAGCCTTGCGTTCGTCAACATGACGCAGCCGGATCTCGCCAGGCTGATACGGAACAATGAAACAGGCCGTGTCTGGACGCAGGCCAAGATCTGGGCGCTCGTCATGGGGCTCGGCGGCCTTGCTTATGGATGTGCGATCATGTTCGTCCTGCCGATGATAAAATCCCAGGCTCTCCAAGACGCTTCGACCTGGTTCATCGGGCTTTTCGTGATCGCAAATTTTGTCCCTATCATGCTCTATATCATGCCCCGCATCGTGCTTGAAATACTCGGCGATTTTCGGATCGTCGCGTTCATCACCACGGGCGGCGCGGTCGTCGGCCTGGCGCTGATCGCGGCCCTGCTGGCAATCGCGTCTCCGCCGTGGGCGTTGTTGGGTTCCGCCGTCTCGGAGATGTTCGTGCTCGTGGCATCGTGGTATTTCGCGCATCACCGCATGTGGAATATCGAGCATCCCGATGAGGCGCGCGACAGCCGGTTGGGCGCGTGGCGGCGCACGCTGCCGTTCGCTACGGCAAAGCGATAGGAAAAAACATGGCAGTCCAGGCGGTGCAAATTGCTGCGGTGGCCGGCTCGCCCGATGGCCAGTCCTCCCATCCGGCCACCGTCGTCGCCATCGATGCCTACACGGCGCGGCTCCACACCAGCCTGGAAGCGGTGAGGCCGCTCTGGCTGCGCCTCCAGACGGACGGTGTGTGCACCGCCCACCAGAATTATGCCTGGGCCGAGGGGATCGTTGCGCGGCTGATGCCGCAAGGTGCGGAACTGCTCATCGTGGAGGTAAACGATGCCGTCACGGGTGCGCCGCGAATGCTGGTGCCGCTGATACGGCGACCGGCCTTCCGCCATCGGGTGATCGAATGGCTGAGCTGTGGCGTTTGCGACTATTCGGCACCGCTGCTGGCCGATGCCAGCCCGTGGACGACGCAATCGGCGCAGGCCGCGTGGGCCGCGGTGCGTTCCGTGCTGCCGCCGGCGGACCGCATCCAGATCACGGGAATTCCGCAATCGATCAGCGGCGTCGCCAATCCGCTGGCCTTGCTCGCGGCCACGCGCGATTCCCTGCATACCAGCTTCGGTCTCGCCATCGACGGCGACCCGGAAACCGTCCTCAAGCGCCTATGCCGGCCATCCTTCGTCAAGGCCTTCAACAAGGACTGGCGCCGCCTCGAACGGCTTGGCGACGTGGAACTGGTCGAAGCCGACACACCGGCCCTGGTGGAGGTCATCTTCGGCGGCCTCGTCCGGATGCGGCTCAGCCGCTTTCGCGAACTGGGCCGCTTCGACCTGCTGACGCAGGCGACGGTTGTCGACTTCTATCGAAACGCCGCTCTCGAGGGCCTGTCTGATGGGTCGGTGCGGCTCTTCGGGTTGCGTGTTGGTGAAGCTCTGATCGCGGTCCAATACCTGCTGATCCATCAAGTCACCGTTCATGCTCTGCTGATCTCAATCGATCAGGGCGCGGTGCCCAATGTCTCGCCGGGACTTCTGATCATGGGCAAGTTGATGAGCTGGGCGCGCGGGCGCGATTTCAATTATTTCGACCTGTCGGTAGGCAACCAGAGTTATAAGGAACATATGGGTGCCTTGGGTTCGGGCCTGCGCGAGCTTTGCCACGGGATTACGGTGCGAGGCAGCGCCGTGAGCGCAGCCATCGAGATCCGCAACCGGGCCGAGGTGTTCGTGCGCTCCAAACCTCGGCTGCTGAAGAGGCTCCAGGGACTGATGCGGGGTTTGCGGCGCCTGCGTGGGGGATCAGAATGACGGGAGAAGCATGTGGCAAGCTACGCGGCGGGAACGACTCCGATAAGGGATTTGCCCGGTGGGCCATTTTCCCCGACTGTCGCCAACGTTGATGCAACCGCGCACTTCACGGCTCGGCTGCACACCAGCTTCGACACCGTAAGGCTGCTATGGCTGCTCCTTGAAGCTCACGGCGTCTGCACTGCCCACCAGCATTATGCCTGGGTCGAAGGAATCGCCGCACGGCTGATGCCCAAAGACGCGGATCTGGTCCTCGTCGAGGTGAGTGACGCCGTGACCGGCGCGCCGGCCATGCTGCTGCCGCTGATGCGGCGCCGGGCTCTCGGCCACCACGTGATCGAATGGCTGAGCTGCCGCGTGTGCGACTACGCGGTGCCGCTGCTGGCGGATGGGAGAGCGTGGACCAGGCAGAGTGCCGACGCCATGTGGGCAGCGGTCCGTGCCGTGCTGCCATCGGCGGATCGCATCCATATCGCGGGAATTCCGCAGCAGGTCCACGGCGTGGCCAATCCGCTGGCATTGCTTTCGGTGGCGCGCGACTCCATCCAGGTCACCTCCGGCCTCGTCCTGCATGGCGATCCGGAGACGCTCATCAAGCGAATCTGCAAGCCGTCCTTCGCCAAGGCCTTCCGCAAGCATTGCCGCGGCTTCGAACAGCTTGGTGGCCTCGCTTTGGTCGAGGCCGATACGCCTGACCTGACCGAGGAGCTCCTGGATGCACTGCTGGAACTGCGGCTCAAGCGTTTTCGTGAGCTCGGGCGTTTCGACCTTCTGACGCAGGCGCCGGTCGTCGATTTCTACCGCGCCGCGGCGCTGCAAGGCCTGTCCAACGGATCGGTGCGGCTCTTCGGACTACGCGTCGGTGAAGCCTGGCTTGCCTCCATCTATGTGCTGGTGAGAAAAGGCACACTTCACGCCCTCCTGCTCGGCATCGACCAGAATGCGGTCGCCAATGTCTCACCCGGCCTGACGACGATGGGCAAGCTGATGATGTGGGGATGCGAGCGGGGCTTCGACTATTTCGACCTGTCGGTCGGCGGCCAGGGCTACAAGCGACATATCGGTGCCTCGAGCTCGGTACTGGCCGAGATCTGCGAACCGGTGACGGTGCGGGGCAGAGCTGCGAACGCAGCCATTTTGCTGCGCAGCCGGGTCGAAGGCATGACGCGGTCGCGTCCCCGGCTGCTCAAGGCCGTCCAGGGCCTGACGCGCCGCTTGCGGCGATTGAAGGACTGAGTACGAGCGTTTGCCGACGACCGATGTAAAGAGGCACCAAGGCCGGCAAGCTTGTTGACTGGGTTGGTTGGCTCTATATCTGAAAGCGCCGCTTGCCGTTCAGAAATGAGTGTCCTCGGCAGATTTTTTAAGTTGGCGTTTTCGGCAGATCATATCGATGGATGCAAGTTTAGGGGATGGAATTCGTTCCATCCTCATTATTCAAACGAAGTACATTGGAGATGTCGTTCTGACATCTGCTTTGGTTCGCAATCTGCGTCTTGCTTGTCCGCAAGCATCGGTAACCATGCTTTGTGCGCCGGGTCTCAAGCAGTTCATTGTCGCGCAAGGGATCGCCGATGTTGCCGTTGGCTTTGAATCCCGTGGCAGAGGAAGGACTCTGCTCAAGCGTTTGAGCGACTATCGTGGCGTCATCTCTGATCTGCGGCGTCGGAAATTCGATCTTAGCATCGACCTTACCGATTCAAAAACCTCGCGGATCATGCATCGCTTGATCGGGGCTCCACTTCGCGTCGGCTTCGATCCTTCCGAGCATCCGATGAAGTTCTGGGAAATCCAGCTTGCAAACGTGCTCGCCGCGACCTTCGGACATGGCGGACCGCATTATCTCTACAGGAACCTGTCTCCACTCAGCGCCCTTGGGTTGGATTATCAGGATCCAACGCCTCGGCTGCAGCCGACCAGGACTGCCCAGGAAGAGTGTGCCAGGCTTCTTGCGGAAAACGCTTTGGCGAAGAAGTCCTATGTGGCCGTGCATGCCGGCGCGAGATTTGAAGGCCGTTGCTGGCCGCCGCAACATTTTGCTGCGGTCATCGATGAGGTATACGCCAAAACCGGGCTGCGATCCCTCCTCGTTGGTGGGCCGGATGAAGGGCTTGCCGCGCAAAGCATCCTTGAAGTGGCAGCATCGCCGGTCGCAAGTGTCGTCGGAAAAGCCTCGCTTGAGGTCTTGACAGCATTGTTGGCCGAAGCGTCGATCTTTCTTGGCAATGAGAGCGGCCCGATGCACATCGCGGCCTCTGTCGGAACTCCAGCGGTGGGGCTGTACGGTCTGACGTCGCCTGAGCAATGGGGCCCATTCGGTGTCCCCAACCGGACGCTCCAGCCGCCCATGCCTTGCCCATGCATCGCTCCAGGTTTGTGTAAAGAAAACAACGCCGGTGGGGTCTATTGCGTCCAGCGGCTCCAGGTTGCCGATGTTGCGGCGGCGACACTCGATCTCATCGGCACGGAAGTTCAAAAATCTGCTCATTCGGGCATGCCGGCCGCGTAGCAGGGCGGCAGCG
This sequence comes from Mesorhizobium sp. M0870, assembly GCF_040319775.1. Classification (NCBI taxonomy): domain Bacteria; kingdom Pseudomonadati; phylum Pseudomonadota; class Alphaproteobacteria; order Hyphomicrobiales; family Phyllobacteriaceae; genus Mesorhizobium; species Mesorhizobium sp. M0870. The sequence goes on from NZ_JAMYOI010000046.1 coordinate 9,405, forward strand.
ATGGGCGATTGTTTGGCGGCGCGCTTCACGTCTTGATTCAGGCCAAGGCCCAAGCATCTTCAAAAGATTGGTAAATTTGACCGGGCCGCATCCTGCGCTGTCCGCGAAATTGACAGGACGGCGCGTCTCCGCCATCCTTGGCCCCAGTCGTCAGGCTGCCGGCAGCGGCCGCGTTGCGTGTCAGGGCGACCGAGGGCAGTGTCATGTTCAGTCCCGTCACAGGTCAGAATTCCAAGCGCGCCGCGGTGCGCAAGGCGCTCGATCGTCACAAGGTCTACATCACCGCGCAGCGTTTTTCGGCAGGCACCTACCAGGCCCGGGTTCTGGTCGACGGCGAGGCCTATTGGGTCGACGAATTCCGGCTGAGCCAGCTGCAGCAAGGGCTGTCGCCGGCGGAGCTCGAGTTGACGCCGGCCGCTGACGATTGAGAGCGTGACTGGCTTGTTCCTGGCCGCCGTGCTTCGATCCTGGCGATGACGACTCCGCCAAAGCTCAAAGCCTATCGCGCCAAACGCGAATTCGCCAAGACGCCGGAACCGGTTGGCGGGCTCGTCAGCAGCGACGGCAACCGCTTCGTCGTCCACAAGCACCACGCCACCGCAGACCATTACGATTTGCGGCTGCAGGTCGGCGATGTCTTGAAAAGCTGGGCGGTGCCGCGCGGGCCTTCGCTCAATCCGGCCGACAAGAGGCTGGCGGTCGAGACCGAGGATCATCCGCTCGAATATATCGACTTCGAGGGTGTCATTCCCGAGGGCGAGTATGGCGGCGGGCCGATGATCGTCTGGGATACCGGCACATGGGCGCCGATGGACGACGTCGAAAAGAGCTTGCTAACCGGCGCCTTCAAGTTCCGGCTGGCCGGCGACAAGCTCAATGGCGGCTGGATGCTGACCCGGCTGAAGCCGAAACCCGGCGAAGATGAGAACAAGAAGAACTGGCTGCTCTTCAAGGAGCGCGACCTCGCCGCCGACACCGCGCTTGACATCCTCACGGCCCGGCCGGAAAGCGTCAAATCCGGATTGCGCATCGAGGAACTGGCGGCGCCGGCGAAGCCCGCTGCCAAACCTGCGCCCAGACAGGGATCGCTGAAGCCCGGCACGCTGCCGGGCGCGTTCAAGGCCCCCATGCTTGCCCGTATAGAGCCGCAGCTGGCGACGCAGGTGCCAAAACCACCCGATGGCGACGACACCCAACAAGTCTGGCTGCACGAGATCAAATTCGACGGCTACCGCACCATGGCGCATCTCACTGGCGGCGTCGTCAAGCTGATCACCCGTGGCGGCATCGACTGGACGAAGCGCTATGGCGACCTGCCGCATGCGTTCGCGAAGCTGCCCTGCCGCGATGCCATCATCGACGGCGAGATCGTGGTGCTCGACGCCCGGGGCATCAGCCGCTTCGCGCTGCTGCAGGATGCGCTGGCCGAGGGCGCCGGCAACAAGCTCCATTTCTACGCCTTCGATCTTCTCCACCTCGACGGCTGGGACCTGACCAAGGCGCCGCTGGTCCGGCGCAAGGCGCTGCTGGCGCAGATGCTGTCGGGCGTCGGCGCCAATTCCGCCATCCAGTTCTCCGACCATGTCGAAGGTTCGGGGCAGGGGCTCTACGACCAGGTGTCGGAACTCGGGCTGGAGGGTGTCGTCTCAAAGCGCGCCACGGCCATCTATCAGAGCGGCCGAAGCAAAAGCTGGACCAAGACCAAGGCACTGCTGTCGGACGACTTCGTCATCGCCGGCTTCACCATCTCCGATGCGGCCGAAGGGCTGGCGGCGCTCGGCATGGCAGAGTTCGAGGGTGGTGAATTGCATTATCGCGGCAAGGTCGGCACCGGTTTCGATGCCGCCACCGCCGGTGAGTTGCTCGCCAGGCTGGAGCCGCTGCGGGAAGGCGCCACCCCGCCCGAGGGTGTCCCGCGCGAAATCATGCGCGAGATGAACTGGGTGCGGCCGCTGCTGTCGGCGCGCATCCATTACGCCAACCGCACATCGGACAACGCACTGCGCCACGGCGTCTTCCGCGGTTTGAGGGATGTCGGCCTGTCGACGCCGGTCTCGTCCAAACGCAAGCGGCTGATCGCCGAGGCCGACCTTGCCACCATCTGGGTGACCAACCCGACGCGCCGGCTGTTCGGCAAGACCGGCCCGACCAAGCTCGACATCGCGGTCTATTACGCGCTGGTCGGCGACTTCATGCTGCCGCACATCCTCGGCCGGCCGGTGTCGCTGGTGCGCTGCCCGACCGGCCTGCCGAAGGATTGCTTCTTCCAGCGCCACGCCTTCACCGGCATGCCGCCCTCAGTGGTGACATTCGAGGCGACGAATTCCGAGGGCGAGACCAAATCCTATCTCTCGGTCGAAGGCGCGAAAGGGTATCTGGCGCTGGCGCAGTTCGGCGTCGTCGAGTTCCACACCTGGGGCACCCACCGCACCAGCCTCGACAGGCCCGACCAGATCGTCCTCGACCTCGATCCGGGAGAAGGGATTTCATGGCGCGAGGTGGTCGAGGCCGCCGTGCACATCAAGGGCGAATTGGAGCGCCTGGGGCTGGTACCGTTCGCCAAGACCTCCGGCGGCAGCGGCATCCACATCACCGTGCCGGTGACGGGCGCGCAGAACTGGAAGAAGCTGCACCAGGCGACCAGCGCGATCGCCACGCATCTGGCGGCAACGGCGCCTGACACCTTCACCACCACCATGGGCAAGGACAACCGCAAGAAGCGCATCTTCATCGATTATCACCGCAATGCGCGCGGCCACACCTCGGCAGCACCTTACTCGCTGCGCGCCCGCACCAATCTGCCGGCCTCGACGCCGGTCAGTTGGAGCGACCTCGAATCCATCGATGCGCCGCAGGATCTGAACTATTCCTCCCTGCCGGGGCTGCTGGCGACGTCGGGCGATCCGTGGGCCGAGATCGACGAGTTCGCGCGGGATTTGCCGACCTTGAAGAACTAGGTTCCTCGGCCCCCATGAAATGGAGGAGAGCGTTGCGGGGCGAGGAACCCAACGCCATCGACGCTTCCGACAATTTGAATTATTCTCTCCGCCACGACCTCAAAGACGTGGCGGAAGATTTCGTCAGGGATTTGCCTGTATTGTGCGGGGTCGGTGTAGGATTTGCGCAGCCTCGTTCGTCCTTCGGACGAAAAGCGCTGCAGTGAATGTCAGTGCATGGCCGCGTAGGAGTGTTTCATGGCGCCCAGGGCAAGTTGGAAAGGTTACCTCAAACTCAGCCTCGTCAGCTGTCCGGTGCGGTTATATCCCGCCACCAGCGCCAGCGAGCGCATCTCGTTCAACCAACTGCATAAGAAGACCCACAACCGCATCAACATGAAACCGGTCGACCCCGAATTGGGGCTCGTCGAGCGTGCTGATCTGGTCAAGGGCTACGAATACGAGGACAAGCAGTACATCATCATAGATGATGCCGACCTCGATGCGGTGCGCATCGAATCCAATCACACGATGAACATCGAGGCCTTCGTGGACGAGGACGAGGTCGACGTCATCTATCAGGACGCGCCCTACTACATGGCGCCTGACGGCGCGATGGCGGAGGAGACCTTCGCCGTGCTGCGCGAAGCCATGCGCAAATCCGGCAAGCTGGCGATCGCACGCCTGGTGCTGTCGAGCCGCGAGCGGGTGGTGACGATCGGCGCGCGCGAGAACGGCATGTTCGTGTGCACCTTGAGGAATCCGAACGAAGTGCGTGGCACGGCTGAATATTTCGGCAACATCCCAGCCGGCAAGCCCGATCCCGAAATGCTGCAGCTCGCCGAAGCACTGATCAAGCAGAAGGAAACCACCTTCGATCCGAAGAACTATGAGGACCGCTACGAGGCGGCGCTCATGACGATGATCCGCGAGAAGCTGAAAGGCCACAAGCCGATCATCGCGGCGGCACCCGAGCGCGGTAATGTCATCAATCTGATGGATGCGCTCAAGGCGAGCCTGTCGCAATCGAAGCCGCCGGCCAAGTCGAAAAGCAAGGCCGACGAGGTTGCCAAGCCCGCCGCGAAGAAGGCGGCAGCGGGTGGTGCTGCTGAAAATCCGTTGAAGGCCAATCTGCTGAAGGCGGTCGGCAAGAGCAAGAAATGACGGCACCGACCGGCGCTGTTTTTGGCACGATAGGCGCGCTGGCGGCTTTTCCGCTCAGGCTGGCTGCGCGGGAAGTGGAACGCCGACACGGCCAGCTGCGGCGCGGTATCACCAGGCGCACCACGCATGTCGTCTTCGGCCGGACACTGTTGGCCAAAGCCGGGCTCTCCAGGAACGGCGATGCCGAGATCGAGCGCCGTGTCGCCGCCGAGCGCGCGGCCGGGCGAACGCTGATCAGCGAGAACGGATTCCTGCGCCTTCTCGGACTGATGAAGACACCGGAAGCGTCTTCGCTGTCGCGGCAATCGCTGATCGATCAGTCGCGGCTATCAGGCTCCGACCTCGACCTGCTCGGCCTGTTCGATGCGTTCGAGCATGACGTTGAACCCTATTCCTTCCGCGACCTGATCCTGGCGCGCAAATATGCCGGGCTCATCGCCGGCGGCGCGACATGGGGGGCGATCGCGCGCTCCGTCCACCGCTCCGGCCCGGTGGCGTCGCTGACCGCCAAGTCGCTCAATGTCGGCTCGCAGCATGGGCGCGCCGATGCCATCTATCTCGAAGGCGGCCAGAGCGAACTCGATGGGCAGTTGCTGTTCGATCTCGGAACAGCCGGGGCAGAGGGTGACGACACGCTAGAGGAGTTGTTCGCCGAGGCGGAAGCGGCGGAGGAGCAGGGCGACAATGATGGGGCCGCCGCGCTCTACCAGCGCTGCCTGGCCATCGATCCGAGCGATGCGATTGCCGCCTTCAACCGCGCCAACTGCCTGCGCGCCGGCGGCCACGCGGCGGACGCCGCGCACGACTATATCAATGCGATAAAACTCGACCCGGCCTTCGTCGAGGCGTGGTTCAACCTGGCCGGACTGATGAGCGAGCAAGGTCGCGAAGCCTCGGCGCGAAGGCACCTGCAGAAAGCGATCGCGCTCGACAAGACCTATGCCGATCCGGTGTTCAATCTGGCCCGGCTGGAATTCGACGCCGGCAATCTGCTGGAGGCGCGCCGGCTATGGGCGCGGTATCTCGAACTCGACGCGGAGTCCGAATGGGCACGGGTTGCAGCCAAGGGCGTGCAGTTCGTGGATCTGCAGCTGGCGCGGGCGGCGGGGTGAGTGATGCTGGCGCTTGAACACCCCCCTCTGGCCTACCGGCCATCTCCCCCGCAAGGGGGGAGATCGGAAGCTTGGGCGTCCCGCTCCTTCTTGCAAAGTGGGAGATTGGCGAAAGCGGTTGAGCGCGCAATCTCCCCCCTTGCGGGGGAGATGTCCGGCAGGACAGAGGGGGGTGTGACGGAACTCGACCTCTCCAGCGAGACCGCCCCATGACCGCCTTCCTCTTCGACGGTCCCGACACCGCGCCCACCACCATTCTGCTCGCCCACGGCGCCGGTGCATCGATGGATTCGCCCTCGATTACCGCCACCGCCAAGGCGCTGGCCGCGGCCGGCTTTCGGGTTGCGCGCTTTGAATTCCACTACATGGCCGCGCGCCGCTACGGCCACCGCAAGCCACCGCCGCGGGCCGAGACGGTCAACCCGGAATATATCAAGGCGATAGCCGACCTCAGGGCAAAGGGCGTGACGGGACCGCTGATCATCGGCGGCAAGTCGATGGGCGGGCGCGTCGCCTCCATGGTCGCCGACGAGATGTTTGCCAAGGGCGAGATTTCAGGCCTGCTGTGCCTCGGCTATCCCTTCCATCCGCCGGCCAAGCCCGAGCAATTGCGGACAAAACACCTCGCCGATCTAAAGACGCCAACGCTGATCTTCCAGGGCACCCGCGACGAGTTCGGCACCAGGGACGAAGTCGCGACTTATGGCCTTTCCGACCGCATCGAGGTGATCTGGCTGGAGGACGGCGACCACGATCTCAAGCCTCGCAAGAGTGTTTCGGGGTTTTCGACCGCCGACCATCTGAAGACGCTGGCCGAGACGGTGAAGGCGTGGTCGGGTCGGGTCGCTTCCTGAAGCGATGAAGATCGCCTCCTTCAACATCAACAACATCAACAGCCGGCTTGAAAACCTGCTGGGATGGCTGGCTGCGGCGAAACCCGATGTCGTCTGCCTGCAGGAGCTGAAGGCGCGCGACATGCAGTTTCCGCGCTCGGCATTGGCGGCGGCGGGCTATGGCGCGGTGTGGAAGGGCGAGCCGACGTGGAACGGTGTTGCCATCCTGGCGCGGGGTGCCGAGCCAGTGCTGACCCGCGATGCGTTGCCCAGCGACGATGCCGACAGGCAGAGCCGCTATATCGAGGCGGCGGTGAACGGCATCATCGTCGCTTGTCTTTATGCGCCGAACGGCAATCCTCAGCCCGGCCCGAAATTCGCCTACAAGCTCGCCTGGCACGCGCGGCTGGAGGTGCATGCCGAACAGTTGCTCGACACCGGCCTGCCGGTGGTGCTGGCCGGTGACTACAACATCGTGCCCGAGCCGCGCGATATCTACGCCACCCGCTCCTATGACGACAACGCGCTGGTGCAGCCGGAAAGCCGGGCGTCGTTCCAGCGCCTGCTCGACCAGGGTTGGCTTGATGCCCTGCGCAAGAAGCATCCGAAGGAAACGCTTTACACATTCTGGGACTATCGCCGCAACCGCTGGCCGCGCGATGCCGGCCTCCGGCTCGATCACATCCTGCTGTCGAAGAAACTGGCACGCCGCCTGACCGCTGCCGGCATCGACCGCGACGTGCGCGGCGAGGACGGCGCCAGCGACCATGCGCCGGTGTGGGTGGAATTGAAGTAAGGCGACTGCTTTCATGCGTCGCGCTTGAACGGATTCCTGCAACGCGCTTTAAGTCTTTTGTCTTGATGCATGTCGCTGTCCCAAATCCGGGTTCGCTTTTGGCCGACATGCAATAACCTGTCGGCAAAGTACTCCAACGCAGCCGGATCGCCCGTGAACGCAACCCCCCACGAGATTTATGTATCGAGGCTCCATGCCTGACTTGGGCGCTGTCCAGATACTGGCCGCCGCCATTGTGGTGCTTGCGGCTGCTGTCGCGTCCTGGCTGCTGTGGCGGAAGCGCAGCCGTCGCAAGGGACGGCGGCTAACCAATCCGGCTGCCGACTATGCCGTCCGTACCGATTGGAACGCCCGCGGGGGTATGCTCAATTACTCGTCCTTCGTCTATTTCGACGTCGATCGCGACGGCAAATACGGCGCCGGAGACCGGCCGATGGCCGGGATCATGGTGCGGCTGTATGACGAAGCCGGCAAGCTCGCCGCGTCCGCGCGCACCAACAATGCCGGCTTTGCCAACTTTCCCATGTCGGTGAAAAGCAGAAAGGCAGTGATCCGCAAGCCGGGCAACTGGCGCTTTGTGGTTTCGGTGCCGCCCGGCTGGCAGGCGAAAAGCGAAAATGACATTCAGTCCCGACACTTCCTGCCGCTGCCGGGTTCGCCGGCCGGGATGGTATCGCAGGAGATGCTGCTGCCGGTCGGTCTGGCAGCGCCGCGCCGCGTCAGCGGGCGCGTCGCCGGCGATGGACCAGCGACCCTCTCCGTGTCGGGGAATGGGTACGTCCTGGAGACGCGGGCACTGGCGCCGGGTGCCGTCTTCAGCTTCGATCTGGCTGAAGAAGCCGACACGGTCAGCGTCAGCGGCGGCGGCTTGGCGCGGCGGCTGACGCTATCGCCCTACTCGGCGGATCTCGGCCTGCTGTCGCCGCAACGCGCCGGCATCGACACTGATGCCGCCCTCGAAACGATCGATTTCGACGATGTGACGTCGCGCAGTCTCAGGAAAATTCCGGCTGGCCATGCCGGATTGGCGTGGCGCAACCTGAATGCGATGGCCCGCGACTTCACCAAGGACAGCCAGGGCTATGTCAATGGCAATGTTTCCGGCGACCATGTGCTCTACACCAGCAGCGGGCTGCCGGCCGAATTCAGCTGCGAACGGCCGTTCGGCTTTCACTCGGTCATGCTGAGCGCCGCCTGGCTGGCGTCGGAAGGGGAGGTGGCGCTGATCGAAAGCTGGCTTGGCGAGCAGCTGATTGCAAGCGACGAGGTCACGCTGTCGGCGCTAACGCCGCTGCACTACGCTCCAATGCTCAAAGCTGTAACGCGTGTTCGCCTGTCGACGAAGCACTATTGGCAAATGGTGTTGGACGACCTGATCCTGGTGCGTTGAGGTTTGGACGCGCCAGGAGCAGGTGGCGCTGAAATTATTGCGGTGTCGGCAACGAGGAGCCGTTGGCCGCAGTGACCGCCGACAACCGGCCTTTTTTCAAGAACGATGGCTTCACATAGATTTTTTTCATATCAGACTCTCCTAAAATCCCGATCCGATGATGCCAGACTGCGGCCATCTGTCAACCATGCGGGCTGAAATCGGCAAACTGCAATAAATCCAAGGAGGCGCGGCAAGGCGCCCGCCCTCCAATAGCGGCAACCGGATCGCAATGTTGGACAGCAGACCGGCCCGATTTATGCGGTGGCCTTCGCCGCCGACGGCGCGGTGCTGACCGGCGGCAACGACCGCACCATCCGCGACTGCCGGCCACCGGCGGCGACGGCGTGGTGCTGTTTGCCGGCGCGCCGGAATGAGCGAAATCTTGATCACCCTGTCCGCCGTGCTATGTAAAACCCATGCCAGCACCAAGCCTCCCAGACAATGCGCCGCTCATCGTCATCGATCTCCAGACCGGCATGTTCGACGGTGTGCACGAGCAGCCGATCCATGATGCGCCTGATATTGTCGAGCGCACCAAGGCGGTGATCGATTGGGCGCGGCGCGGCGGGCGCAAGGTCGCTTTTATCAGGCATGACGGACCCGATGGCGACCCGTTGGCACCGGATGAGCCGGGCTGGCCGGTTTGGCCCGCGCTCGGCCAAGCGGCGGACGAGCCGACCTTCGCCAAATCCGTGCGCAATGCTTTCAGCAATCCTGCCTTCGGCGACTGGCTTGCCGGTCAGGGTGCGAGTGCTGTCGTGCTCTTGGGCGCACAGACCGATTTTTGCGTGGCCGCGACGGTCAAGGGCGCCATCGCCAGAGGGCTCGGCGTGACCGTGGTCTCCGATGCGCACAGCACGCTGGACAATGCCAGCGAGAGTGCCGAGCAGGTCATCCTCAGGCACAATGGCGAATTCGCCGAGGCCGGCGTCAATCTGGTGACCACAAAGGCGCTTGTCGGCGGCTGAAGCCCGACCGTCGCCGCAGCGCGCATTATCAGGCGGGCCGGCTTGAGGACTTCGCGAGAGAAGACAGGCGGCTGCCGTGGTCGACGCGGACGGGGGGGCGCATTGTTGGGATGGCTCGGGCGCCCGCGTCAACCAGGGCGGCTCGTACCGCCGCATTAGCAACATTGCACATTGCGCGCCGCTCGAAACTTCCGCGAAAGCGGAATAGGCTGGGGCAAAAGTGCGGATTCGGCTGACTTTCGGCGCGCTTTCCCGGTACGGGAGTCAAAAAGTCTACCTGGCTATTGGGGATGCCCCTCAAGGCGTCTGCTGGTCCTGGACGGCATCGGCCAGGAACGACGCCGCAATCAGGTCGTCGCCATCGATCCGCCCATGACGATCTTCCATGATGGCCGCGACCTTTTGAAAGGTTTTCATTTCGGCATCCGTCACCCGCGCATCACGCATCCTGGCTTGGAGATCGGCCAGGCGAACGCCCAAAGCAGGGGATGTCACAGCTCTGCTTGTCATCTTCACTCGTCCTGATTGGAAGCTGGGCAACCCGCCGCCATGGCTGGCGGCGGGTTGGACAGTTCGAAATTCAGTCGTAGACCTTGATGATCTTGCGGGTGCCCGGATCCACCAGAACGGTGCGGTTGTCGACCACCACGTAGCGGTATTTGACATCGGGGATTTCATGAAGCTCGACCGTGTCAGGCAACGCGCTACCAATATTCAGTTCCACACCGGGAACCTTGACCGAAGCGAGAGGCTGCTTCTTCACATACTCGCGGATGACCGTGTCCTGTTCAGGCTGAATGACAACGTCCTGAGCGGCAACGGCGCCGACACCGGCCAACAGCAATAGCGCCGCTGCGGCGCCCATTAGGTGCATTTTCATACCGTTTCTCCTTGCGAGTCAGCACGACAGGATCGTTCAACGCTGACGGCAACTGAACTTGAGCCAAATGAAAATGTTCCTCCGCTGGGGCTTCGGTCGGGTGAGACGTGCGACTTAAGTCTGGTCTGCGAGCGCATTGGTCTTACCGACGGGAACGGCTCTCTGTTCATGGCTGTTTGTCTCCCGGAATTCGGAGAGACAGATGGACAAAAGTGTTGGCCAAGCGCGCTGGTTGCTCGCACCGATTTTCGCGACAGCTGTCACCTTTCTGGTGATGGGGATAGTCCTTGGCTGACATGTCGTCGATCGGCGCAGCAACGTCCCTTCCTGCGCTGATAGGATTCGCAAGCCGCTTCGGCGGCTGGCGAATCCTCTATTTTCACCATGCGCCGGCCTGCTCATTCGGCAGCCGAGCGCTTCGTTCAGCTTATGCAACGTTGGGAGGTTACTATGGATCGGCGATCCTTCTTGACGGCGATGTTTGGCATTGCCGGGGCAGCGGCCCTTGCAGGGGCAATTCGCCCGATCGAGGCAGCGGCCGGTGTTCCAGGCGCCGGAAACGGCATTCTCGATGAAATTGAGGCAGAGGCCCTCGACGACGAAGGTGCACATGCGGAGGTGCAGCCGGTCGACCATCGACGCTGGGATCGGGACTGGGATCGGGATCGGGGCTGGCGCCGGCGCCGGCACGGGCGGCGTTGGAGACGGGTCTGCCGCAGTTACTGGCGGCATGGTCGCCGTCGCGTCCGGTGCTATCGCAGACGTGGCCCTTCGGTCGTCCTTCGATTTTAGCAGCTAGCCTGCACGTCCTAGCGATTTGATCAGTGCGATGGGCTCGGCGTCCGCATCTTTCCTGCGGCTGCCGAGCCGGAGGCTGTTTGTCGAGGCTGAAGCTATACGTGGCGAAGCGGCGCGAAGATGAATCCGCGCCACACAAAGGCGACGACGGCAAGGCGAGGACAAGAAATGGCCCGGCAGCTAGGTGCAAAGGGAGGCCGCCGGGCCAGCCGACTTCTGGCGGTCGCCGGCCACCATTATATTAGGTAAATCTAATGTTAATGCAAGCAACCCAAAACTTCGCCGGTGGACAAAACACCGTCCGAAGCTGTCCGCTTCGCTGCCATGATCACCAGCACGGCCGCCGCACAGCAGGCAGCGGCAATGGCGGATCTTCCTGGCCTAAGTCTGGAGGACCTGCGCGGCGGCAATCTCGCTATCGCTCAGCAGTTGCTCGTTCAGTTTGCCGCTTTGCTATCGGCCGCGTGTATCGATCGCGCGGGCGGCGAAGACAGGGCACGTTGATCCGCAGGCTGCTCATTGAAATAGAGCGAACTGCCGAGTAGGAGGAACACGATGCCCACCGCCGTTAATCCAACCATGAGCACGGCGATCGCCGTTCCTGGGCCATGGCCTGTCTTGATGATGGTGGATCGGTGGGGCATCGCGCTGTTCTCCAGGCATGGCACCCGGCGGGGCCGCTTTCGACAAACGACGAACACGGCCCCGATGTTCCCTCGTTGGAAGCTTCAATCGGTCACGTCGGGCTTTTGCTTTTTCCTGTAGGACCAAGGTCTTATCCGTCGTGCGCAAAAGTCCAAGGGGCCTTGTTCAGTTCCGATAATGTCCCTTGGATGTTCCGCTATTTTAGGTAAATCTGATATAATGCCTAGGCGGAAAACTTAGCCGGCCAAGCACATTTGCCCGCGAACCGGGCATGGAAAATGTGGCTTTGGCAAGTTCAACAACAGGCAGTCATGTTGCGCGTGATTGAGGCTTCTTCCTCATCATCGGGGAGGGCGTCGTCGCTGTCCTGGTACGCGTTATCGTCGTCCTCGTCGGGCAGATCGCCGTCTTTCTCGATGCCGTAACGCATGTCGCCGTTTTCCGGCACGGACTCTGGCAGGATCTCGCCGCCCTTGATCGCATCCCAATCCTGCTGCTCGATGGTAGGCCCATCCGCCTGCGGTGCGTCATCTTCGATGTCGGCGCTTGGTTTGTTGCGCGGTGCCATGCCGGCCTCCTTTCCTTGAAAAAACTGGAGGCGAAACTCGGCGTGCCGGCATTTGTTCCCCTGCTCGAAGTGCAAAGAGCGGGCGTGCTTCTGGATTTTCGACGGCTGGCGCGTCAGCCCAGCCCCGCCGGCACCGCCGCCGCGCGCCGGATCGCCACCGTTGCCAAGTCGCCGCGCAATGGAAAGCGCGCAGTGGCGATCGGCCGCTTACTTGCGAAGTTGCTAAAATAATGAAATGTTGTTCGCGGGAAATGGGATGAGCAGGGACTGGTTGGAACCGGCGCGGTTTCGGCGGTTTGGGGAAACCATGTATTTTGGGCAGTTTCTCGTAGGAATGTCAGCCACGGCTCTCATTGTCGCGGTGTGGACCTATATGGTCACCGGCTCTTTCTGGGAGGCATTTGCCTGGACGATAGCGACGCTGCTTGTCCTGCAGGTCGGCTACTTCGTGCTCATCGTGAGGCTGATCTTCAGGCGCTCGCACGATATCGTGCCGAGCCAGGATCCGGTAGACGCCTTCCCGCCATTGCATCGCGACGGTGTCCAGCTTTGAGACCGGCTGGCCAGGATCACTCGCGCGTGTGCGCCCGGGCAAATTCGGGGAACCTCGCCCACAGCGCGATCACGGTGTTTGGTCACTGAGAGACAGCGTTGTCTGGGCATAGCCCTGCTGAGGTTTCGGCACAGCGTATCGTGGGAACATTTCGGCGTCGTCGTGGGAACATGATGCATGCGCGACCGGCTTCGCATGGCTCAGGCCGTCAGGTGGAACAAGTGATCATGCTTCGCGTCCTCTAGCAGTACCGGTGAGGTTGCCACCTCTATCGGCACTGCCATGGCTCGCTCTGCTCCCGGCGGGGCGAGTCTTTTTCGTGCTCCCATCGTCGAGATAGAGGACGCGAGGCTGATTTGACGCGGCGACAACAGGTGCTTCGCCAATTCGGCTGCAGAAGGGATTTTTCGTCTTCTAATGTCCGTACACATTTGTGCAAGTTTTCAAGCATTTCCGCGCTGTCTGCCGCATGCTTGATCAGCAACAAATTAATATCCGGGCTGCAAACATAACATCTTCAATTCTGAAGTTGGATGGAACCACATGGCAGCGGTGGAGTTTTTATGGAGGGCGGAATTCAATTGTCACTAGGAGACGGTCATGAAACTTTATCTTACAAGCGCGGCGGCTGCCATCGTCCTGACGGGCGGCATTGGTGCGGCGCTGGCGGAGAGCGTCGTCGTCGTCCAGCCGCAGCAGGAGACGGTCGTTCGCGAATACATCAAGAGGGAACCGCTTGCCTCGGTGAACCTTCTGGGGGTCGAACTCAAGCTCGGCTCGTCGGTACCGGACACTGTCGAACTGCGTGAAGTGCCCGACGTCAAATACCGCGTCGCGGTGATCAATGACCAGACGGTCCTCGTCGACCCGGAGACCCGCCAGATCGTTGAAGTGCTGCACTAAGGGGTTCCCGCAGCACTGGACCTTGGGAAAAACCCGCCCCGACGTCGCGTCGGTGGCGGGTTTCCTTTTGTCGCGATCCGCGATGGCCTATTCGGCGGCCAGTCTATCCTGCGTCTTGGTCTCGAAATCGCTGGCGTCGTGGCGCTCATGCAGTTGCATGGCAGGCTCGCCGAAAGCGCGGTTGACCATGCGGCCGCGCTTGACCGCCGGTCGGGCGTCGATCGCCTTGGCCCAGCGTTGCACATGTGCGTATTCCTGCACGGATAGGAACTCGGCGGAATCATTGTACATGCGTCCGAGCGCCAGCCCGCCATACCAGGGCCACACGGCCATATCGGCGATGGAATAGTCCTTGCCGCCGAGATATTCAGTCTCGGCCAGCCGGCGGTCGAGCACATCCATCTGGCGTTTCACCTCCATCGAGAAGCGGTCGATGGCATATTCGAACTTTTCCGGCGCATAGGCGTAGAAATGGCCGAAGCCGCCGCCCAGATACGGCGCCGAGCCCATCTGCCAGAACAGCCAGGACAGCACTTCGGCGCGCGCCGGCTGTTCGGTAGGCAGGAATTCGCCGAACTTTTCGGCGAGATAGACCAGGATCGAACCGGATTCGAAGATGCGCACCGGCGTCTTGCCGCTGCGGTCCATCAGGGCCGGGATCTTGGAGTTGGGATTGACCTCGACGAAGCCGCTGCCGAACTGGTCGCCATCGTTGATCCGGATCAGCCAGGCATCGTATTCAGCGCCCTTGTGGCCGCGCGCCAGAAGCTCTTCCAGCATGACGGTGACCTTGACGCCGTTCGGCGTCGCCAGCGAATAGAGCTGCAACGGATGCTTGCCGACGGGCAGTTCCTTGTCTTGCGTCGGCCCGGCGATCGGCCGGTTGATGCTGGCAAAGGCTCCGCCGCTCGGCTTGTTCCAGGTCCATACTTTCGGCGGTGTGTAGTCGGTCATTTCGTGGCCTCGTGTCGGGGAAGGATGGCAGGTCGCCATAAACTAGGGCTGCGGATGTGTAAGTTCAACTTGCGTTGAACTATTATCGATGCCCGCATTGCCAACATCGGCAATTGGGCACTTCCTCACCCTTGCGCCTTCTCCTGCGTGGCATACCTATAGAAGATGTCACCAAAGCCCATCCAGGACAAAAGCATGACCATCAATCCCAATCCGCGCTCGGTCGTTGCAGTGCGGGCCACTGTCCCCGAAGATGCCTTTACGGCCGGCGCGCTCGGCACGCTCAGGGAAGGCAGCGGCGTCGTCATTCGCAACGATGGGCTGGTGCTGACCATCGGCTATCTCATCACGGAGGCGGAAGAGGTCTGGCTGACCAGCCATGACGGCCGCGTCATCCCCGCGCACGCGCTGGCCTATGACCAGGAATCGGGCTTCGGCCTGGTGCAGGCGCTGGCGCCGCTCGGCCTGCCGGCGGTGGCGCTGGGCGATGCCGGCAAGGCGAGGATCGGTGACGCCGTCGTGCTGGCCGACGGCATCGGCCAGTCTGTGCAGGCCAGGATCGTCACCAAGCAGGAATTCGCCGGCTATTGGGAATATCTGCTCGACGAGGCGATCTTCATTGCGCCCGCGCACCCGTCCTGGGGCGGTGCCGGGCTGTTCGGCGCTGACGGCTCGCTGCTCGGCATCGGTTCCCTGCGCCTGCAGATGAGCCGCAACGGCGAGGTCGCCGATATAAACATGATCGTGCCGATCGATCTGTTGCCGCCCATACTCGACGACCTCCTGACGCGCGGCCAGGTGGCCAAGCCGCCGCGCCCGTGGCTCGGCGCCCTGTCGGCCGAAAGCGACGGCAGAGTGGTGGTGATGAGCGTGACCGAGGGCGGCCCGGCGGCCAAGGCCGGCCTGCGCCAGGGCGACATCATCTCCGACATCCGCGACGGCGCGGTCGACGGGCTGGCCGATTTCTACCGCAAGCTGTGGGAGAGCGGCTCGGCGGGGGCCGAGATTCCGATGCGGGTGTTGCGCGACGGCCGCGAAACCTGGCTGCGCGTCAAATCGGCCGACCGCGGCAGTTTTCTGAAAAAGCCGCAACTGCAGTAGCGCGTCAGCGACGCGATGCATCCGAGATTGCTCAAGACTTTCCTTGCGGTGGCGCGGAGCCGCAACATCACGCGTGCCGCAGAAGTGGTCCACCTCGCGCAATCGAGCGTCAGCGACCAGATCCAGGCACTCGAAACGGAGCTTGGCGCGGCCCTGTTCACACGCGCGAAGTCAGGCCTTGAGCTGACGCCGGCCGGGCTGGCGCTGAAGCCGATCGCCGAGGATCTGTTGCGGCTCGATGGCGAGGCGCGCGCGGCCGTGCAGGCGGCGGCAAGTCAGACAAGCGGGCAGGTGACGATCGGCGCACTGGAGACGATTGCCTCGGCACGGCTGGCGTCCTGGCTACCTGGATTCCAGGCCGGTCATCCCGACATCATTGTGCGGATGAAGGTGGCGGGCAGCGGCGCGCTGCTGCGCCAGCTGGAGGAAGGCGACATCGATGTCGCCTTCTGTTTCGACCGCCGTGACTTCGCGAAGGACGCGTCCGATGAACGCTTCGCCAGGCGCACGATAGCGGCCGAACCGCTGGTGCTGGTCGCGGCTCCTGGGCGGGGCAGCACCGGGCATGACCTGGCCGCCCTTGCCATGCTCTCCTTCGTGGCAACGGAGCCCGGATGCATCTACCGGCATATGTTCGACACGGCCTTTGCCGAGGCAGGCGTTGCCGCACCCATACTTGCCGCCGAGGTCGGCAGCATCGGCGCCATTGCGCGGCTGGTGGCGGCCGGCGCGGGGCCCGCCCTCGTTCCACGCTTTGCCGTCACCGATGCGCTGGCGCGTGGTGAAATCGTCGAACTGCCGTGGCCCGGTCCGATGCGAACCGCGCCGCTGACGATGATCTGGCGGCGCCGGCGCGTCCAGCCGCCGGCGCTTAAGCAATTGCTCACTGCCGCGCGCGACACGCTGGTGCCGGTTCCTTCCGCCAGGGCTGGTTTAGGACTTGAATCGGCGAACCGTTCCAAGGCCTTGTTTGCCAACGACTCCTGACGGAGGCAGCGGCAGTTTAGATCAGGCGGTGGCCGCCCTCGACATGCAGCGTCGTTCCCGTCGTAAAACCGTTGCCGATGAGGAAGGCGATGGCGTCGGCGATGTCATCGGGTCGGCCGATCCGCCCGACCGGCAGCCGCTCGGCCATCGCGGCCAGGGTCGCGTCCTTCCGGTCGCCGGCAACCTGCGCCCAGATCGTGGTGTCGACCCAGCCGGGTGACACGGCATTGACGCGGATCGGCGCGAGCTCCACGGCCAGCGCACGCACCAGCCCTTCGAGCGCCGCATTGACTGACGCAACGACGGAGCCTCGCGCGGTGGGCCGGTAGGCGGCAATGCCGGAAACGAAGGTCATCGAACCGGTCGCTGCCAGCCGTGGCGCACCGTGCTTGGCGAGCAGCAGCGGTCCATAAAGCTTGCTCTCGACCATTTTTTGCGCCGCCTTCAGGTCAAGCGCCGGCAGCAGCTGGTAGGCGCCTTCGATGTCGGCTGCGGTGCTGACGATGTGATTGACGTCGCCGATCCCTGCGAACAGAGCCGCGACCTGGTCTTCGCGCGTGATGTCGACGACGGCGGTCTCCAGCCCGGCGGGATTGCCCAGCGCCTCACGCGCCTGCCGCAGCCGGTTCTCGCCGCGCCCGGCTATGATCACCCTGGCCCCAGACTCAACGCAGCGCCGGGCCAGCGCCAGACCCATGCCAGAGCCGCCACCGACGATCAGGATTTTCTCATTTGAAATGCTCATTCGCTCTGCCTTTGCTTGGATGGAGAAGGGCAGGGAATTGGCAGTTCGGTACGGCAAGTGAAAACGGAAGAAACCGATAGCGCTATCGGAAGCGCCGATGATGCAGGGCGATCACTCGCCGCAAGCGGTGAAGGCAGAGCCCGGGTTCCAGTCCTTGAAGGCGATGGTCTGGCCTTCGACCGAGACGGTCTTGTGCTTCGTGCTGCCGTCCGGCTGCTTTTCGCTGCTGGTGCCTTTGCCGGTCAGCACATTGTACTCGCAGGCGCTTTCGGCATTCTCCTCCATATAGTCATAATGGTCATAGGCGAAGCCGGCGACGATGAAGGCAGCGTTGCGCCAGGCGATGGTCAGCGTCATGTCGGTCCGTTCGCTGCCGACCGGCATCGCCGGCAGGTAGAATTTGATCGAGCCGTTGGGCAGCACCGTCAGTTCCGGCTCGGTGTCGGAGTTGTTGTAACCCGGCCGGTCGTAGCCGTTCCATTCCCCGTGGATCTGCTCGTGCACGATCTCGACGGGCTTGAGGTAATTGTGCTCCTTGTCCCTGAGGAAGAAGTGGACATCCATCGGGTGGCCGGGCTCGGTCTCCACCACCATGGCAAGATCGACGGCGCCGTCGCCATTGAAGTCGCCAGTCACAGCCGTGACGATTTTCCGGGTTTCGATCGGCTCCGCAAGGGCGAGGCTCGGCAACAGCAAAGATAGAAAAGCGAGCAGCAGAGATTTCATGGTGGCATATTCCCCCAGACTGACACCTTGCGGTCCTATAGCATGGCGATGGAATATCGCGCGCCCTCTCTTCTCCCCGACGAAGTCCCGCGGCGATGCTTTCCTTTGCTTTGTGGTGGCGCAACTGACGACAACTGACAGCGATCTGTGCCACATGCCGGGCAATGACGATGGGCGCAATGCGGGGGGCAAGACGACAGTGGGAGCAGGAACTGTGATGGCGCGAGCGGCACTGAACAAACGGGCCGGCTAATGGCGCCGGTCAAGGTTGATCCCGACAAGGTCCATGAATTCCCGGATCCGGGCAGCTTCTACGCATGGCTCGGCAAGCACCACGCCACGGAAACCGAAGTGTGGATCAAGGTTCACAAGGTGGGGTCGGGACTGAAGTCGATCACCCCCAAACAAGCCATCGACGTGGTGCTGTGCTTCGGCTGGATCGATGCGGTGCGCAAGGGGTTGGACGACAAGAGTTTCCTGCAGCGCTACACGCCGCGCGGTCGGAAGAGCATCTGGAGCCTGATCAACATCGACAATGTCGCGCGGCTGGTCGAGGAGGGCCGCATGACCGAGCATGGGCTCAAACAGGTCGAGGCGGCCAAGGCGGACGGGCGCTGGGCGCGCGCCTATGGCAGCGGCAAGGAGATGAAAATCCCCGACGACCTGCAGGCTGCCATAGACGCCGAACCCGCTGCGAAGGTGATGCTGGCAAAGCTCAGTGCCCAGAACCGTTTCGCGCTCGCCTTCCGCACCCACAACATGAAGACCGAGGCCGGGCGCAAGAAGAAGATCGAGACGTTTGTGGCAATGCTGAAGCGCGGCGAGACGATCTACCCGCAAGGCAGGAAGTAAGGTTTGGGGTGGGCTGGTTTGGGCGCGAGTTCGTCTTCGGCACGGCAAGCCTGTCCGCACGGGATCCGGCGTTGCGCGAAGCGATTCAGGATCTGAATCGTGAAATTGTTCCAACTGCTTGTTTTTGCGCAATTCGATGGTCGGCGCGTCGCGCGGCTGCTTCAGCAACGACATCGCCGGTGGACGAAGGACGGCACGGCGGCTACCCTTCGAAAGCCGCGACGATCGAGCGGCGGACGCTGGGAGTCGTTGCCGTTGAGAAGAGTTGCTTCGTGGACGATGGCGCTGGGTCTCATTGTCATCGTCGCGTGTGTGGGAGCCGGCGCCACGCTTGCCCAGACCTCGCCCGACCAGACGTCTCCCGACCTGGCTTCTCCCTCGGCCTCGCCGGCAAAAGAGATCTCGGTCGGGATCAAGGAGGCGCCGCCTTTTGCGTTCAAGCTGCAGGACGGCAGCTGGTCGGGATTGAGCATCGACCTCTGGCAGAAAATCGCCGGGCGGCTCAACCTTCGCTTCCGCTATGTCGAAGTGCCTGCCGTGCAGGACCAGATCGATGGCGTCGTCAACGGCAGGTTCGATGCGGCGATGGCCGCGATCACGGTCACGGCCGACCGCGAAAAGGCCGTCGACTTCACGCAGCCCTTCTTCACGACCGGGCTCGGCATTGCGACACCGCTCAACAATCAGCCGTCATGGCGGCCGGTGCTGCATGCCCTGACGTCGTTCGGCTTCCTGCAGGCGGTGCTGGGGCTGGTCATCATATCGGTGGTGGTCGGCGTCCTGATCTGGATGTTCGAACGTCGGCACAATGACGATTTCGGCGGCGGCGTCGCCAAGGGACTGTTTTCCAGCATGTGGTGGTCGACCATCGCCGCGACGCAAGCCAGCACCGGCGACTTCGGTCCGCGAACCGTGCCGGGGCGCGTGCTGGCCGCGCTCTGGATGATGGGATCGATCATTGCCATCGCGGTGTTCACCGCGGGCGTCACATCGGTGCTGACGGTGACGCAGATGGAAGGAATGGTGCAGGGCGAAAGCGATCTCGCCGCGGTCAGGGTCGGCGCGGTGCAGAGCTCGTCGACGGCGTCCTATCTGGATTCGACCCAGATCCGTCATCAGGACTTTGCCTCGATCCAGCAGGGCCTCAACGCGCTTCGCGCCGGCAAGATCGATGCGCTGGTGCACGACAAGCCGCTGCTTGGCTGGCTGGTCGGGCAGAATTACGCGACAAGCCTGCAGGTTCTCGATGCGACCTTCGACCAGCAGCAATATGCCATTGCGCTGCCGCTCGGCAGCCCGTTGCGCAAGTCTCTCGATGTCGCCCTCCTGCAGACCATCGAAAGCGATTGGTGGAAACAGGCCGTTTTCCAATATCTGGGCGAGAAGTAGTCCGGCAGGAACTTCCGCGGTGCGATGCGCTGGAAAAACCGCCCTCGCTCTGCGAGAGAGGCGGCCCTTCCTTCGAGAATTGATGGTTGCTGTCACTGGTTCAGGTCGACCGGTGTCACGCCAAGGAGTTTCAGGGCGTTGGCGTAGGTCCTGATGCCTTGGGCCTGTTTGCGCTCGGCACAAAACCGGTTCGCCTTGTCCTGGAGCGCGGTTGCCTCGGCGATCTGGCTTGCGCTGGTGCCTGGGGCGACTTTCGTTTGGATGGCCCCGTCGAGTTGAAGGCCGAGCTGGCTGCAATATTCGCTCCGGGTGACCGCTGCGTCCGCACCCGATTGTGCGACCGCCAGCATGGCGAGCGAAATGCCTGTCAGGGCACCGATCCATCCGGTCGAACCTCGTTGCATGTTTCGGGACCATTTCTTCGTGTTGTGCCGCGGCCCGCTTGACCGCCGCGAAGGTGGTTATGACAGGCGATGTTTTCGCGAGTTTTTCCCGGATGTTGAATCTTGTTTCTGGAGTGTGTCTGGTGGAGCGTCTTCACCCTCCCCCTTGTGGGGAGGGTCGCTCCGCGCAGCGGAGCGGGGTGGGGGTCTTTTGCAGCGCCGCGGGGGGGCGGCGCCCGCCCCCCCCCCCCCCCCCCCCCCCCCACCCCCCCCCACCCCCCCCCCCCCCCCCCCCCTCCCCCCCACCTCCCCCCCCCCCCCGCCACCCCCCCCCCCCCCCCGCCACCACCCCCCCCCCCTCCCCCCCCCTCCTCGACGCCTATG
>NZ_JAMYOI010000047.1:0-26910 GCF_040319775.1 Mesorhizobium sp. M0870
ATGGAATTCCTGAGATGTCTGCCCGGCACGGACCCCCACCCCTAACCCCTCCCCACAAGGGGGAGGGAGACTTCCGTTGGCGCTGGCCCAGGAGCATCGCCTGTCTTTTCGGCGCCAAGAAAGAATTAAAGGCACGCGGCAGCGTTCCCTCCCCCTTGTGGGGAGGGTTAGGGTGGGGGTTCTTCTTCGCAAGAATCCATATGCGATAGCCCTGCCCACGAGGGGGGGAGATTGGCAGCTTCGCCGCGTTCGCCAAACATAGGCGCCGCAAAGAGAAGGGCCGGCAACCGCCAGCCCTTTATGCCTCTTAAGCCCGTGCCAACCAGCTCAGCTGGACCTTAAGCCAGGAGTTAATTCGCCGGCTAATTACCGATCTTGCTTCAGCCTGCGGCACAGCTCATCAAGCTGTTCCAGCGACCGGTACGAAACCCGCAGCACGCCGCCCTTGCCCTTGTGATCCACCGACACAATCATGCCGATCGTGTCGGTCAACAGCTTCTCCAGCGCCAGCGTGTCGGCGTCCTTTTCGTCAGGACTTGGCGCCGGCTTGGCTTCCCTAGCGCTGCTGGTGCCGGCCGGCATCTGCGCCAGCGCTTCGGCCTGGCGCACCGAAAGGCCCTCTTCGACGATGCGCTTGGCAAGGCCGGCCGGATCTTCCGCCGTCACCAGCGTGCGGGCATGACCCGCCGACAGGGCGCCGTCGACCAGCATGTCGCGGATCACGTCCGGCAGCTTCAAGAGCCTGAGCGTGTTGGCGACATGGCTGCGGCTCTTGCCGATCACCTGGCCGAGATCGGCCTGGGTGTAGCCGTGCTCATCGATCAGCTGTTGATAGCCAAGCGCTTCCTCGACCGCATTGAGGTCGGTGCGCTGGACGTTCTCGATGATCGCCAGTTCGAGCGCGGTGCGGTCGTTGACCTCGCGGATGATGACCGGAATCTCGGACAGCCCGGCGCGCTGCGCCGCGCGCCAGCGCCGCTCGCCGGCGATGATCTCGTAGCGGCCGGCTTGTGTCGGCGAAGGCC
Organism: Mesorhizobium sp. M0870; assembly: GCF_040319775.1. NCBI lineage: Bacteria > Pseudomonadati > Pseudomonadota > Alphaproteobacteria > Hyphomicrobiales > Phyllobacteriaceae > Mesorhizobium > Mesorhizobium sp. M0870. The sequence goes on from NZ_JAMYOI010000047.1 coordinate 1,026, forward strand.
GCGCCACCACCGGCTGGACGACGCCGTGTTCGCGGATCGACTGGGCAAGATCGGTCAGCTCGGCGTCGCCGAAATGCCGGCGCGGATTTTTCGGATTGGGGGTCAGGAACTCGATCGGCACCTTGCCGTCGGCGCTCGTGCCGGGCTTCTCAGGCGCTGCGGGGCGATCGATCTCGCCGATCAGCGCAGCCAGTCCACGCCCCAGTCTCTTTCTTGAAAGGTCTTCGCTCATCTTTATTCCAGTTGGCTATTCCAAATCGTTTCGGTATCGAATCGGCTTTTAGCTATGCATCCGGCCTAATCAAGCGGCGCGTAACTTGCGCTCGCGGCGGATCACTTCCGACGCCAGTTGCAGATAGGCCTGGCTGCCGGAGCACTTCAAATCATAGAGGATCGCCGGCTTGCCGTAGGACGGCGCCTCGGACACCCGCACATTGCGCGGAATGACGGTCTCGTAGACCTTGTCGCCCATATGCGCCCGCACATCCTGCACCACCTGGTTGGCGAGATTGTTGCGGCCGTCATACATGGTCAGCACGATGCCCTGGATGGTGAGATCCGGATTGATCGAGCGGCGCACCTGCTCGACAGTCTCCAGCAACTGGCTGAGACCTTCGAGCGCGAAAAACTCGCATTGCAGCGGCACAAGAACAGAATCGGCCGCGGCCATTGAATTCAAAGTCAAAAGGTTGAGCGATGGTGGGCAGTCGATCAGCACATAGCCGAACGGCGCGCCGCGGTCGGTCGCGGCGCGCAGCGCATTTCGCAGCTTGAGCACGCGGTCGGGCGCCGAGGCGATCTCCATTTCAATGCCGAGCAGATCAAGCGTCGACGGCACGATCGACAGGCCGGGCACCGCCGTGGGGATGGCCGCGGCCTCCAGTTCCAGTTCGCCGGTCAGCACGTCATAGGAGGACACCGTGCGGTCCTTGCGGTCGATGCCGAGACCGGTGCTGGCATTGCCCTGCGGATCGAGATCGACGATCAGCACCTTTTCGCCGATCGCGGCCAGCGCGGTCGCCAGATTGATGGCGGTCGTTGTCTTGCCGACACCGCCCTTCTGGTTGGCTACGGTGATGATTCGGGGGCCATTCTTCATCATGGGTCTATGCCAGAAGTTCATTTTGGGATCGCCAAAGCGTCTGACACGTCGCGGATCAGACAGGTCGCAGGTTGGACAGTTCAAGGATGACCCCATGCGGGTCGGTCACACTTGGATGTTCTACCAGATCGAAGGACCATCGGTGAACGCTTTCTTCCACTTCGGCGCGGTAATCCCGGCCTTTGTGGAACAGGCCGCGCGCGCCTGACGTCAGCCATGGCGCCGACAGGTCCAGCAAGGTCGAAAGCGAGGCCAAAGCCCGCGCCGTGACAACTTGCGGTGTCGAAACAAGCGCATGGCTGTCATCGATGCGGCGCGCCACGACTCGCGCCGGCAGCCTGAACTGCCCGACGACGGTCTGCAGGAAGGACGCCTTTTTGCGATTGCTTTCAACCAGGTCGATGCTGGCGCCGTCGCGCTCGGCAAGCAGGAAAGCCATGACAAGGCCCGGAAATCCGCCGCCCGAGCCGAGATCCACCCAGCGCGTGGCAACCGGTTCTATGCGTCCGAGTTGGGCGCTGTCCAGGATATGGCGCTGCCAGACATCGCCCGACGTCGATTGCGCCACCAGATTGATGCTGCGATTCCATTTCTGGAACATCTGCTCGAAGGCCACCAGCCGATCGAATGTTTCACGTGAAACCGGGCCTGCCGCGTCCTGCAGGCTCTCTAGGGAAATAGAACTCACGCAACTTCCTTTTGTGGGCGCTGGGTGCTTTCCGCGTGACGGACATGCGCGACGATGATCGCCAGCGCCGCCGGCGTCATGCCTTCCATGCGCTGGGCATCAGCGATGGAGCGCGGCCGCCGCGCCTGCATCTTCTGCTTCAGCTCGTTCGACAGACCCGGCACTCCGGCGAAATCGACCGTCTCGGGGATAAGCCGGCTCTCCTCATGCCGGATTTGCGCCACGTCAGTCTTCTGGCGGTCGAGATAGACAGAATACTTCGCTTCCGTCTCGAGGCGCTCCGCCGTCTTGCCGTCGATCGCCGCAAAGCGCGGATCGACGCCGACCAGCCAGGCGACATCGACGTCAGGATAGGACAGCAATTCATAGCCGGACCGGCGCACGCCATCCCGGTTGATGTCCAGCCCGTGTCGCGCCGCCTCGTTCGGCGTCAGGGCGAGCGACTTCGCCAAGTCCCGCGCCTCATCCAGGCTTTGCATGACCTGCCCGTAGCGTTGCATGCGCTGTGCCGAAGCGATGCCCAGCTTTGCAGCCAGAGGCGTCAGTCGTTCATCCGCATTGTCGGCACGCAGCGACAGCCGGAATTCGGCCCGAGAGGTGAACATCCGGTAGGGTTCGCTGATGCCCCGGCTGGTCAGGTCGTCGACCATCACCCCAATATAGGCTTCGGTGCGGCTGAGCACGATCTGCTCGCTCCCCGCCGCCCGCCGCGCCGCATTGAGGCCTGCGAGCAAGCCTTGCCCGGCTGCTTCCTCATAGCCGGTCGTGCCGTTGATCTGCCCGGCGAGGAAAAGACCCCTGATGCGCTTCGTCTCCAGCGTCTGATGCAGTTCGCGCGGATCGACGTGATCATACTCGATGGCATAGCCGGGCTGCAGCATGGTTGCGCGCTCCAGCCCCGGAATGGTTTTCAATATATCGAGCTGTACGTCTTCGGGCAGCGAGGTCGAAATACCATTGGGATAAACGGTATCGTCGTCCAGCCCTTCCGGCTCCAGAAAGATCTGGTGCCCGTCCCTATCGCCGAACTTGACGATCTTGTCCTCGATCGACGGGCAATAACGCGGCCCAACGCCCGCGATCGAGCCGGAATACATGGCCGACCGGCCAAGATTGACGCGGATCAACTCATGCGTGGCCGTCGTCGTGCGGGTGATGCCGCACTCGATCTGCGGCGTGGTGATGCGGTCGGTCATCAGCGAGAACGGCACAGGATTCTCATCCGCCGCCTGGCTTTCCAGCGACGCCCAGTCGATGGTCCGGCCGTCGAGCCGTGGCGGCGTGCCGGTCTTCAGCCGACCGAGCTTGAAGCCGGCGCGGTCCATCGTTGCCGACAGACCAAGACTGGCCTGCTCGTTCATGCGGCCGGCAATAATCTTCCTCTCGCCGATATGGATAAGCCCGCGCAGAAAAGTCCCGGTCGTCAGGACGACAGCGCCACAGGCAAGCCGCCTTCCATCGGCCAGGAGAACGGCCGTGATCCGGCCGGCGACAATTTCGAAGTCCAGAACCTCGCCTTCGACCACGTCGAGATCGTTCTGCTGCCGAATCGCTTCCTGCATGGCGAGGCGATAGAGCTTTCGGTCGGCCTGCGTGCGCGGCCCGCGCACGGCGGGACCCTTGCGGCGGTTGAGCAGGCGGAACTGGATGCCAGCCGCATCCGCCACGCGCCCCATCAGGCCATCCATGGCATCGATCTCGCGCACCAGGTGGCCCTTGCCGAGCCCGCCGATCGCCGGATTGCACGACATGACCCCGATCGTGTCGAAGCGCAGCGTCACCAGCGCGGTTCTGGCACCGGCGCGTGCGGCAGCACTGGCCGCCTCGCAACCCGCGTGACCACCGCCCACCACAACCACATCATAGTGATTGGTCATTCCAACACGTCCCAGACTCAAAAAAGATTGAGGGACACATGTCCCTGCAGAGCAGTGCTGTCAAGAAAACTCCGCAGCGAGTTTCACGTGAAACAAGGTGGTGGGGATTGCAGCGGTGTTTCACGTGAATCATTTGGAATGGGACCTTTTGCCGGAGCCCTGCCAACTTTCGTCATCCACGGGCGGAGCGGGAGCGAAGCGGACGCGCAGACCCGAGGATCCATTCCGTGAACGAGATCGAGGAATGCGACGCAACAGAATTCAGCACCGCTGCGACGCTCCAAGTCACGGCATGGATCCTAAGGTCTGCGCTGCGTCGCTGCGCTCCCTGCTCCGCCGTGGCTGACGAAACGTTAAGCGTTTCCGCCAATTGCCCGCAAGCGCGCCGTCAAGCCTCTGCGCCAGAAACCAATTCCTGTTCGACGACCCATTGTTTCACGTGAGTCATTTGCCAATACAGAACTGCGAGAAGATCACGTCCAGCATGTCCTCGACGTCGATGGCGCCGACAATACGGCCCAGGCGATCCGCGGCAAGCCGCAACTCTTCGGCGCGCAATTCCTGCCCGACAGTCTGGCCGTCGGTTGCACGAAGCAGGTGCCTATTCGCTGCGCCAAGCAATTCGACGTGGCGCAGGCGCGATGGCAGGACATCACCGACGCTGCCGGCTGCTTCCGCAGCTCGCCGGCCGATTTCCGCCAGCAGTCTCTCCACGCCCGTCCCGTTTTTTACCGAAATGATGAGGTCATAGTCCGCGGCCGCATCGATTGCAGCGCGGTCTTCCAGCAGATCAAGCTTAGTGCCGACCCGCAAGCTCGGAGCGCCGGTCGGTAGCAGACCGATGTCCCTGGGGTCCGCAACGTCCTGCAGCAACAGCAACAGATCGGCGCCATGCGCCTTGGCCCTCGCCTTCTCGATGCCGATCGCCTCGACCTTGCCCGGCGCATCGCGCAGCCCGGCCGTATCTGTAAGCCTGACCCGCAGCCCCTGGAGATCAAGTGTCACTTCAAGCAGATCCCGCGTCGTGCCGGGTTCATCCGTTACTATAGCGGCATCCCGCCGGGCCAGGGCATTGAACAGACTCGACTTACCGGCGTTGGGCGCGCCAAGGATAACGACCTCGAAGCCGTCGCGAATGATCTCGGCGGCGCGAAACCCGGCGATGTGGCGATCGATCTCGCCGATCATCGTCCTAACATCGGACCAGACCGTATCCGAAACGGAACCGGGGACATCGTCCTCATCGGCGAAATCGATTTCCGCCTCGATCATGGCGCGGGCATGGATCAGTCTGCGGCGCCAGCCGAGATAGAGTTCGCTCTGAACGCCTTCGGCATTTTGAACGGCAAAACGCCGCTGCGCCTCGGTCTCGGCGTTGACGAGATCCGCCAGTGCCTCGGTCTCGACAAGGTCGACCTTGCCGTTGAGAAAGGCCCGGCGCGTGAATTCGCCGGGTTCCGCGTGCCTGACGCCGTCAAGGCCTGCGATCGTCTCCAGCATTTTTGCCACAACGGCACGACCGCCGTGAACATGGAATTCCGCAACGTCCTCGCCGGTGAAACTGGCCGGACCGCGAAAGAAAACGACCAGGCCGGTGTCGAGCACGGTCCCGTCGGGTGCCCTGAATCGGCGCAGAACTGCCGAGCGGTCCTTAACCATGCTGCCGGCAATCGTTTCGACTACGAATCGAGTCTGCGCGCCGGAAATGCGGATGACGCCAACCCCGGCCGGAAGCCGGCCACTCGACAGCGCTACGATGGAACCGCCTGAAATCATTTGCCCGCTCTACCGAACCGCCCTAGCTTTACGCCTATCAGCCAATCGCACCCGAGTTTGCCCAGTGACGCTGCCAGCGCCAAACCTGCTTGCCGAAGAAGCCAGCCCCTATCTGCAGCAGCACAGCGGCAATCCCGTGCACTGGCGCGCCTGGTCGCCGGCTTCGCTCGAGGAGGCGAAGGCGCTGGACAGGCCGATCCTGCTCTCGGTCGGCTATGCCGCCTGCCACTGGTGCCACGTCATGGCGCATGAAAGCTTCGAGAACGATGGTGTCGCCGCCGTCATGAACCGTCTGTTCGTCAATATCAAGGTCGACCGCGAGGAGCGTCCCGACATCGACCAGATCTATATGGCTGCACTCTCCGCCATGGGCGAGCAAGGCGGCTGGCCGCTGACCATGTTCCTGACGCCGGACGGCAAGCCGTTCTGGGGCGGCACCTATTTTCCGCGCGAGCCACGCTATGGCCGCCCCGGTTTCATCCAGGTGATGGAGGCGGTGGACAAGGCCTGGCGCGAGAAGCGGGCGAGCCTCAACCAGAGTGCCGACGGCCTGACCTTACATGTCGAGGCGCGGCTTGCCGGCTCGCATGCGAAAACAGGGCTCGATCGCGGCACGCTGGCTGAGCTTGCCAAGGGCATAGACGGCATGATCGACCGCGATCTCGGCGGCCTGCGCGGCGCGCCGAAATTCCCCAATGCACCGTTTATGCAAACGCTGTGGCTGTCCTGGCTGCGCGACGGCAACGCCAGCCACCGCGACGACGTCCTACTCAGTCTTGAGCAGATGGTGAGCGGCGGCATCTACGACCATATCGGCGGCGGGCTCAGCCGTTACTCGACCGACGCCGAATGGCTGGTGCCGCATTTCGAAAAGATGCTTTACGACAATGCCCAGCTGATCCGCTTCTGCAACTGGGCCTATGCCGCAAGCGGCAACGAGTTGTTCCGGTTCCGAATCGAAGAGACGATCGACTGGCTGCTGCGCGAAATGCGCGTCGACGGCGGCGCATTTGCCGCCAGTCTCGACGCCGACAGCGATGGCGAGGAAGGGCTGTTCTACACTTGGAGCAAAGACGAGGTCGAAGCTGCCCTCGGCGACGATTCCGCTTTGTTTTTCAGTCACTTCACGCTCTCCAGCCCGCATGGCTGGGAAGGCAAGCCGGTCGTTCACCAAACCCTGTCCCAGCAATCGCAATATGTGATCGATCGCGAAGAGATCAGCCCGCTCAAGGGGAAACTCCTTGCAGTCCGGGAAGAGCGGGTCAGGCCAGGCCTTGACGCAAAGACCCTCACCGACTGGAACGCCCAGATGATCGCGGCGCTTGCAGAAGCCGGCCGGTCGCTGGCGCGGCCTGACTGGATCGATGCGGCGGCAAAAGCCTTTGCCCATATCCGCGCTGCCAGCCGCGACGGCCGTCTGCCGCATTCGATGCTCGGCGCCAGAAAACTGTTCCCTGCTTTGTCCAGCGACTATGCCGCCATGACCAACGCAGCGATCTCGCTGTTCGAGGCCACCGGGGATTGGAGCTATGTCGACCAAGCCGGCCGGTTTGTCGAGCAGCTCGACCATTGGCACGCCGATAGCGAGAAGACAGGTTATTACCTGACCGCCTCGGACAGCACCGACGTGCCGATCCGGATCCGCGGCGATGTCGACGAGGCCATTCCCTCCGCCACCGGCCAGATCATCGAGGCGCTGGTCCGGCTGGCCTCCGTCACCGGCAATCTCGACCTGCAGGAAAGGGCCTGGCACGTCGCCGAGCATGCCGCCGGCCGCGCGGCACACCAGGCCTATGGCCAGGCCGGCATCGTCAACGCCTGCGCGCTGGCGATCGAGCCGCTCAAGCTGGTGTTGGTGGATGAGCTCGCAGATCCAAGGCTCGTTCCGGTTGCGAATCGAAGCCCGGATCCACGCCGCGTCGACATGACCCTGCCGATCGGTACGGTAGCGAATCGAACCCTGCTCCCGGGGGAAATCCCACCACCGACCGATAAAGCGGGCGCCTGGCTCTGCACCGGCCAGGTTTGTCTTCCCGCTGTGACGGATCCGGAAGAGCTGGAGCGCCTTCTGTGCCGCCAATAAAGATCAGGCGCCTTACGCCTGCTTGGGGAACGCCTCGGTGGAAGACGCGGCTTGGCTCGCCTTGAACAGCAAATCCTTGGCGGCGATCACCGCGCCAATGGTGATCAGCACGCAAGCGAGCGCCACCGACCAGTGGAAGACGCCAAAGCCTGCCAGCAGCAGCACGATGACCGAAAACAGCGGTGCGGCGTAGGACAGTGCACCAAGGATCATGATGTCACCGTGCTTGCAGCCAAAATCCCAGGCATAGAAGCCGGCTCCCAGAGGGATCGTCCCCAGAGTGACGATAGCCGCCCACTGCATCGGCGTCTGCGGCCAGACCGTGGTCTCGAGCATCAGGTGCAGCGAGAAAGCGACCGCCGCCGTGATGAAGCAATAGCCGGCCACGACATCGGTCGGCACCTGGCCGAAGCGGCGCGACAGCACGGAATAACCGGACCAGATGAAGGCGCAGAACAGTGCGATGACATGGCCCTTCATCACCCCATTGGCCAGGCCGACATTGCCGCCCTTGGTGATCACCACGATGGCGCCGGCAAGCCCTAGAACGACGCCGACGATGTGATGAACCCGGAGCCTTTCGCCAGGCAGGAAGGCGGCGAAAACAACGATCAGCAGTGGCCAGAGATAGGCGATCAAGCTGACCTCGACCGGCGGCGCCGACTGGATCGCGAAAAAATAGGCGCAGTGGTAGATGCACAGTCCCGCCGTGCCTATCGCCCAGACCGGCCATGGCTGCCGCAGCGACCGGATCGCGCCTGGGCGGAAAATCCAGCTGCCGGCGCCGACCAGCCCTCCGAGCAGGAAGGTCATGGCTGCCAGCTGAAACGGCGGGATCGAGCCCGCAGCGGTCGACAGCAGCGCCAGGAAGGACCAGGTCAGGATGGCCGAAAAGCCGATCAGGGTCGGGATTGTCTTCTTCACGTCGCTGCTTCCAGTTTGCAGACACGAGCTTTGCATGAACGCGAAATCGTCTGCCGCCACATACAGCCGCCCGATATCGGGAAAGCGACTTGCCGCCGGACAATGAAAAACCCCATCCCGGTTTCGCGGAATGGGGCTTCAATACACAGACCGGAAGATTTCGGCCTGACCTTTACGTGTTCATCGAATCGAAGAAATCCGCATTGGTCTTGGTCTGCTTGAGCTTATCGATCAGGAACTCGATCGCGTCGGTGGTTCCCATCGGCGCCAGGATGCGGCGCAGCACAAAAATCTTCTGCAGATCCTGCTTGGAAACCAGCAGGTCTTCCTTGCGGGTGCCGGACTTCAAGATGTCCATGGCCGGATAGATGCGCTTGTCGGCCACCTTGCGGTCGAGCTGGATTTCGCAGTTGCCGGTGCCCTTGAACTCTTCGAAGATGACTTCGTCCATGCGGCTGCCGGTATCGATCAGCGCGGTGGCGATGATGGTCAGCGAGCCGCCTTCCTCGATGTTGCGGGCGGCGCCGAAGAAGCGCTTCGGCCGCTGCAGGGCGTTGGCGTCGACACCACCGGTCAGCACCTTGCCGGATGACGGCACGACGGTGTTGTAGGCGCGGCCGAGGCGGGTGATCGAATCGAGCAGGATGACGACATCGCGGCCATGTTCGACCAGGCGCTTGGCCTTCTCGATGACCATTTCGGCGACCTGCACGTGGCGCACGGCCGGCTCGTCGAAGGTCGAGGAGATCACCTCGCCCTTCACCGAGCGCTGCATGTCGGTCACTTCTTCCGGCCGCTCGTCTATCAGAAGCACGATCAGATAGCATTCCGGATGGTTGGCGGTGATCGAGTGGGCGATGTTCTGCATCAGAACCGTCTTGCCGGTACGCGGCTGCGCGTTGATCAAAGCGCGCTGTCCCTTGCCGATCGGCGCGACCAGGTCGATCACGCGGGCCGAGATGTCCTTGGTGGTCACATTCTCGATTTCCATCTTCAGCCGCTTGGTCGGATAGAGCGGCGTCAGATTGTCGAAGTGGATCTTGTGACGGATCTTCTCGGGATCGTCGAAATTGATGGTGTTGACCTTGAGCAGCGCGAAATAGCGCTCGCCCTCTTTCGGGCTGCGGATCGGCCCTTCGACCGTATCGCCGGTCTTCAGCGAAAAGCGCCGGATCTGCGACGGCGAAATATAGATGTCGTCGGGACCTGGCAGATAGTTGGCGTTGGCGGAGCGCAGGAAGCCGAAACCGTCCTGCAGCACCTCGACCACGCCATCACCGATGATCTCGATCTCCTGGGCGGCCAGCTTCTTCAGGATCGCAAACATCAGCTCCTGCTTGCGCATGACGCTGGCGTTTTCGACCTCGAGCGATTCGGCATAAGCGATCAGCTCTGGCGGTTTCTTGTTCTTGAACTCAGCGAGTTTCATTTCTTGCATAGACGGACCTTGGTAGATTGAGTCTGGGAATAGATGGAGTCTGGGTAGGCTTTGGGAAAATATCGGCGGGATGCGACAAATGCCGGGCGCGGCCGAAAACAACGAGGGGCGGCGCATGACGGGAAGGAAGACCCGTCTTTTATCGTCGGTCGGGTGAAAGAGCAAGCTGCGTTTTGCGTGGCCTATGAAGGCTTAAAACGCATCAATGCCTGTCGCTGGCTCCTGGCCGTTTTGATCGACATGCATCAGAACGGCTTGACCACCACCAGGATGACGATTGCGATCATCAGCAATGTGGGGATCTCGTTGACCATTCGCCAGTGCCTGGCCGGTTTTTCATTGCGGTCCTCGGCGAATTTGCGCACCGCGCCCGAGAGATAGCCATGCATGGCCGACAGCAAAAGCACCGCTCCGATCTTGGCGTGCAGCCAGCCGCCCTGGAAACCAAAACCCTTCCAGGCGAGCCACAGGCCGAACACCCAGGTGACGATCATCGCCGGGTTGATGATGCCCCGCAGCAGGCGCCGCTCCATCACCTTGAAGGTTTCCGACTGCACCGAGCCCTTCTCGGCATCGGCGTGATAGACCAGCAGCCGCGGCAGATAGAGCATGCCCGCCATCCATGAGATGACGGCGAGGATATGGATCGCCTTGGCCCAGGGATAGAAACTGTCGGGTGCCGCGAAATACAAAAGCGCGGTGAAAACGACCAGTACGGCGATACCGATCGTCATGCGCATCATCGCCTGGCCGGTGCTGTTCGTGTTGTTCATCTGAGCCATCAGCGTGTCGCGCTCCGCACCTGTTTCACCATCGCCTCGACATGGGCGATCGGCGTCTCCGGCGTAATGCCGTGGCCGAGGTTGAAGATCAGCGGCCCGTCTCCCAGCGCTCCCAGGATCGCCTCGACGCCATCCGACAGCGCCTTGCCGCCAGCCACGAGCCGCAAGGGATCGAGATTGCCCTGAACCGCACCTGAGCGCTGCAATTCCTTCGCCGCGACCAAGGGCACCGTCCAGTCGATCCCCAGCGCCGTTACGCCGGTCTTTTGCCGATAGGTCCGGTAGCGCGAACCGGCGCCCTTGGGAAAACCGATGATCGGAACATCGGGATGAACCGCCCGCACCCGGCCAACGATCTCGGCCATTGGCTGAACGCAGAACAGGTCGAAAGTTTCATCGTCCAGCACGCCGGACCAGGAATCGAAAATCTGCACCACATCCGCACCCGCCTCGATCTGGCGGATGAGATAGGCGGCCGAATGTTCGGCAAGCACCTTCAGCAGTCGTTGAAACGCCACCGGCTCGCGATAGGCAAAAAGCCGCGCCGGCGCCTGGTCGGGTGTGCCATGGCCGGCGATCATGTAGGTCGCCACCGTCCACGGCGCCCCGCAGAAGCCTATCAGGGTTGTCTCTTCGGGCAGTTTGGCCCGCAACCGGCGAACCGTCTCGTAGACCGGTTCGAGATTCACGTGAAACACCTTGCCTTCCAGAGCCAAAATCTCCGGCGCGGTGATCGGCGTCAGCAGCGGCCCTCTGCCCTCTTCGAAGCGCACGTCACGGCCAAGCGCATGCGGAACGACGAGGATATCGGAAAACAGGATCGAGGCATCGAAACCAAAACGCTCGATCGGCTGCAAGGTCACTTCGACCGCAAGGTCAGGATCGTAGCAGAGGTCCAGGAACGAGCCTGCTCGCCTGCGTGTCTCCCGATACTCCGGCAGATAGCGCCCGGCCTGACGCATCATCCAGAGCGGAGGCGGAAAATGAGCCTTGCCCTTCAGGACATCCAGCATGATCCGGTTCTGGGGCATCGGGCGCTCGCTTCTCCCAGCCTCTTCTATAATCAAAGATTCTTATATCTAAGATTCTTCTGATTCTAAGAGTCTGTTGGTTCTGGTGGTTGTCACCTGTCCCGCTTTGCCCCGGAAAACACCAGCCAACATATTGTCGCGTGCTTCTTTTTCCCAGATGTAGGGTTCTGGGGATAGCTCCGAATCGATCAATCGAGTCAAAGTGTTAGGCACAGCGGTGAAAGGCGGGTCCTGTGGACGGACCGTAGTCGAAAAAAGCCGTCCCCAAACTTGTCCCCAGTCGCCCGACGAAGCTGACAGCGCATCGAATTGTGGACAAACTGCCATCTGATACAGTCGCCTCCGACAGGCCAGTCTTTTCATCCCGCTTTATCCACAGAAGCCCACAGCCCCAGGTGACCCCTGTGAACAAACCCCAGAGCTTCTTCCACCTGCACCTGATTTCCGACGCGACCGGCGAAACGCTGCTTGCCGCCGGCCGGGCAGCTTCGGCGCAGTATAAGGACGCGCGCGCCATAGAGCATATCTATCCGCTGATCCGCACCGAAAAGCAGGTGGCGAAGGTGTTCGAGGACATCGAGGAGGAACCGGGCATCATCCTCTATACGGTCGTCGACCAGAAGCTGGCGCGCGGCATCGACGAGCGCTGCGCGGCCATGGGCCTGCCCTGTGTATCGGTGCTGGAGCCGGTGCTGACCGTGTTCCAGTCCTATCTCGGCACCCCGGCCGGCCGCCGCGTCGGCGCCCAGCATGTCCTCGACGCCGAATATTTCCGCCGCATCGATGCGCTCAATTTCACCATGGACCATGATGACGGCCAATTGCCGCTCAATATGGACGATGCCGATGTCGTGCTGATCGGCATTTCTCGCACGTCGAAGACGCCGACCAGCATCTATCTCGCCAACCGCGGCATCAAGACCGCCAACATCCCGATCGTGCTCGGCGTGCCGGTGCCGGAAAGCCTGGTTGCCGCCAGCAAGCCGCTGATCGTCGGGCTGATCGCCACCGCCGAGCGCATCTCGCATGTCCGGCAAAACCGCATCCTCGGCAACAGCAGCTCGTATGAGGCATCGGATTATGTCGACCGCGCGGCGATCAGCGAAGAGCTCGCCTATGCCCGCAAGATCTGCACGCGCCATGGCTGGCCGATGATCGACGTCAGCCGCCGCTCGATCGAGGAAACGGCGGCGGCCATCGTTGCCCTGCGGGGGAAGACGCGCTAGGGCGTCGATATTCAGGTGATGCCGGCCTGCAAATGGCGGCTTCCTGCGCTTCCGGTGCTCACGTACTTTAAGTACGCTCCGCTCCGGTTCTCGGAAGCCACCATTTTCGACTCGGCCTGACCTGAATCTCAACACCCTAGTCGGTGCCAGAAAACCAGGCGTAAAAACCATGACTGAAAAACTCATCCTCGCTTCAGGCAGCCCGTTCCGCAAGGCGATGCTGGTCAATGCCGGCGTCGATGTCGAGGCGGTTCCCGCCGATGTCGACGAGCGCGCGCTCGAGGGGCCTTTGCAGGACAGCGGCGTCTCGCCCGAGGACGTCGCCCTGGTGCTGGCCGAGGCCAAGGCCACCGAAGTCAGCGAGCGCAGGCCGGGCGCCCTGGTTCTGGGCTGCGACCAGACGCTGTCGCTCGGCGACGAGGTGTTCCACAAGCCGGCCGACATGGAAGGCGCCCGCCGTCATCTGTTGGCGCTGTCGGGCAAGACCCATCAGCTCAACAGCGCCGCGGTGCTGGTTCGCGACGGCAAGGTCTTGTGGCGGCATGTCGGCATCGCCTCGATGACCATGCGCAAGCTCGACCCGGCCTTCATCGGCCGCCATCTCGCCCGCGTCGGCGCCAAGGCGCTGGGAAGCGTCGGCGCCTATCAGATCGAAGGCGAAGGCATTCAATTGTTCGAGAAAATCGAGGGCGATCATTTCACCATTGTCGGCCTGCCGCTTCTGCCGCTGCTGGCCGAACTGCGCACGCTGGGAGCGATCGATGGCTGAGGCGTCGAAAAAAGCCTTCGTGTCGGGCCATCCGGTCAAGCATTCGCGCTCGCCGAAGATTCATGGCCACTGGCTGGCCAAACATGGCATCGACGGGAGCTACCGGGCCATCGATATCGCGCCGCAAGACTTTGCCGTATTCGTGAAAACGCTGCAGGCAAACAATTACCGCGGCGGCAACATCACCATCCCGCACAAGGAAGCGGCTTTCGCATTGGCCGAACGCCGCGACCAGGCGGCGCAAGAAATCGGCGCCGTCAACACGCTGTGGTTCGAGGATGGCGTCCTGTGGGGCGGCAACACCGACGGTCACGGCTTTGCCGCCAACCTCGACGATCATGCGCCGGGCTGGGCGAGCAAGGGCCCGGCGGTCGTGCTTGGCGCCGGCGGCGCGTCGCGCGCCGTCATCCATGCGCTGAAGGAGCGCGGCGTGACCGACATCCGCATCGTCAACCGTACGCTCTCCCGGGCTATAGAACTGCGCGATCGTTTCGGCGCCGGCGTGTCGGCGCATGGCATGGCGGCTACGGATGAACTGCTCGGCGATGCAGGCCTGCTGGTCAACACCACGGCACTTGGCATGCATGGCAATGAAGGCCTGTCGGCCGATCCCGCTATGCTGCCGGACCACGCCATCGTCACCGATATCGTCTATGTGCCGCTGGAGACGCCGCTGCTTGCCGCGGCGCGCGCGAGAAAGCTGAAGACGGTCGACGGCCTCGGCATGCTGCTCCATCAGGCGGTGCCCGGCTTCGAGCGCTGGTTCGGCGTCAGGCCGCGGGTGACGGCCGAACTCCGGGCGCTGATCGTTGCCGATCTGGTGCCGAAACCATGATCGTGCTCGGCCTCACCGGATCGATCAGCATGGGCAAGTCGACCACGGCCAGGATGTTCGCTGACGCCGGCGTGCCGGTCCATGATTCCGACGAGACGGTGCATCGCCTCTATGCCGGCAAGGCGGCGCCCCTGGTCGAAGCCGCCTTTCCCGGCACCACATCTGCCGGGGTGGTCGACCGGACAAAGCTTGGCGCGCGTGTGCTCGGCGACGCCGCCGCGCTGAAGCGGCTCGAGGCCATCATCCATCCGCTGGTGCGCGCCGACGCCGATGCCTTTCTGGCCAGGCATCGTAGATCAGGCGCGCCGATCGCCGTCCTCGATATTCCCCTGCTGTTCGAAACCGGCGGCCGCAACCGCGTCGACAAGGTCGTCGTCGTCACTGCGTCGGCCGAGACCCAGCGCGCCCGCGTGCTGGCGCGGCCCGGCATGACGGAGGAAAAGCTGGCGTCGATCCTGACTAAGCAGGTGCCGGATGCGGAAAAGCGGCGTCAGGCCGATTTCATCGTCGACACCGGCCAGGGGCTGGACGCCGCGCGGGATCAGGTGAATGCGATCATTGCGGAACTGATCGGGGTCGGCAAGCCGGGCCATTGACACTGGCTGCCGTCTGTCAACGTCAGCGCCGTCCCTCATCTGCCTGCCGGCATCATCTTCTCCCCGTGTAGTGACGGGGAGAAGGAGCTGGCCGCGACCTCGGCTACTCTCTTGCAAACGCAGGAGATTGGCGAAATCCTTTGCGAAGGCGTCCTTCTCCCCGTCACTATAGGGGGAGAAGTGCCCGGCAGTGCGATGAGGGGCAGCGCAAACCTGTAGTGATTGCCCTGATCAGCTCGTTTCCCATTGCCATTTTGTTCCGGTCTCATGATTCTGCTCCTTTGGAGCGACTGATTCGATGCGTGAGATCATCTTCGACACGGAAACCACCGGCCTCGATTCGCGCGACGACCGCGTGATCGAGCTTGGCGGCGTCGAGTTGATCAACCGCTTCCCGACCGGAAAGACCTTCCACCACTACATCAACCCGCAAGGGCGCGCGATCCATGCCGAGGCACAGGCGGTGCACGGCATCAGCGCGGCGGACCTCGCGGGCAAGCCGACCTTTGCCGAGATTGTGCAGGAATGGCTGGACTTCACCGACGGCGCCAAGCTGGTCGCCCACAATGCGACGTTCGACGTCGGCTTCCTCAACGTCGAGTTCGGCCGGCTGGGCCACCCCGTCATCGACAACGGCCTCGTCGTCGACACGCTGGCGCTGGCGCGCCGCAAGCACCCGATGGGCCCCAATTCGCTCGATGCGCTCTGCCGGCGTTACGGCATCGACAACACCAGGCGCACCAAGCACGGCGCCCTGCTCGATTCCGAATTGCTGGCCGAGGTCTATATCGAGCTGATCGGCGGCAAGCAGGCGGCCCTTATCCTCGACAGCGCCACCGCGCCGGCGCAAGGCGAAAATGTCCGCCAGATCGAGATCATCATCAGCCAGCGCCCGGCACCCCTGCGGCCCCGCCTCACCGAAGCCGAACGCGCCGCGCACGCCGGCATGGTCGGGACGTTGGGTGAGAAGGCGTTGTGGCTGAAGGTTGCTGCTGGCAGTTAGAGAAGCGATGGCGGCAAGGCTGGAAGGGCCGACCCTCAAGATTGGCAGCGGACCCGATAACTTCGGTCATCCTAGGGCGAAGCAAGGAGCGAAGCGACGCGGCGCAGACCCTAGGATCCATGCCGTGACGGTGATGATATGTTCCGGCGGTGCAAGAAACCGAGCGTTACCACCCCGTCCCGCGAAACAGCTCGAACCACTCTGGATTGGCCTTTTCGATCAATTCGATCTTCCATTGGCGCGGCCAGCGCTTCAGGGACTTCTCACGTTGGATCGCATCGGTGATGTCGAAAAACTCCTCGTACCAGACCAACCGCTGAACACCGTAGCGGCTGGTGAAATTAGAGCCTTGGCCCGACTTGTGCTCCGGCATGCGGCGACCGAGGTCGTTGGTGACACCGATATAGAGGGGTGCCACCTTTCTGGCTCGCAGTCATGTAGACATAACCGGTCATGGTTTTAGCGTAGCGAGCACAGGCGTGGGGACAAGCGCCATTCTGATCCGTTGCATTCTAAGGCGAATGTCACGGCATGGATCCTAGGGCCTGCGCTGCGTCGCTACGCTCCTTGCTCGGCCCTAGGATCACGAAGACGCGAGGGGCCTTCAGCCAACCTCGAAGGGGCGCTGCCCCGCCAGCGTTTCCAAACAGAAAACCCGGCACAAGGCCGGGTTCTCAGAAACAACAACGATGACAGCAGGCCTCAGCTCACCTTGACCTTGGACGCCTCGTCCTCGGCCAGCTTCTGCTGGAACATCTGGGCGAAGTCGATCGGGTCTAGCATCAGCGGCGGGAAGCCGCCATTGCGGGTTGCCTCGGCGATGATCTGCCGGGCGAACGGGAACAAAAGGCGCGGGCATTCGATGAACAGGATCGGCAGCATGTGCTCCTGCGGAAAGCCTGCGATGGCGAACACGCCGCCATAGACCAGCTCGACATTGAACAGCACTTCCTGGTCGAAGGACGCTTTGGCGTTCAGCGTCAGATTGACGTCGAACTGCTTGTCGGAGAGCGGGTTGGCGTTGACGTTGACGTTGATGGCGATGCCCGGCGCCTTGTCGCGGCCGCGCAGCGAATTCGGCGCGCCGGGGCTTTCGAACGACAGGTCCTTCACATACTGCGCCAGAACGTTGAGCGACGGCTGCGCCGTATTGCCGTTTCCGTTGGCTGCGCCGACCGGCGCGTCATCCTTGCTGGCCATTAGCCTTGTCCTCTTGCCTGGGCAGCGTCGCTGACCGAATTGAAATCGGGCGTTCGCTACCATGGCGGGGATGACAAGACAAGGTTTGCCGCCTTGGCTTCTCGGCTATGGGATGTAGATGGGACGGCGCCCTAATCGTCCTTCAGGCGGCGCCACGGCGAGTTGTGATCCGGGCCGCGCTTCAGATCGTCCTCGCGCGAATAGTCGCCGTCTTCGAGGTCGATGACCCTGTCGCGCTGGCGGCCGCGAAAACCGCCGGTCGAGAAATCGGTGGCGACGACAATACGGCCCTTGAACCGGTTCCAGGCAAAATCGCGCAACGGCGGCAGGAACAGCAGCAGGCCGATGATGTCTGATATGAAGCCGGGGATGATCAGGAGGATCGCCGCAACCACGATCATGGCACCGTGCGCAAGGTGGCGGCTTGGGTTCTGGCCGGCGGCCATCTCGGTGCGGATGCGAGCCATGACACCAAAGCCCTGGTATCGGAGCAAAAGCACGCCGGCGATGCTCGAGGCCAGCACGAGGCCGACCGTTGCCAGCGCGCCGACCTCACGGCCGACGATGACGAAACCGGCGATTTCCAGCAGCGGAAGCGCGAGGAGAAAGAAGGGAAGCAGCGAAATGCGCAAGTCTTGCCAGCCTTTTTCGATCGCTATGATCGTTTTGATTGTTTTGGCCGCCAGTTGGCAATCGCCGCTGGCACTGAGGCTGTTAGATAGGTATGCCTGCCTTTGATTTGAATGATTGCGCCTTGCGTTCTATATGCTTTGAATGTTGAACGCTATGCGACCGTGGCCATTGGGCCTGACGGTCCGGCCACGGGGCAGGATTGATTGGCGGAAGATATGGGATTCTTCGACTTCGGCACGATTTTCTTTCTGATTGCGGCGGTGGTCATCTTTTTCCAGCTGCGCAACGTGCTGGGCCGCCGCACCGGCAGCGAACGGCCGCCCTTCGATCCCTATTCGGCGGCTCGCACCGGCGACAAGGATGCCGCCCAGAAATCCGAAAACGTCGTCTCGCTGCCGCGCAAGCGCCCGCCAGGCGAGCCGGCTCCCGACACCTATGCCGCGATCGACGCTTTCGCCAAGCCCGATACCGACCTCAACAAGGGCCTGCGCACGATCAAGGACAATGATCCATCCTTCGAGCCGAAGGGTTTCGTCGACGGCGCCAAGATGGCTTACGCGATGATCGTCATGGCCTATGCCGACGGCGATCGCAAAACGCTGAAGAACCTGTTGTCGCGCGAGGTCTATGACGGCTTTGTCGCCGCCATCGGTGAGCGCGAGGCCAAGGCGGAAAAGATCCAGTCCTCCTTCGTCGGCATCGACAAGGCCGACATCGTCTCGGCCGAGATGAAGGGCGGCGAGGCGCATGTCACGCTGCGCATCATCAGCGAGCTGATTTCGGCGACCCGCGACAAGGCCGGCGCCGTCATCGACGGCGACCCGGAAACCGTCGCCGAGGTCAAGGATGTCTGGACCTTCGCCCGCGACACGCGCTCGCGCGACCCGAACTGGAAGCTCGTCGCCACCGAGGAAGAAGACTAGTTCGGAAACACGCGGCGAGGCTCCGGTGTCGCTATCGCCACTTTTTGTCGAGAAAGCCTTCGGCGACCTGCCCGGCTGGGACGATGACGACCATTCGGCGGCTTTCGCCGCCTTTCGCCGCTCGGCCTTCCATGTCCTGACCAAACCCTATCGCAGTGGTGCGCTCGGCATCGACTTCGACGCCTTTGCCGATGCCTACGCCAAGGCCCGGACCGTTTCGCCGGCGAATCGGTCGCCGACCCGCGGGGAAGCCCGCGCCTTCTTCGAGCGCCATTTCGTCCCGGCGCTTATCCCCGCCGAACATGCCGGCGCCGGGCTCGTCACCGGTTTCTATGAACCGCAAGTCGAGGCGTCACCGGTGCGCACGGACCGGTTTTCGGTGCCGTTGCTTTCGCGCCCGGCCGATCTCGTCGACATCGACGACGGGAACCGGCCGCCCGGCCTGGATCCCTACCTCGCTTTCGCGCGTCAGACGCCGAACGGGCCGGTCGAGTATCCCGACCGTGGTGAGATCGAGCGTGGCGCGCTCGACGGCAAGGGTCTGGAAATCGCCTGGCTGGCCGACAAGGTCGATGCCTTCTTCATTCACGTGCAAGGTGCCGCACGCCTCGCCATGACCGACGGCCGGCTTGTCCGCGTCACCTATGCCGCCAAATCCGGCCAGCGCTTCACCGGGCCCGGCAAGATCCTAAGCGAGCTGGGCGAGATCCCGCTGGCGGAGGTGACGATGCAGTCGATCCGCGTCTGGTTCAAGGCGCATCCGGACCGCGTCGACGAGATCCTGCGGCAGAACCGCTCTTACATCTTCTTCCGCGAGGCCGATGTCGAGGACGCGGCCCTTGGCCCGATCGCCGCCGCCAAGGTGCCGCTGACGCCGGGCCGCTCGATCGCCGTCGACCGCCTGCTGCATACATTCGGCACGCCTTTTTACATCGACGCGCCGACGCTCACTGCTTTCGACGCAGAACCGTTCCGCCGGCTGATGATCGCGCAGGACACCGGCTCGGCCATCACCGGGCCGGCGCGGGGCGACCTGTTCGCCGGTTCGGGCGATGCCGCGGGCGAGATCGCCGGCGTGGTCCGCAATGCCGCGGATTTTTATGCGCTGATCCCACGCGCGCTCGTTGCGGGTGCGATCCGATGACCCGGCGCCCGGACAAGCTCAGCGAGGACGACCGGGTTCTGTGGAACCTGGTGGCGCGCACGGCCAAACCGCTGAAGGGCAAATTTGCCGTCGACATCCCTGAAATCCCTGCCGAGGTCAGGCCAAGTCAGTCGCAACCGGTTCAGCCCATGGCCAATCCGGGCGGCGCAGCCAAACCGAAGACGCAGCATGTCGCGCATGCGCTCGACGAACCGACCTTGGACAAGCTGTCGAAGGGCCGGCTGCCGATCGAGGGCCGCGTCGACCTGCACGGCATGACGCAGGACGAGGCCTATTCGCTGCTGTTCTCGTTCCTGCACCGGGCGCATGCCGGCGGCATCCGCTATGTCCTGGTCATCACCGGCAAGGGCTCGTCCTCCGGCGGCGATGGGGTGTTGCGGCGCGCGGTACCGGCCTGGCTGTCGACGCCCGCCTTCCGGCCGTTGGTCTCCAGCCACGACCATGCCGCCCGTAATCATGGCGGTTCGGGTGCGCTCTATATCCGCCTGCGGCGGGCGCGCCTGTGAGGAGCTCTATCATGAGGGTGGGGACATGACCCCGTTCGGAGAGAAGCTGCGGACGCTTAGGAGCGAACGCGGTGTCCGCCAGAAGGACATGGCGGCGGCGATCGGCGTCAGCGCCGCCTATCTGTCGGCGCTCGAACATGGCAGGCGCGGTGCCCCGACCTGGACGCTGATCCAGAAGATCATCGGCTATTTCAACATCATCTGGGACGATGCCGAGGAACTGGCGCGGCTGGCCGAGGCCTCGCATCCGCGTGTAAAACTCGACACGTCGGGTCTTTCCCCCGCCGCCACCGAGCTTGCCAATCTGCTGGCGGAAAACATCGAGAAACTCGACGAAGCCGAGCTTCGCCGCATCACCGCATCGATCCGCGCGGCGTTAAACCAGCGGCCGTAGTCCGACGATCCGAGCGTGATGCAAGTTCGCCTGCTTCAGAAGGAAACTGCCCGCCGGTGGACCGCCAGCGGGCACAGTGGTGAGATCACTTCTTGCCGGCCGTGCCGCCATTTCCGCCCCGGCCGTGATCGCCATTGCCGCCATGGCCATTGTTTCCGCCACCCAGGCAGTCCGACGCCCCGGCATCACCGCAACAGCGGCCGGCCCAGAGGTCGTTGAGGTTGGTTTTGGCACAGCTGGTGGTGGTCTGATCGGCTATGGCGGATCCGGCCATGCTCGACACCGCGAGAGCGGCAAGAAGGGTATTTCGCAGAAAAGCAGTCATCTGAAGTCTCCATGGTTGGTTTCGGTTCACGGCTGTGTGTCGCAGGCCGGAGCGAAATGGTTCACGGAGAAATATAACTTCTGTCATCTACGAGCGAAGCGGGCACGCAGACCCAAGGATCAGATGGGCCGTCAGGCGTTTGGTTGGAGTTTGCCAGCGACCGGGGTGTACTCCCGATATCTCATGGCTCTGCCGGGCAGCCCTCATCGGCAAAGAGTATCACGGTTCGTCGATGACGACGCAACTTGTGCGACATCCGACGAAAAGCCTGCAGGCTCTTCTGTACCAGCCATGGCCTACTTCTCCCCGGAAAACGCGGTACACTATGGGTGGCGAGTGCAGGCGCATCGACTAGACTAGACCCCTTGGGATAAAAGACTTGGGTTTGAATACAGAGACCCGGGAACATCTGATAGGATTTCAGACTGTCAGCTATCCCACATCCGGGGTTGAACTTCACATGGTCGACGGCATCCGAGAATACCCGCGTGATCAATAGAAGGCGCTCGGCTGTCGACCTCGAGAGGATGTACCCGCCGGACCCGAATGCGAAGCCGCGAAGAAGCCCCAATTTGAAGTCTCCAGACAGCAGCTTGACAGCGCGGTCAAGCCATACCCCCCGTCCAGCAATCGCCTCGATCTTTACGATGTCCGCGCCTGCTGGAATCCATGTGGTGTCATCGCCAAGAAACAGATCCGCATGCCTGGACATCAACACGTCGTCCTCGAAAACACAGCCGTAGGGGTCTGCTTCCGAGGCGATCCTTTCCCAACACCGGCGATGGCTCAAGAAGCAGCCTACCTCTTCCGGCGTCATTGTGGCCGCCCCGAAAACGGGCTTGTAGACATCGGAGATGTCGGTCGGGCTCAGCAGTCGTCCGTCCACCGCCGAGACTCGCTCGAAGCTAAGCCCGACAGACGCGAATCGATCAGTCATCCGCACCAGTCTATCGGAACTGCGGTCCAGGTTGATCACATAGGATCTCATTGATTATTCTCGTTTGCCAGGAGCACGCACCAGCTCATCAGCGATGAACTTTTTGCGCCGGTTGTCAGTGAGGATGATATTGAGGAAGTGGAGCGATCGAGCGTGGCCTAGAGTCGCCGTGACGGAGCTTCGCTCTTGCTTCGCCCTAGGATGACGAAGCGATGGATGCTTCCGGCAAACGCCGTATTACTGCACCGCGCCGACCAGAACCTGCTGGCCACCGCGGATCGAGACCCAGCGGCCGGTGTTGTCGATCGCCTGCCGCTTGAGGAAGCGGTAACCGGTCGCGTCCCATGGTTTGACCTTGTCGGTCAGATTGTCGAGCACATAGTCGCCCTCGTCGGTGCGCACCGTCAGCACGGCGTGACCCTCGCCGTCGGGCTTGCGCACGACGGTGATCAGAAGATCGGCAAGCGAGATGCTCATGCGCGAAAGCTGGCGCCGCTTTTCCAGCACATAGTCCTCGCAATCGCCGACGCCCTTGTCGGGATAGGCCCAGACCTCGTCCTTGCCGTAGATATCCATGTCGCTCATCGGCTTGACGGCGGCGTTGACCCTGGCGGTGACATTGAGAAGCTTGCGCATCAGCCCGTCGCTCATCGTGGCCGGCGCCAGATTGGTCGGGCGGATCGAGCATTCGCCCGGATGCAGCTTGCAGAAATCATAGTGGCCGATCGGCTGCGAGGTGAGCCCCCCGGTCGCCATCGCTCCACCCGCCAAAGCCGGTGCCGCCCAGCCCGCCGTCATTGCCAGCCCGGCCGCCACATACACGCGCAGCCGTCGCGCCATCGATGAGGAAATCATTGTCCCCGCTCACCCTTTGTTATTAACGAAAGGTTAAGGGGGATTTACAGTCCGTGTCAATTACGACGACGGTCGGATTGTCGGCATGGTTACCCGAGGGGCTGGACAGCGGCACTTGTGCAACAGAATCGGCCAGCCAGCCGGCTTTTACCGTTCCATTTCACGGTTTATCGCCGTTAAGCTTGGTTTATGCAGGTCATCGTCCCAAAACCCGCAATTTTGGGCGGCCTTGCATTATCTCTTGGCGGCGCGGACCAGCTTCGGTTTCACCGCGACACGCTCCTGGCGGCCATAGCTGGTGATGAAGTCGACGATGCGCGGCACGATTTCGGAACGGAAGCGCGAACCGTTGAACACGCCGTAATGGCCAACCGCCGGCTGCATGTAGTGGGCATGCCTGTCTGCAAGGATGTTGGGGCACAGATCATGCGCCGCCTTGGTCTGGCCAAGGCCCGATATGTCGTCGTTTTCGCCTTCGACCGTGAACAGCGCGACGTTGCGGATCGCCGACGGATCGATCCTGGTGCCGCGATGCGTCATCTCGCCCTTGGGCAAGGCCTGGCGCACGAAGACCGTGTCGACGGTCTGCAGATAAAACTCCGCCGTCAGGTCCATGACAGCAAGATACTCGTCGTAGAAATCACGGTGCTTCTCGGCATTGTCGCCATCATGCTTCACCAGATGCATGAAGAAGTCCTTGTGGGCGATGATGTGGCGGTCGAGGTTCATGCTCATGAAGCCGGACAGCTGCAGGAAGCCTGGATAGACCTCGCGGCCGAAGCCCGGCACCGGCCAGGGCGCATGCATCACGACATTGTCGCGGAACCAGTCGATGCCCTTTTCCTGCGCCAGCAGATTGACCGCGGTCGGGTTGCTGCGGGTGTCGATCGGGCCGCCCATCAAGGTCATGGTCGAGGGCACGAAGGGATCGCCCTTCGTTTCCATCAGCGCCACGGCGGCCAGCACCGGCACGGAAGGCTGGCACACCGCCATCACATGCGTGTCCGGCCCCAGCGTGTGCAGCATGTCGATGACGTAGTCGATGTAGTCGTCGAGATCGAATTGGCCGTCGGCCAGCGGCACCATGCGGGCATCGACCCAGTCGGTGATGTGCACGTCGGCATAGGGCAGCATGGCTTCGACCGTGCCGCGCAGCAGCGTCGCATAGTGGCCTGACATCGGCGCCACGATCAGAAGCTTCGGATCGGGCTTGCGTCCTGCGGGGACAGTGCGCTCGAAGCGGACGAGATTGCAGAACGGCTTCGACCAGACGGTCTTTTCAGTGACCTCGACGCTCTTCCAGTCGACCACGGTCTTGGTCAGGCCGAAGGCCGGCTTGCCGTAGCGGCGCGTGGTGCGCTCGAACAGTTCGGCCGTCGCCGCGATCGAACGGCCCCATTGCGTGTGGGAAAACGGATTGAGCGGATTGGAGTAAAACATCCGCACCGCGTCGGCATAGAGGCGCGCCGGCTGCAGGGCCGCGTGGTTCATCTCATAGAGCTGGTAGAACATCGAGAACCCCGCTGCTGCCTGCGACCGAAGGGACGACGAGCCGCGCCGAGCCCTAGATGTCTCGCGGGGAAGTTAACAACTAATTGCTGCGATGCAATACGTCACGCGGCGTGACCAATGCTTCTTTGGTTCAAGGCCGTGGAAATCGGGGCCGAACGGTGCCAGCCGGCTCAGTGTGCGACTGCGAAATGTGTAAGCCGAAATGTGTAGGCAATGTGTCCGGCTCTCTTGCCGGACACAGGAAGCTCTAGACGCGCGCCATGCACACGGACGTGTGGCCGGAGCCGATGAAGCCGAGCTGGCCGGCCGCACCCTTCGACAGGTCGAGCACGCGTCCCTTGATGAACGGACCGCGATCGTTGATGCGCACGACGACGCTGCGGCCGTTGTTCTTGTTGGTCACTCGGAGCTTGGTGCCGAAAGGCAAGGTTCGGTGGGCGGCGGTCAGCGCCGAAGGGTTCATGCGCTCGCCCGATGCGGTCTTGGAGTGCAGGGCATACCACGAGGCGCGGCCGCACTGGCTGGCCGCGGTTGCCGAAGAAGCGCCGACCATCAGGCCAGCAGCGATCGTTACCGCGACAAGCGCGGTCTGTTTTGGGTTCTTCATATTTGGGGGATGGCTCCGTTTTTGACAGACCCCAGCCGTTAGGTGCCAAATAAGGCGCGAAATGCGGCAGTCATCTGGCGGTTCCGTGGCAATGGCACACGTTTGGAGTCGCTGGGTAACAGTTTGTCAGGGATTTTCCGCCGCGCGATGATCTGTCAATGATGATCTTTGTCCTGCTGCCAGGCATCCGTTTGACAAGATCGAACATTAATATCCAAGTAGAGTCTGGCGCGGTCGGACCACTTCCTTTGGCTCTTTTATCGCGGCCCCGATGCTGCAACCAATCGACTTGAAAAGGGAGATCCGGCAATGAGGATGAGCAAAAATCTGCTGGCCTTGATTGTGCTTGCCGTCGGCGCGCTGTGGTCGCTGCAAGGCCTCGGCGTGGTCGGCGGCAGCTTCATGACCGGCCAGTCGCAATGGCTGTATATCGGTGTCGTCACCATGGTGGTCGGGCTGGCGGGATTGGTGTGGGCGAACCGGTAGGGGGTGAGCTTCGAAGAAAGATCGACCCCCACTCCGTCGAGCTTCGCTCGCCACCTCTCCCCCGATCGACGGGGGAGAGGAAAGGCGCGAGCTTGCCGACCCAGGCCCCTTTCCTCTCCCTCCGGAGGGGGGAGAGCGACTATCTGGGGTGTCAAGTTGCAATTACGAACTCGTTGCGCGCATCGCGTGCTTTTGCATTGAGGATGACCAGG
>NZ_JAMYOI010000048.1:0-24419 GCF_040319775.1 Mesorhizobium sp. M0870
TGTAGATCTGGCCGGACTGTTTCTCCGAGGTGTGCAGGATTTCAAGGCGCGGCAGCATGTTGAGCTGCACCGCCTGCCTGGTCAGTGAGAACGCGCCTGATATCACCGCCTGGCTGGCGATGACCGTGGCGGCGGTCGCCAGCACGACCATCGGGATCAGCGTCCAGCCTTCGTTCATCTCGAAGAACGGATGGCCGACGACGCCGTTCTTGGCCAGCACGAAGGCGCCTTGCCCGGCATAGTTCAGCAGCAGGCACGGGAACACGACCCACAGCCAGGCGAGCACGATCGGCTTGCGGCCGAAATGGCCGAGATCGGCATAGAGTGCTTCGGCGCCGGTGACGGCGAGGAAAATGGCGCCGATGGTCACGAAAGCGACGTCGGGCGAATTGATCAGAAAGGCGACGATGTAGTGCGGGCTCACCGCCCACAGGATTTCCGGATCGGCGATGATGTGGTTGAGCCCGGAAAGGCCAATTGCCAGGAACCACACCGCCGTCACCGGGCCGAACACCAATCCCACCCCGCCCGTGCCGAAGCGCTGCACCGCAAACACCATGGCAAGAATGACCAGTGTCAGCGGCACGACATAGGGCTGGAAGGTCGGCGTGACGACATTCATGCCCTCAACCGCCGACAGCACCGATATCGCCGGTGTGATGACGGCATCACCGAAGAAAAGCGATGCCCCGACGATGCCGATGCCGAGCATCAGCGCCGAGCGCTTGGGGAAACTGCCGCGCGCCAGCGCCATCAGCGACAGCACGCCGCCCTCGCCGCCGTTATCGGCGCGCAGCACGAACATGATGTACTTGATGGTGACGATGATCGTCAGCGACCAGATGATCAGCGACAGCACGCCGAGGATATCGCCGCGCTCGGCGACATTGCCGCCCGACGACGCCACCAGCGCCTCGCGAAAGGCGTAGATCGGGCTGGTGCCGATATCCCCATAGACGACACCGAGCGCGCCCAGCATCAGAACCTTGGTGCTGTGCTGTTCGACTGCCGAATGGCTCGATTGTTCGATGGGTTCTGCCTCGCTACCAGTATTGGTAAGGACCATGGACGACACTCCGATAAGGGGCGGCCCTCTACCTTTGCTGCACTGCAATATCAAGTGCCGCGACGTAATGGCTCCGTATGCGGACCGCATTTGTTGCCGCACCGGCGGATTGTCTCATACGAAACCACGATCCCGCTCCCGGGCCATTTCCTCGACGAGACACAGGCTCAAGGGGACCTGAAGTAGGGCCAGACCGGATGGGCGATGATCTGCGGCAGGAAACGATGGCGCTGCTTGTAGCTGACGGCATATCTTTCTCCTTTGTGTGTCTGCCAGACGAGCGGGCGGGCACGGAAGTGGTCGCGCTCTGGCTGCCAGACATACTCGTCCAACCTGATGAAAACCTGACTTGTACACCCAGCCCAAACAGGTGCGAGGGGTCGGTCTATTACCAAAGGCTCTGAGGGCTGATTCTCTAGGGTTCCCGCCCAGATTGATCCGTGACCCTTGTTGTGTGCCGCCCCGGGTTGATCGGAGGCTCCAACTCCTGAGAAGGTGGAACCATGACAAGCAAGGCGACCAACAAGTTCTCTCCCGAGGTCCGGACCCCCCGCGGTGCGGCTGGTTCTGGATCACGAACGCGAGCATACGTCGCGGTGGGCGGCGGTTTCATCGATCGCCGCCAAGATCGGCTGCAAGAAAGCCGAGCGTGACGGCGGCGTGCGCGCCGGAGTTCCCACGGATGCTGCGACGAAACTGAAGGCTCTGGAACGCGAGAGCCGCGAGCTTCGCAGGCCAACGAGAGCAAGGCTTCCGCGTATTTTGCCCAGGCGAAGCTCGACCGCCGGTTCAGGCCACGATCGCGTTCATCGACGATCACCGCAAGGCGCATGGGGTTGAGCCGATCTGCAAGGTGCTGCCGATCGCCCCGTCGACCTACCACGACCATGTCGTCAAGCGCGTCGACCCCTGCCGGCTGTCGGCTCGGGCAAGATGGGATACAGCCTCGAAGGATGAGGTCCGACGGGTTTGAGGCGAACTTCCGCGTCTACGGCATTCGCAAGGTCTGGCGGCGGTTGCGTCGCGAGGGCTTCGAGGTCGCCCGCTGCACGGTTGCCCGCTTGATGAAGGCCATGGGCCTCGAAGGCATCGTCCGCGGCAAGCCGATCCGCACTACGGTGAGCGACAAGGCCGCACCTTGCCCTCTCGACCACGTCAACCGCCAGTTCCATGCTCCGGCGCCGAACATGCTGCGGGTCTCCGACTTCACCTGCGTCGCGACCTGGACGGGCTTCGTCTATGTCGCCTTTGTCATCGACACCTATGCCCGTCGGATCGTCGGCTGGCGGGTGAGCCGGACGGCGCATGCAGCCTTCGTTCTCGATGCCCTGGAACAGGCTCTCCATGATCGGCGGCCAGCGCGGGGAGGCGGGCTCATCCATCACAGCGATAGAGGCAGCCAAGGCGGATTCAACCGGATCGTCGCAACACCGGCATCATACTGTCCCCCAAGGAGCTGGTCGAGGAGTTCGGCAGGTGTTTTCCAGCCGAGCGTTTTGCGCGGTCTTGTGTTGATAGCATGGGCAACTGCGTCCAGTTCCCGGGCTGTGTGCCGACTGAGATCCGTGCCCTTTGGAAAGTACTGTCTCAGCAAGCCATTGGTGTTTTCGTTGGAGTCTCGCTGCCACGGGCTTGGGGATCGCAGAAGTAAATCTCGAGCCCGGTGTCAATGCGCAGGTCGGCTGCTGCGCCATTTCCGCTCCATGGTCCCAAGTCAGCGACTGACGCAGCTGCTCGGGAAGTTTGCCCATGGATCGGGCTATGGCTCTGCGGACTGCTTCAGCGCCGTGGCCGGCAAGTGGTGGACCGTTCTTGATGCGCAGGCTCTGCTGATAGCCTATGCGCGGCAGGTGAAGCACGCATTGTGAAGCGTGAACTTCGTTCCACGAGCGTACCGATCGCCTAGCTTCCGAGGCCAACGACGAGGTCGCCTTCCCAATGTCCGGGGACAGCCCGATCGGCAATTTCGGCCGGACGGTCGCTTATTATAAGGGCGTCTCCAATGAAGGACTTGTTGCGAACTCGGGCCCGTTCGCGCGGTACGCGCAACGCTCGGCCTGAACGCAGACATGCGGTCAGTCCTCGGCGCAATGCTCCGCGTCCTTGAATGTACAAGGACTGATAGATCGTCTCGTGGCTGATCCCCATGGTTTGATCCTCTGGGTAATCGGTCTGAAGCCGATTTAGCGATCTGCTCGGGGCTCCAGGCTGCCGACCACCTCCGGCTCTGTCGTTTTTTCCATATCCAGCTTGGGGCCCTCGAATGAGGCGCCATTGGGGTTGGTGACTTTGCCGGCCAAGCGCTCCTCAACATATTCACGCAGAGCCGGATTGACCGCCAGCTTGCCAGGAGGCCGCCGGGACTCA
This sequence comes from Mesorhizobium sp. M0870, assembly GCF_040319775.1. Taxonomy (NCBI): domain Bacteria; kingdom Pseudomonadati; phylum Pseudomonadota; class Alphaproteobacteria; order Hyphomicrobiales; family Phyllobacteriaceae; genus Mesorhizobium; species Mesorhizobium sp. M0870. The sequence goes on from NZ_JAMYOI010000048.1 coordinate 3,434, forward strand.
CGATCGGCGTGCCATTGGGCGGCACTGGCCGGTAATCCAGATTGCCGCTGCGCGTCGCGGCATTGCGCCTGACCTCCCGCGAGATTGTGCTCGGCGGCCGACCTAGTTTACGAGCAATGGCCCGGATGCCGATTCCCTTGGCAAGCTCAAGCGCAATATCCTCGCGCTCCCGAAAGAAAGATATCGCCCCGAAGGCGGCTTCGCCCACGGCGCCAAATGCGTTGGCGGCATCCCTCCTGCACTCCGAAACCAGCGCGGACCAAGAGGCGTTGATGTACCGGCATCCAGTGCGGCCTCCTCGCTCGAATGTCCCAAGGCAATAGCTTGCCAGAACCGGAAGCGATTCTCACGCTGCCAGGCGGCGGACGCCCGGGCGAATCTAGCTTCTTTCGAGTGCACCGATCTGAAGCGCGTTGGTGAACCGTCATTGCAACCTCCAATCCCTTGGTGTTGCGACGATCGGTTGAATCCGCCCAACACGTCAGCATTCAATACACCGAGCGCTTGGCGGAGGCCGGCGTCGAACCCGCAGTGGGCAGTGTCGGCGACTCTTTCGATAATGCTCTCGCGGAAACGATCAACGGTCTTTACAAGGCCGAGGTGATCCATCGACGCGGACCCTGGCGCTCATTCGAGGCCGTCGAGTTCGCCACGCTCGAATGGGTCGACTGCTTCAACAATCGCTGGCTGCTGGAGCCCATCGGCAACATCCCGCCGGCCGAAGCCGAGGAACGCTACTACGCCATGTTGGATGAACCAGCCATAGCCGCGTGACTCAAACGAAACGGCCACCGGAATGCCCGGGGCAGTTCACATCGCATTTGATGCCAGCTTCATCGTATTTTCTTCGGCTTGGACGGGCACTTGGCAGACCCACAGAGCTGGGAACCCTTTGCCATACTACAACTGTAACATCATATCGGTTTAGCAGGTCAAGCTTCGGTGGTAACCTCATTGGGTAGAATAACTACTTTGGAGGCGAGCAATGGATCGCGATAACAAACGGGCACGTGCAGCTGCAAGATCATCTCAAGGCGTGGGGAGCAGTAGCCTCCGTGACGTTCCAGAGGGGCCATTGAGCGATGTTGCAGAACGGCTGGTAACCGCTAACCCGCGCGATACAGCGCGAAATCTTGGGGGCTTCAAAGGCCTCGGGACGCACGAGCGAACAGCCGTTCGGGGCACTCAACCCGGGCCAGAAACTGACCTCGCGAGATTTGAAAGGCGGACCAATCGTCTTGGACGATCAGCCATCGATCTGGCCGCGACATTAACAGCCGAATTGGGGTACAGCACGGATGACATAGCATTGCAGAAAGTCGGAGCGGCCAGTAATCTAGGCGATTACCTAACGCCAGGGCTGCAAGATGCTATTGTTAATCGCATTGGCAACATGGATCCGCCGTCGCAAGCTCTCGGAGCTTATTACGTTGCGCCACACTTCAGTAAGTTTACTGACGAAAACAAATCTCGCATTCTTGATCAGGCCATTGGATTGGCTTCTTCTGATCCGGATGGCAATGTCAGGATGATGGCATCCAATGCTATTCTCAACATGTATCAACAGTTAGACGCAAACCAACAGGCCCAAGCTCACTCAGTTTTTCCCGGCATGCAAGACATCTTGCCGCACATGCCGCCGCCGCAGCATGCAGCAGAGGAACGGAGTGCGAATCTGGACGGCCACATAGCAGGTATTGAGGCTGCAGTCCGTGATACAGTAGGCCCGCAAACCTCCTATGAACAGCTGCAGCGGGGTGCTCAAATCGGGCGGTCCATAAACCACGCCTTCAATCACGCCCGAGAGGACCTAATGGAGGCCACCAGAAGCAGAGATCGCTCCGGCCGTTGAGGTCTCGGCCATGGTACAGTGACGCTTTCTCTCCCGAATTCCGTTTACGGCCTTGCCGTTTCCAATTCGCTGGCCGTTGACGTACCTGCTTAGTGTAACTTTCAAAAACCACGTCTGCCGGGTGATGCGCTGCAAGCATCGCACCACCCGCTGCGGCATCGATCTGTCGAGCGGCGACATCGCGCGACGCCGGTTCGGTCTCTGAAGCACGCGCAGCATTAGCTACGGCTAATCCGGCAATGGAACAATGCTTTCAACAAAAACGACGCCCCCCAACATAGCCATTAGCATCGCGTGCTCACTCGCCGTGGGCTTCTGTGCGGCAAGTCTTTACGCAACCTTCCGCCACGGCGGCAGCGGCGAGGCTCTGATGGCGTTTGATGTCCGTGCCTTTTGGTTTGAGACGCCCTTCTATTTGGGTTTCGCAACCCCCGTTTTCTATCGGGGCGCGGCTATCGTGCTCTCGACGTCCGCGGTCGTCTTGCTGATTCAGCAGATCGTATTGCGCCGCAAGCTCGAACACCACGGGACGGCTCGTTGGGCTCGAGTGGATGAAATGCGACGCACGGGATATCTGCGACGATACCGTGGCGTGACAGGGCCGGTGTTTGGGAAGACAAGTGCGCCTTTCTGGCCTGGCTACTACCTGACCAATGGCGAGCAGCCTCACAGCCTCATCGTTGCACCGACCCGCGCTGGCAAGGGCGTCGGCATAGTCATTCCAACGCTACTTACATTCAAAGGCTCGGTGATAGCTCTGGACGTCAAGGGGGAGCTCTTTGAGCTCACCTCGAGGGCGCGCAAAGCCGCAGGTGACGACGTGTTTAAATTCGCGCCGCTGGATTCGGAGCGGCGCACAAACTGCTACAATCCGCTGTTGGATCTTATAGCGTTGCCTCCACAGCAGCAATTCACCGAAGCCCGCCGCTTGGCCGCAAACCTGATTACGGCCAAGGGGGAGGGCGCGGAAGGTTTCGTCAGCGGCGCGCGAGATATCTTTGTCGCGGGAATCCTTGCCTGCATCGAGCGGGGCACGCCAACAATCGGCGCCGTCTATGACCTCTTCGCCCAGCCGGGGGAGAAGTTTAAGCTCTTCGCGCGACTCGCCATGGAGACCCAGAACAAAGAGGCACAACGCATCTTCGACGACATGGCGGGGAACGATACGAAAATCCTAACCTCCTACACTTCCGTGCTCGGCGATGGCGGGCTCAACCTGTGGGCGGATCCCGCTGTAAAGGCGGCCACAAGTCGCTCGGACTTTTCGGTCTATGATCTTCGCCGTCGCAGAACGTGCATCTATCTTTGCGTTGGTCCGAACGACCTTGAGGTGATCGCGCCTCTGATACGCTTGTTTTTTCAGCAAATCGTTTCAATTCTGCAGCGGTCGCTGGCCCGCCGGGATGAAAAGCACGAGGTTCTCTTCCTGCTCGACGAGTTCAAGCACTTGGGTAAGCTGGAGGCGATCGAGACCGCAATCACGACTATCGCGGGCTACAAGGGGCGTTTCATGCTCATCATCCAAAGCCTTTCGGCACTGACGGGGGCTTATGGAGAGGCTGGCAAGCAGAATTTTCTCAGCAATACCGGACTGCAAGTGTTCATGGCCACGGCTGATGACGAGACTCCCAACTACATTTCCAAGGCCATCGGTGAATACACGTTTGAAGCCAAATCGATTTCCCACAGCCAGGCGCGAACGTTCGACTGGACCATTCAGAATTCACATCAAGGTGCACCGCTATTGCGTCCCGAACAGGTTCGGCTGCTCGATGACGACTACGAGATTGTTCTCATCAAAGGTCTGCCACCATTAAAATTGAGGAAGGTGCGTTATTTCTCGGATCGCATTCTGAAACGCATCTTTGAACGCCAGACAGGCGCCCTCCCGGAGCCGGCGCCCTTGACGGCAGCAGAGGACGCGCTCTCCGCCGAATCTCAACTCGATGACCCGCTGGGTGAATTGGCGCAGGACTTTGACGATACAGTTTGATGTGAGGCTGGTGTGGACCCCGCGAAAAAATCCATCCCGTGTAACAGCTTTGTCGCAGGTGCAGGACGCCGGCTTGGAAGAGGGGCAAGCGGGCCAAGCCCGGCAAGTGGGCTTTGAGCAGCACGTGTCCGAGGCGCTCCGGCCGCTGTTCGATGGTCGAGCTGACGAGCCGCCAACCAATCCAGAGGAGCTTCTGCGACTGGAACAGGGGGTTTCGCGAGGTGCTTCAGCGAGGGCAGAATCATCAAGCCGCCTCGTCTTTTTTCAGCAACCCAGGGATGCCCGCTGGACGGGATGACCTCAACAGAAGCGTGTCGGAGGCTTTCGCAAGCTCTGGGACGCCGGAGTTCGGGCCGCCGCCCCCAGTCTTGGCTGCCAGCCAACAGCAGATCCGCCCTTCGCCGGATGAGCTTGACCAGGGCAACCACCTGCCACCCGAGTGAGTCGTCCCAACAATGAACATTCACCAGCGCTGTTGTGGCCAGCGCAGACGCAGAGGGCCCTGAATACGCCGCAAGCCGTCGCCATTCAGCAGCAGCTGAGCGAAATCGGCAATTCAGGCGGCCGCGTGCATATGCAGAGAGGGGCTGATGCGATCTCCGGACCGGTAGCTCTCGCCGTAATTGATCAGGCTGGTACTGTTGGAAGGCTTGATCAGCCTCGTCACCCCAATCTCCAGCATAGCTCACTGTCACGCGGCCAACGTGCCTCCGTAGCTAACATCTACGTCAGCGTTGAAGAAGTACCCCGCGCCACGGGATGTTTTGACCAGGCGAGGGTTGGCCGCATCAGCCTCCAGCTTTCGGCGCAAGCGCATGATTAGGACATCGATACTTCGATCGTACACCTCTTCTCCACGCACACGGCTCGCGAGCAAAAGCCGTTCTCTGGATAGCACGTTGCGGGGGTTCTCCAGAAATGCGATCAAGAGATTGAACTCACATGCGGTAAGCTTGACCTCGCCACGCTCCGCACAGATCAGTCGCCGCTGCTTCACGCTGAGCTTCCAGGCCCCAAAGCGAAATGAGCGCTGCTCTCTGGTTCGCGGACTAGAAATGCGCTGGCGTAGCGCTACTCGAATGCGGGCCAAGAATTCGCGCATCCCGAAAGGCTTGGGAATGAAATCGGTTGCGCCGAGCTCCAGTGCAACCACTTTTTCCGCCTCATCAAGCCGGTCGCCGCTGATCACTATGATAGGAACATCCGATTTTGTCGCCAGATTGCGGACGATCGCAAGTCCATCCTCCCGGCCTAGGTTAAGATCAACAACCACGAGATCGACTGGCTCACGTGAAAGAACATAGTCAAACTGCTTGCTATCGTGGACTGCGGTTACCTTCAGGGCATGCATCGTGAGATACTCGGCGATGAGGCGCCGCATTGCGGCATCATCGTCAATGACAAGAACATGTTTCAACGGCACACCTTCAATCTTGAATCCCCTTGTCTAAACCTGTTGCCGAGCAACCCTGGGGCACCGACCCAGAACAGCTGCTCCTTGATACCACTCGCCGTTGCGTGCGGCCAATGTGAGGCCGTGCTCGTCCTGTTCTTTTCATCCCCAGCGAATTGACCGCACCAAGGCAGCCCGTGGCCACCAGACAGGTCCAAGCGCCGACATGACCCTGCCGTGTGGTCCTTCGCTTTTTCGCTTCGAGCTCCCCCGTTGGTGCAGGCCTGCCAATATCACTCAAGTTCGACCTCATGGATGCCAAGTTTCCTGCTATGCCCTTGCATCCTGGTCATCCTGGAGTTTGCGGACCTGGATCATCTCGATATCCTCCGGCTCGTGGATCCAGCTCGGACATGGTTGAGCAGCGCGGCGTTTGGCTTGATCGGAGAGGCGGTCGGCGGAAGAAGACCGTGATTCGCTGCAGCGGCCTTGTGCAAAATAGTGTGTCTCCTGCCAAGCCGGCTTCGTCCAAGGTGGCCGGCGGCCTCAAAAGCTGTTCGGCGACCGGCAGGTCGCCGGTTGCGGTGAACGTCCGGGCTAACATTTCTCAGTTACTGCAACTCCTCCATCTTGAGCGTGTCACTATGCTTGTCCATTGCGCCGTCGGACTCCGTCAATGACGTGCGGTTATCTGCCGATGGGACTGTGCATGATCCACCCTTTGGCGGCGGCGGCCGAACAGCTGAACGAGGCTCGCACCAGGATGGGCTGCGCCGCCACGTCTTCCCAGTTGACCCTCGCCGCCGCGGATTTGCGCCTTCGAGCCAGCTTCGCGGACGAGCTCGCGTCTCAAGCAATGATCTGAGTGTGCAGGGCCGCGCATGGCTGCTCTTTAAGGACCGGCAGCATACCGGCAAAGTTGGGCCGCTTTATCGCCTTAGTCGATTCCCCACGGTGATCCCGAGCCTGAACAAGCCCGCCAAGCTCCCCATTTTGTCCTTGGCTTGGCGCTGACAGAAGTACCATCCATGACGCCAAAGTCGCGGCCCACACTCCAGGAGCAACGGACGGCCGGGACGAGCAATCCTGTACAGGAGTCATTGTACCAAGATGCTCCGGATGTCGCTGGCTGATCGGGCCCGCGCCACCCACGCATGCGCAAGATGCTCACCCACGCTGATACGAACCGTCTTTGCTTCAATTGAAACCGAAAAGCTGAACTTGAACATCACACAGTAACAAACCTCCCCGATAAGCGCGTGCCGGACAGGGCCAGAACCCGTCCGGCGGCTTGGAAAGGTAGGTGATAGGGAATGTTTATTGCAGCTTGGCCGCTGGCCATCGTCCTGATGACATCCATGTCACTCCCAGCCGAGCCCGCGCCACTTTCTCCGCGTGAGTTCCGCAGCCTGTCGCGCAAATGCGCCCCCTGGGTTGCGCCGTCCACCCTCGCCGCGATTGCCAAGATTGAAAGTGGCTTTGAAACGCTGGTGGCTCATGACAACACCACAGGTGAGCAGCTTCGCTGGATAGACCACCTGGAAGCCACGCGGGGCATCAAGGAACGCCTCGAAGCACAACATTCTGTCGATGTTGGATTGATGCAGATAAACAGCAAGAACTTTGCCGTGCTCAATCTCACGCCGGAAAGGGCTTTCGAGCCCTGCGCCTCGCTTTCGGCTGCCGCCCACCTGCTTGAAAGCCGGTATGCCGGCGGCACCACTGCTGTGGCACAGCAACTGGCGCTTCGCCGTGCCATCTCGGCCTATAACACGGGCGACGTCACGCATGGCTTCGCCAACGGTTATGTACGCAAGGTCGAGTCGGCCGCAAAGGACATCTCAAGTCTCCTTGAGAGAACGCTGGAGCCGACTGCTCGAGATGTGCCGCACCTTGAGGCACCCGGTCGGAAAGCCGTGCCGCCTCTGCTCCAGCAGAGCCAACAGGCCAATAGAAAGAAGCAGCCCAACCAAGATTCTTGGGACATCTGGGGCTCGTATCAGCCAGACCGCTCCGGGGCCGATCCCTCCGATCCGACAGGCAGCCAGGCTGCGAAAGCACGGGAACCCTCGAACCCGAACAAACTCGTATTCGATTGAAACATGGAGATGCAATGATGACGCCACTCAAGATACTTCGTGCGCTTAAAACGCGTGTTCCTTCGCCTTTTTCCATGCTGCGCATGGCGGCTGAATATGTACCGGCCGCTGCTGCAGGCGCGGCGTGGACGGTCTTCTACAGCGGGCCAGCCGCGGCTCAGGTGACCGGAGGGACGGATCCTGCCAAGATGGTCCAGAATATCTGCACGTTCATACTTGGGCCCTTTGGACAATCACTGGCCGTGCTCGGGCTCGTAGCCATCGGTATCTCTTGGATGTTCGGTCGTGCTTCACTTGGCCTGGTTGCGGGTGTCGTTGGAGGGATCGTCATCATGTTCGGGGCCAGCTTCCTGGGCAAGGCGCTCATAGGCGGTGGCTGATGAGCGACCGGTTGGAAGTGAGCACCCTCTATGTGGCGGCGACGCGCCCCGCACTGTTTCTGGGGGTGCCGCTGACGCTGGCCGGATTGCTCATGATGTTGGCTGGGCTTGTTATCATTATCCTTCAGAACCCGCTCTACGAAATCGTTCTCGCGCCACTCTGGTTCGGAGCACGGCTGGTTGTTGAGCGTGACTATAACGCGGCAAGCGTCGTGCTGCTCTATTTGCAGACGGCCGGCAGAAGCGTGGACGGGCCGGTCTGGGGAGGCGCAAGCGTCAGCGCCAATCCGATCAGAGTGCCGAAACGCGGAAGAGGAATGGTGTAATGTTCGGCGCCAGCGGCCGGACCGAGAGGTCTGGCGAGATCTACCTTCCGTATGTTGGTCACGTAAGCGATCAGGTTGTCCTTCTGGAAGACGGATCGATCATGGCCATGGCACATGTGAACGGTGTGCCCTTTGATTTGGAAGACGCTGAGATGCGCAACTCGCGCTGCCGCGCGTTCAACACTCTCTTGCGCAACATCGCCGATGACAATGTCTCGATATACGCTCATCTTGTGAGACACAACGATGTGCCGGCGCCGGCGCCGCGCCGGTTTCAAAGTGCATTCGCTGGCAGTCTGAGCGAGGCCTACGAGCGTCGTGTGCTGTCGGGAAAGCTCTTTCGCAACGATCACTTCCTCACTTTGATCGTGTCCCCCCGCACCGCAATCGGCAAGATCGGCTTGCGGATTGCCAAGTCCCGCAGACGGAATGAGCACGATCTAGCCACCCAAATGCGGAGCCTGGAAGACCTCTGGCACATCATTGCTGGCGCACTCGGCGGTTACGGTCTGCGCCGGTTGGGTATTCGTGAGAAAGGCAACGTGCTCTTCACGGAAATCGGCGAGGCGCTTCGGCTCATGATGACTTGCCGGTTTCTTCCGGTTCCGATGGTTACCGGCTCACTTGGCGCCTCGATCTACACTGACCAGGTCATCTGCGGGAAGCGGGCGCTTGAGATTCGAAGGCCCGGGGATAGCTCCGTCGGATCATTGTTTTCGTTCCGTGAATATCCGGCGACGACGCGGCCGGGCATGCTAAATTCCTTGCTGTCCGCCAACTTCCCGCTTGTCCTGAGCCAGAGCTTTTCCTTCCTCACTCGCCCGCAAGCTCATGCCAAACTAAGCCTTAAGTCCAGCCAGATGACGAGTGCCGGCGACAAGGCTCTCACCCAGATCAATGAACTTGCCGAGGCAGAGGACGCACTGGCAAGCAACGAATTCGTGATGGGTTCGCATCATCTGAGCCTGTGCGTCTATGCCGACAGCCTCAATAGCCTTGCAGATCGCGCAGCAAGTGCCCGCGCACGGCTGGCCGACGCGGGCGCCGTTATCGTCCAAGAGGGCATCGGCATGGAGGCCGCATATTGGTCCCAACTTCCGGGGAACAACAGGTGGCGCACGCGCCCGGGGGCGATCACCTCACACAATTTTGCCGGGCTCGTCTCATTTGAGAACTTCCCAAGCGGTTCCAGTTCCGGCCACTGGGGCAATGCTGTTGCGCGCTTTCGCACAAACGGTGGAACTTCTTTCGACTACATCCCCCATGAGAATGACGTCGGCATGACGGCAATATTCGGGCCCGTTGGCAAAGGCAAGACGACGCTGATGACCTTTGTCCTCGCGATGCTTGAGCAAAGCTTGGTCGATCGCAATGGTGCGATCGTCTTCTTCGACAAGGATCGGGGTGGTGAACTGCTGGTGCGAGCCACGGGAGGGACATATCTTGCGTTGCGCAGAGGCGCTCCGAGCGGCTTGGCCCCTCTGCGTGGACTGGACAACACCTCCGCCTCTCGGGACTTTCTGCGCGAGTGGTTGATGGCCCTGATCGAGAGTGACGGCCGTGGTCCGATCTCGCCGGAGGAAAGCCGTCGGCTGGAACGCGGCATTGTTCGTCAGCTTTCGTTCGAACCCCCTATGCGCTCACTTGCGGGCCTGCGCGAGTTCCTATTGCACAGCCCCTCCGAGGGCGCAGGAGCACGGCTGCAGCGGTGGTGTAGAGGGGGGGCGCTTGGATGGGCCTTTGACGGCGACGTGGACGAAGTAAGGCTGGATGCCTCCATTACGGGCTTCGACATGACGCAGCTCCTGGAATATGAGGAGGTCTGTGCACCGGCCGCCGCATACCTTCTGCATCGAGTGGGCGCTATCGTCGATGGTCGTCGGTTCGTCATGAGCTGCGACGAATTTCGATTCTATCTACTCAACCCCCAATTCTCGGCCGTTATCGACAAGTTCTTGCTCACGGTCCGCAAAAACAACGGCATGTTGATACTCGCAACGCAGCAGCCTGAACACGTTCTGGAATCGCCTCTCGGAGCTAGTCTCGTTGCGCAATGTATGACGAAAATTTTCTACCCATCACCGACGGCGGACCGCTCTGCGTATGTCGATGGCTTGAAGTGCACTGCGCAGGAGTTCGAGGCAATCCGCCAGGGAATGGCAATCGGCAGCCGCAAGTTTTTGCTCAAGCGCGATAGCGGGAGTATTGTTTGCGAATTCGATCTTGGGCAGATGCGCGAGTACGTAGCCGTACTCTCGGGGCGGGCCAACACAGTGCGCTTTGCCGACCAGCTTCGCAACCAGCACGGAGACGCCCCAAGTGGGTGGCTCGACAAGTTCATGGCCCGGTACCATGAAGTTCAAGACTGACGGAGGAATATTCATGAAACTTGCCAAACTTGCAGTAACGACCCTTGCTGCTTCCCTTCTGCTTCACGGACAGGCCCGGTCGCAATGGATCGTCACCGACCCTGTAACAGAAACACAATCGACCTTAACAGCGATTTCCAATGCGGCGATCCTTGAGAGGTCAATCGAGACGCTCGCTACGACGATCGAAATGGTGACAATGCTAACCTCGTCATTCGCTGTCACGGGAGTGCTAAGCTCACTGAACCAAGGAAATCATTACCCGTCGAGCAATAAGCTGGAGGAGCAGATGTTTGATGCTCGGGCGCCAGCTTCGATTATCGCCCGTAACATTGCGGAGGACCCAAATCGGATAGTCACGGGCGACGATTCAGAAGCGAAACTGTTAAAGGGACAAATCGCTGGGGCCGCCAATGCCGCAGCTATTGCAGCCGACACTTTGGGCATGATGGACAAGCGCCTTAAGGATAACGCCGGCACGCTTGGTCAGCTTTCCCGCTCGGGAAATATTATGCAGGCCACCGTGACCAACGGTCTGGTCCTCAAGCAGATTCACGATGCGATGATCCAAAATGCCCAGGCCACGAGTCTGCTGACTATGGCCACTGCACAAGGGAGCCTTCACGCCGCTGAGGAGGCCGCCACGCAGCGTCGCGAACATCGGGACACCGCTCGCATTTTTGACCTCCTCCCGTGAACGCTGAGTTCATCAGGCTCAGCTGCGCTGATCAGGGACACATCAGGCTCACGCCATGAATTTCAAAATTCCCGCGCCATTCACGACTATACACACGATCTTTCATGGGGCCTTCACGTCCGGGCTGCACAAAGTGCTTGAAAACGTCCAAGCGGCGGTCAGTGCGCCTCTGGTTGCGTGTGTCACGCTCTGGATAATAATCCAAGGCTGTCTGGTCATGCGTGGTCAAGTCGATGCGCGCGGGGGTATCTCGCGCGTAATCATGGTGTCGATTGTCGTCGCCCTTATCTTAGGGCAGGCCAACTATCAGCAGTACATTGAAGCGCTTTTCGACGAAACGATTCCGAGGTTGGCTCACGACATCAGTGGCAGCGACTTGCCCTTCATCGGAATCCCCCAGAAGCTCGATCTCATGTTTGCTTCAAGCCAGTATGTCTTTCAGCTGATTGCTTCCGAAATTGGGCCTATGAACGGCCAGGACATACTTGCTTTCGAGGGAGCGCAATGGATTTTCTACGGCGCGCTGTGGACAGCGTTCGAGATCTACGATGCCGTTGGAATTCTGACGAAGGTGCTCTTGACGATCGGCCCCCTGGTCCTTGTAGGCTACCTTTTTGATCACACTCGAGACATAGCCACCAGATGGATCGGCCAACTGCTCTCGTACGGGCTGCTGCTTCTCCTCCTCAACATCGTTGCAACGATAGTAATCGCTGCCGAAGCAGTCTCGCTGGCAGCCATGCTTTTGATGATCAAATTCTCGGGCACGACAGCAGCCAAGATCATCGGGCTTTACGAGCTCGACATGCTTTTCCTAGCTGGTGACGCTCTGATCGTCGCGCTTCCGACGATCGCCAGCAGCATCGCCGGCGGCTCTTGGGGAGGTGCGAACCGACCTCTTAACAGCCTCAATCGCCACTTTGCCAAAACGGCGGGTGGTTAATCAATCGACAAGCTCGGTGCCAAAAACATGAAATATTGCCTACTTCTGTCAATCCTCGCTTTGGCCGCCTGCAAGACGAGCCATGGGCTTGCGACGTGCGCGGGTGCCCCATTCCAACTGAACGTGGGACAATGGGAAACCACCCCTGAGGATCTTCAGGTCGAATGCGCGGAAGAGCCAAAGTGAAATTTCCTGAACATGCCCTTCTGGTGGAGAGAGAAACGCTAGCCGCCCACTATAAGAAGGTGGAAGCGTTTCAAACGTCACGAGCGAAGTCTGCGCGGCGCCTGTCAAAGGCCCTGATCGCCTTTGCCGCAGCGGCGGTCCTAGGAAATGTTGCCCAGGCATTTACCATCGCTGCCATGGTCCCGTTGGCCAAGCTCGTACCTGTGTTCCTCTGGGTCCGGCCGGATGGGACCGTCGACAGCGAAGTGTCAGTGTCTCGACTGCCGGCAACCCAAGACCGAGCCGTCATAAATGCTTCGCTGTGGGAATATGTACGCCTGCGCGAGGGGTACACAGCAGATACGGCCCAATACGCCTATGACCTCGTATCCAGTTTCAGCGCGCCGGCTGTGCGACAGCAATATCAAGATTTCTTCAACTATCCGAATCCCACCTCGCCGCAAGTCACGGTCGGCAAGCGCGGCAAGCTCGAGGTCGGGCATATTTCTTCAAACGACATCAGTCCGGACGTTCAACAGATCCGTTACAAACGTACGCTTGTTGTCGATGGGCAGATGCCGATAGTGACCACCTGGACAGCTACCATCCGCTACGAGCGCTTGACGGGTCTGCCTGGGCAATCGAGGCTCACCAATCCGGGAGGTCTACTCATCACTTCCTATCAAAGCTCGGAAGATAGCGTATCGAACCTGGGCTATGTGCAGCCATGACAAAAAGAGCGTTTCTCGCGCTGGTCTGTTCACTCTTCTTAACGATGGAAGCGTCCGCGGAAGACACACCACTTGCCGGCAAGCATGATGCGCGCATGCGCTACCTGGCTTACCGTCCTGACGAAGTGGTGCGCCTGTCTACCGCAGTGGGGGCAACGCTGGTTGTCACATTCGCGGCCAACGAGACAGTCGCAGCCGTGGCCGTTTCCAATAGCAAAGACCTGGCTGCGCTCCCGCGCGCCAACTATCTCTTTTTTAAGGCTAGCCGGATGCTCCCGCCGCAGCCGGTCATCGTGCTGGCCGAGAGTGAGTCCGGTACACGGAGATACGTCTTCAGTATTTCAACGAGAGCGATGCCAAAACTCGATGAGCAGCAACCTGACCTATACTACAGTGTGCAGTTCACCTATCCTGCTGATGAGGCTGCTGCTCGGAGAAAGGACGCAGAAAGGCGCTCGATTCTTGGTCAGGCCCGGGCGAAAGTGCTGCGCGACGAGAGAGTTCAGGATTTGTTGAATCGGCCCGCCGCAACTACCAGTCCGGACGAAAGCAATTTTCACTACGTCGCAAAGGGTGATCGATCGCTGTCGCCGCTGGAAGTTTTCGATAATGGCTTTACCACCGTATTTGGCTTCGCAAGCAATTCCCGCATACCCTCCCTCTACATTATCAATCCCGACGGCAAGGAAGCCGCTGCCAATTACACGGTCAAAGGGGACTATGTTGAAGTATCCGCAGTCGCCCGGGAATGGCGTCTGAGAGATGGCAATACGGTCTTGTCCATTTTCAACAGGGCTTATGACCCTGTGGGACGAGCGCCAGGGACCGGTACAGTGACACCCGACGTGTGGCGCGTTTTGAAAGGCTCGGCCGATGAATGAAACCGGCCCACAGTCGGGACATGATGTCCATGCCTCCGGATCGATGGTCTCGGAGCCGGCCCGCCGGCATGTTTCGGGATTGCAGAAGTTGGCCGTCGCTGCTCTTGTTCTCATCTCATCTCTATCACTCATCTGGCTCGGAGGTCGTACCAGCACACAAGACGAACCAACTCAGCCAAAACCTCCAATTGTCGCCGACGCCGAACCATTCCGCCCCGTGCCGATTGAGATTGCTCCCGAAGTTCCAGCAGCCGTACAGGCGGCGCAGGCAGGAGATCCTGCGCCATCCACGCCGACTTCAGCTGATCCGCCGCCGGAGGAAACACCAATTTTCGCCTACAGTGGCAGCAGTAAAATGCCCAACGACGGTCAGCGGAGCGAAGACAACCATAGGGATGCTCCCGTGACCTCGGATGAGATTTCAGACGCTGGCGATCTGTCGGCGCGATTGAAGCCAGATATACAGGAGCCAAGCCGGGCCACACTTTTGCCGCACCCTGATCTCGTGATTACTCAAGGAACGATCATCCCCTGCATTTTGCAAACGGCAGTCGACACAAATTTACCGGGTTATGTGAAGTGCGTCTTACCTAAAGACGTCCGCGGCGCCACCAACAACGTGGTGCTTTTGGATCGCGGGACGACCGTGATTGGCGAGATCCAGCGTGGTCTCCAACAGGGGGATGCGCGTGTCTTCGTGCTGTGGACGCGCATCGAAACGCCTGACCATGCCCTCGTTTCGCTAGCATCGCCGGGCGCTGACGAGCTCGGCCGCTCCGGAATGCCTGGCACGGTGGATAATCACTTCTGGCAGCGCTTTGGCGGAGCAATGCTCATGAGCGTCATTCAAGGCGCGTTTCAGGCCGCCGGTCAATACGCTGGCAGCTCAGGTGGAGGAAGCGGTATCAACAGCTTCCAGAGCAACGCCGGACAAGCCGTTGAGACGACCCTTAGAGCAACGATCAACGTTCCGCCAACTCTGAAGAAAAACCAGGGAGATGCTGTATCCATCTTTGTGGCTCGGGACCTCGATTTCTCAGATGTATACGATCTTAGAGCGACCGCCGTGGCGCCAGCCCCCCCCCAACATCGCCAACGCCGGAGAGACAACAATGCGACCGGAGGCTGACCCTCAATTGCGTTTGCTTCTCAACCCTGTTCTGAAATGGCTTGAGGAGCCAAGGACCGAAGAGGTCGCTATCAACCGGCCTGGGGAAGCCTTTGTCCGACAGGCCGGCGTTTTCACCAAACATCCGCTACCGCTATCTTATGACGATCTGGAGGACATCGCGATCCTCGCTGGAGCGCTGCGCAAGCAAGATGTCGGACCGCAAAGCCCCCTCTGTGCTACTGAGCTGCCGAACGGAGAGCGGCTGCAGATCTGTTTGCCGCCCGCTGTTCCCTCAGGAACAATAAGCCTGACGATACGGCGTCCCTCAAGTCGTGTGACCGAACTCAAGGAAGTTTCTTCTCGCTACGAATACTCGCGTTGGAATCAATGGCGGTCGCGAAAGGAGCGCCAAGAGCGGCAGGACGAAACGATTCTTCAGCACTACGACCATGGTGACTTGGAGCAATTTTTGCGAGCGTGCGTTTGCGGGCGGCTCACGATGCTGCTTTGCGGACCTACTGGTAGCGGCAAAACGACAATGAGCAAGACTTTGATCAACGCTATACCCCCGCAAGAGAGGCTCATAAGTATCGAGGACACGCTCGAACTTGCAATCCCGCACGAGAATCATGTCCGGTTACTCTATCCGAAGGACCGAGCAGGCGTAGGTGCGGTGACAGCCGAGCAACTGTTGCAAGCCAGCTTGCGCATGCGCCCTGATCGAATATTGCTTGGCGAGATGCGCGATGATGCTGCTTGGGCCTACCTTAGCGAAGTCGTCTCCGGCCATGCGGGATCAATATCGACGATTCATGGGGCGGATCCGGTCCAAGGCTTTAAAAAGCTCTTTTCACTCGTCAAGAGCAGCCCGCAAGGAGCTGCTGTGGAAGACCACACGCTTCTTGATCTGCTGTCGGCTGCCATTGACGTCATTGTGCCGTTCCGTACCCACGGCGACGTGTATGAGGTGGGGGAGGTGTGGCTCGCCGCCGATGCCCGGCGACGCGGAGAGACAGTAGCCGATCTTCTTAACAAGCACTAAGGCTAGAGCACGTCGGGGATCGGTAAGTCGTTTGTGATATGATGGCGCAACTTGTTCAGATTCAACGTCACTTTGATTTGACCGAGGTTGATTATGGGAGGACGACTGGGCGTAGCCCTTCGGTCACAAGCCTGAACTCTTCGGCCGCCCTGTCGGCGCGGCAAGCTGCGGCACGATTCGACTGGGTGTATCGAGCGCGTCCGCTGAATTGCGCGGGCGACGCTCAGCGAGCTAGTGCCGATGTCTGCTTCAAAAGCGGCATCGACACCCGGCAGGTCGTACCCTTGATTTACCTAGCCGCGCTCAATGAGCGTCTTCAAAGCCGCCGAACGTGGTTCGGAATGACCGATTGGTAAATCGGGAAGTGCTATACAGGGAATCCTCCCGGTGTTGCCTCTAGGGGGTCCTCTCAATGAACAAAGCCGCAACCTGCCCTTGCGACCTCAGCTGGAGTTTGCGACGCAACCCATATAGGAGGATCGATGCGCAGAGAAATCGCAGGCAGAGTCGGTGGCATTGTGGGCTGGCCGACCGACGGTTTCAGCCCGTCAACAGGTCTTCACGTGTTCCATCCCCGACTATTGCAGGCGTGCGGCTTGCATTCTCCCGCGATCACCCATCGGAAAGAGCGTTACGAAGACTACGAAGAGTTGCGCGACTTCTGCTGTCGCCCCGGTCTTACAGCGGACGGTGACCTGTCCTACCTTGATAGGACGTGAAATGCGAACGCTGCTCATTGATCATCACGTGGATCTTACGCGCGCCGTGCGAGCTGCGCTCGGGGATAGCGGTTTTGCCGTTGATGTAGTTGGCAACCTGGAACAGGCGTCGAGGGCATTCTGTTGCGCAACCTATGAAATTCTCCTGCTGGAGTTGGCTCTGCCAGATGGCGATGGCTTGGGCTGGCTGAGACAACTAAGGAGCGACGGGCATTCAGTTCCGACCCTCATTATGAGTAGCATCAACGATCTCGAGAAGCGAATTGCGATTTTCAACGGTGGCGCGGACGACTTTCTGCTCAAGCCCGTCTCTTTCGATGAGCTCATCGCCAGAATGAGAGCCATTCTGCGCCGGTCGACACAGGTGACCGACCCCATCGTTGTATTTGGCAATCTCAATTTCGACCCGATCGGCCGACAGGTTTCCGTCTCGGGTCATCCTCTGAAGATCGCACGCCGCGAACTATGTATCTTAGAGCATCTGCTTATCCGTGCAGGCCGCATCGTGCCTCGTGCGCAGTTGGAAGATCACCTCTATTCATTCAACGACGAGGTATCTGCCAACGCGCTTGAAGTCGGAATCTATCGCTTACGTGGACACCTGAGTAGGTCAGGTGCAACGCCACGGATCACGACCGTGCGCGGCATTGGTTACCTTCTTGAACTGACTGAGGCGGCATCCGCATAGTGGGTCTAAATTGAAAGAACAGACTGGCCTGCCCGTCGTCAGGTTGAGCTTGTGGCCATAATCGACATCGCGGCCGCCCTTGACGATGGTGTCGGCATGCGGTTCGAACGGCTCTGTCGCAAACCTTTTGGTAAGCGAGCATGGCAAGAAAAACGCCTCAGCTGTGGAGGAGCACGTGATGTTCAAGGGTCGCATTTCGACCAGTCGGTGATCCTGCTGTGCGTGCGCTGGTACTGCACTCTGAGCCTGCGCGATCTGGAAGAGATGATGGCCGAGCGCGGCTTGAAGGTCGACCACTCCACTGTGCATCGCTGGGTCGCCCACTTCTCGCCGCAGCTGCTGGAGCGCTTCAACCGGCGCAAGCGTGCGGCGGCAGCAAGTGGCATATGGACGAGACGTACATCAAGGTCCGCGGCCATGGATGTATCTCTACCGCGCCATCGACAGCCTCGGTGACACGGTCGAGTTCTTCTTCAGCGAAAACCGTGACCTGGTGGCGGCCCAACGCTTCCTCCGCAAGGCGCTGACGCGCCATGGCCGGCCGGAGCGCATCATCATCGACGGCAGCCAGACCAATTACGAAGCAATCCTTTCCTGCGATGCTGAAAGCCGGCTGCGGCAGCGATCGCGGCGACCGCTGAAGCCGATCCGCATCCGCAATAGCCGGCATCTCAACAATCGGATCGAACAGGATCACCGGCGTATCAAGCGCCGCATTCGATCCATGCTCGTCTTCAAGTCGCATGCGAGCGACGTGGTTATCCTCTCCGGCATCGAGATGATCCACATGATGCGCAAGCGACAGGCGAGGTATGCCTACAAGGTAAGCGCGAATTTCCCCGCACCTTTTGCTGTTGGGTGCTCTGATGCATGAGGTGTCCACCAAAATAGGTGGACACCTTGTTCGAGCGCGTCGAGTATGACCTTCCCGACGATCAGAAGGCTTGTCCTTGCTGCCGTCACCAGATGCATCGCATGGGCGAGGCCGTTACCGAGCAACTTCATATCGAGGTGAAGGCGAAGGTCGTGCAGAATGTGCGGTTCAAATATGCTTGCGGTCATTGCGACCGTACCGGCATCAACACGCCGGTCGTGACCGCGCCGATGCCCGCGCAACCCTTGCCGGGCAGCATCGCCACGGCTTGGACACTGGCCTTCGCGCTCGTTCACAAATACGTCGATGGCACACCGCTCTACCGCCTGGCGCAGGCCTTCGAGTGCGCGGGCATTCCTGTCAGCCTTGGCGCTCTGGGTCACTGGGTGATCGGCTCGAGCGAAAAGCATCTCGCCCGGCCGGCGGCTTAGTCCAACACGTTTTTAGCTCACCGTCGCGATCCACCCCAGCGCACTCTCGCCACCCGCCTTGCAGCGCGATGCCAAGCTAAAAACGCTCTGCATTATGCGTCGGGCGAGATTACGTGGCGGAGCCGCCCTGACCCTTTTCGGGCCAGCCAAAGATCGTGTCCCGCGGCGTGGTGTAGCTGGCGGCATTAGTCGCCGTGCTCTCCGGCATGGGCCGGGCTGATCAGCGCGCCACGGCTGGCAGGCTGATCAGGGGATCATCGCTCATCTGGTTGATCGTTTCCAGAGTCATATATCTGGCCCGCTGCACTGCCCATTCATCGTTCTGTTCGAGCAGGATTGCGCCGACGAGGCGCACGATCGCATCGTCGTTCGGGAAGATTCCGACGACCTCGGTGCGCCGCGTGATCTCGCCGTTGAGACGTTCGATCGGATTCGTCGAGTGGAGCTTGGTGCGATGTTCCTTGGGGAAGGTCATGTAGGCCAGCACGTCGGGCTCGGCGTCGTCCATGATTGTCGCCAGCTTCGGCATCTTCGGCCGGATCTGGTCGGCGACGGCGCGCCATTGTACGGACGCGGCCTCGGGCGTTTCCTGGGCGAAAGCGGTGGCGATGAAGGCTGAGACGACCCTGCGGCCGCTCTTGCCGGCATGGGCCAGCACGTTCCTCATGAAGTGGACGCGGCACCTCTGCCATGTCGCGCACACCACCTTGGTGACGGCCGCCTTGAGGCCTTCGTGAGCATCGGAGACGACGAGCTTGACGCCGCGCAGGCCGCGACGTGTCAGCTTGCGCAGGAACTCTGTCCAGATCGGCTCGGCCTCCGAGGTGCCAATCTCCATGCCCAGTACCTCGCGCCGGCCGTCCGCGTTGGCGCCGACGGCGATGATAACGGCGACCGAGACGATCCGCCCACCGCGGCGGACCTTCAGGTAAGTGGCGTCGATCCACAGGTATGGCCAATCGCCCTCGATCGGCCGCTCGAGGAAGGCCTTCACCTTCCCGTCGATCTCCTCGCACAGCCGCGAGACCTGGTTCTTGGATATGCCACTCATACCCATGGCCTTGACCAGGTCGTCAACCGACCGGGTCGAGATGCCTTGCACATAAGCTTCCTGGATGACGGCGGTTAGCGCCTTCTCGGCCATGCGGCGCGGTTCGAGGAAACCTGGGAAGTAGCTTCCCTTCCTGAGCTTCGGGATGCGCAGCTCGACCGTGCCGGCCCGCGTCTCCCAGTCCCGGTCGCGGTAGCCATTGCGCTGGGCGAGCCGCAGCGGGTTCTTCTCGCCATAGCTGGCGCCGGTGGCCGCGCCCACCCACCCAGCTCGTCAAGCAGCGAAGGCCGATCAACGAGGTCGCCGATCTCCTGGGACACCGCAGCATCAACACAACGGCGCTGTACCTAGTCTAAAGGTCGCGACCTCGCAACTTGCCGAGGTCGCACTCCCCTTTCCAGGAGGCGTGGCATGACCGCCTTTGCCCGATTCCTCCGCGAGAAGCCGAGTGTTACATCGAGCGCGCTCAGTTCGATGGGCCCGCCACTCGAACATTGGCGCTGGATTTCGCGCTGTCTTCCAGCGGCGCCGCGAACAGCCGCGTCACTCGTCATGGCGTGCTCCGCCGGTTTTACGAGTATCTCGCCGTCTACGACGCGCGAACCGAAGTCTTGGAGCGCAGGGCTATCCGGCCCATCGGATCGATGATTTGCTGCCGTGGAATTGGATATCCGCAAAACTGCGGACCCAACCAGCGGCGGCCTGATCATGCAGCGCAATAAGGTGCATCACGTCTACACCGGCGAACGTGTCGCCAGGGACCTCGGCGTCAGCGAAGCGCTCATCCAGGACCTTACCCTCGGTCTCGAGCCAGAGGACGGCGTCATCTGGGTGTACGGTGCCAACGATGACGACGGGATTTTGGCTTCACCGATGAAGGCATCGAAAAACTCTTCCTCGAAGAATATCAACGCGTCTCCCCATCGAAAGCTTGACCCCAGCACTCCGGTGCTCAGGTCCTCATGGCCACCAGATACGCACGTCTGCGGTCTTCACCGGATGCGTACCATCTACCGCGGGGGACGTCCCCTCAGCCCTCGCAGGCGCTGGCATGGCTTGCTCGAGCGCTCGTGGAAAGAGCTCTGGCGAGGCGGAATTCCCCGCCCGCAAGCTGGGCGGAGCGAGTTCCGGTGGCATCAGTGGCACCTCTTCGCTTGGCCCGCTGTGCTGCGCAGCGGCGTCCCCAATGGCACGAGCCTCCATGCCGACTGCGTCTTCCGGACGAGCAGCAAGGGCAATTT